>CAYPHB010000001.1:0-617 GCA_964410445.1 uncultured Oscillospiraceae bacterium
ATCAGCTATTGAGCGGTATAACCTCCTGCCCGAAAGATTCTCGCAATCTGAAAAACTGGAGATAATCAATGAGCTTTACCAGAATGGAGTTTTTTTGATGAAAGGTTCTGTCAGTAAAGTTGCTTCAAAGCTTAAAGCTTCTGAAGCTTCAATTTACCGGTATCTGAATAAAATCAGAAAGGAGGATTAGTCAGTGGCTGCCTTCTCTGCTCAAGATCAACTCACCAGAGTTTCTCCCCCCTATGCGAAAGCGAGGCGGGCAGGCGAATTCTTGTATGTGTCAGGACAACTGCCCATTGACAATGTGACAGGCAAGATGGAGCCAGGTATTTCACTGCAGGCTCATCAGTCGATGAAAAATATTATGCAGATAATCGAAGCTGAAGGCCTGACCAGCGATAATATTATCAAAGTGACCATTTATCTTACGGACATTAACCATCTGACCCAGGTGAATGAAGTATACAAATCTTATTTCCCGGGGCAATTACCGGCCAGAGTTGCTTTACAGGTTGCTGCCCTGCCTGGAGGCTCGTTAATAGAAATTGACGCTGTTGCCTATGAATCTGTAGTCAAAAATGGAACACCCAGTTGCTGACTGATGCTGCAAGCAGCCG
>CAYPHB010000001.1:627-33866 GCA_964410445.1 uncultured Oscillospiraceae bacterium
CAGTTAACTACTGGTTAGCCACAAACCATCATGGTTAGACAAAAAACAATTGGAGGAAAAAACGTGAGAAATTTGAAAAAATGGTTCAGTTTAGTAAGTGTTTTCCTGATTCTTGCTCTCGTGCTCGTCGGCTGCGGAGCTGCAACAACAACCGCAGGTACAACAGCAGGCACAACAGCCTCAACCACAAGTGCGCCCGGTTCAACAACTGCGGGCACAACCGCGACATCGAGTGAACCTTTTAAGCTGGCACTGATTGCGCCTATGACCGGTGACTCCGCCCAGTATGGCAACCAGTTCAAACGCGGTATCGAACTATACCTCGAAGAGTACAACAAAAAAGGCGCTTTCAATGGCGCAAAAATCGAGCTGACAGTTTTTGACGATAAGAACGATCCTAAAGAAGCTGTTAATATCGCCAACAGAATTGTCGCAGATGGTGATTATCTTGCCGTTATCGGCCCCTTCTCCTCAACTTGCGGCATGGCCATGGCTGAGGTTCTCGACGAAGCAAAAATTCTGACAATCTCTCCTAGCGTTTCACACGCTGACTATGTCAAGAACTTTGATTACACCTTCCGTTTGTCCCACGTTAATAGCACAGAAGGGCAGTTTGTTGCCAAGTATTGTGCTCAGAAATGGGATACCAAAAAAATCGCCGCTATCTATACCAATAATGACTGGGGACTTTCACTGGACGACGCTTTCAAAAAGGAAGTTGCCGCTCAGGGTATGGAACTGGTAGCGAACGAACCCTTTATTATCGGTCAGACCAAAGACTTCTCCCCGATTCTTACTAAAATCAAACAGGCTGACGCCGATACCATTTATCTGATTTGCCAGTACAACGAAGCCGGACAGATCATGCGCCAAATCAAAGATCTGGACATTGACATCAAAGTATTCGTCTCTTCATCTTCGTTCAAAACTGAAACTCTGGGACTGGCCGGACAGGAAGCTTCTAAAGACGCCAGATGGGTCACTTCCTTTATCCTCGACAATCCGGATCCCAGGCTGCAGGCTTTCAGAAAACTGGTACAGGAAAGATACAAAGTTGATATCGACAACATGATCGTCCGTGCTTATGATGCGGTTTACATGTTGACTTTAGCCATGGATAACGTTAAGAAAACCGACTCAGATAGTCTTAAAACAGACCTTCTGAAATACAAAAACTTTGATGATGCCATTAGTGGAAAATTTACGCTGGAAGCTGACCGCAATGTAACTCGCGTTTTCTACATCGCGGTTCCCAGTGCTGATAACTCAACCTTCGACTTCTTTGAAGAGCCCGTACTGAAATAATACCGAAAGTATATGTAAGTTGAACGGGCGGTATCAGTCAATTCAATTGGCTGATACCGCCGGTCAGCACAGATAAGCAGGTGTTCCATGTTTTTACAGCAATTTATAAATGGACTTACAATTGGCAGCTCATATGCACTGGTCGCGATCGGCTATACTTTGGTGTTCGGCGTTCTGGAACTAGTCAATTTTTCTCACAGTTCTGTCTTTATGTTCGGAGCTTACCTGGCTGCCGTAGTCTTAAGCAAATTCGCCAATGTACCAGCCGCTTTTGTAACTGCAATCGGCTTATGCGGCTTGTTCGGCATCTCAATTGACCGGTTTGCGCTCCTGCCCATGAGGCGCAGAGGTGCTTCCCGTGTTTCTTACCTGATCTGCACAATTGGTCTTTCGACCGTTCTGCAAAATATAATTTTCCTGATTTTCGGTTCGGAACCGATGGTTTATCCACAAGTTATTCTAACCGGCAGAATCAGATTGGCTAACGCTGTTATTTCATATCTGCAAATATTCACGCTGGTTCTTTTACTGGTCCTAATGGTTCTGACCTCTCTCCTGGTCTACAAAAGCAAAATCGGCTCATCAATGCGGGCAATATCACAAAATGAAGAAGCTGCAAGGCTTATGGGGATAAATGTAGATACCATAATCACGTTTACCTTTTTCCTGGGCAGCGCGTTGGCAGCAGTCGCCGGCATAATGGTTGGTATGTACTATGGCAACGTCGACTTAACGATGGGTTTTACAGTGGGTATGAAAACGTTTGCGTCCGCTGTCCTTGGTGGAATTGGCATACTTCCTGGTGCTGTCATTGGCGGACTTTCCATTGGCGTGATCGAGTCCTTATTCGCAGGGTATATTAGTTCCGGCTACAAAGACGCAGTTGCGTTTATCATTCTGATAATAGTTCTACTGATAAAACCGACTGGCTTGCTTGGCAAAAAGAATGTTATGAAGGTGTGATGGAATGAAGATAATGAACAAGGCATCAACCCGGGGCAAAATCGGTTTTCTGGCGGTACTGACAATTATTACGTTAGTATTCCCGCTGGTAGTAAAAAACCAGTATATTGTCCGCATGGGAACACTAAGTCTGATGTATGTAGGCCTTAGTTTCAGTCTGAACTTTGTCACAGGTTTTCTGGGGCAGGTCTCGTTAGGTCATGCTGCGTTTCTTGGAATAGGAGCTTATACTTCTGCTATCCTTTCAGAACGTTTGGAATTACCCTTCCTGGTCACAGCTTTAATGGCTATGCTGGTTTCCGCCTTTTTCGGCATGCTGTTGGGCATACCGGCATTGCATCTCAGCGGTTCATACCTTTCCATAGTCACGCTGGGCTTCTGTGAAATAGTGCGGATTGTCGAGTTGAACTGGGTTTCACTGACCCGCGGTCCCATGGGGATAACAGGTATCGCCCGACCGAACATTTTCGGCATCCAGATTAAATCAGTAGCCTCCTATTACTACCTGTGTTTGTTTCTGGTTGCTATTATCGGCGTGATCATAGCCAATATCCTTAATTCTCACGTTGGCAGAGGGATAATGTCGGTTCGGGAAGATTCTATTGCCGCTGCTGCTATGGGTGTAAACGTTTTTCGCTATAAGGTCATGACTTTTACCATTAGCGCTGCCTTTGCCGGCTTAATGGGTGCGTTCTACGCTCACTACATGTTGTTTATTGACCCCAGCTCCTTTAACTTTGATCAGTCGCTGACCATACTAAGCATGGTAATTTTGGGTGGCCTAGGAAGTCTGCCGGGAAGTGTAATCGGCGCGCTGTTGCTGTCGATCGTCCCGGAACTGCTTAGAGGCCTTGCAGAAGCGCGCATGCTTTTCTACGGTCTGGCACTAACCTTTATGATGATCCTGCGTCCGCAGGGTCTGCTGGGCAGAGTTACTCTATACCAGCTATTAGGTATAAAGAAAAAGTTTGCGCCGCCACCTGCTGTTAATACATCCCGTCCAACGGATGAAATGGTATGAATAATCAGCCCCGGAACGAGGTAATATCATGAGCACCATGCTTAAGCTTTCCGACATAACTCAAAGATTTGGTGGACTTCTGGCTGTTTCAGGAGTCAACATTCAAGTTTCAGATAACGAAATAGTTGGCTTAATCGGCCCAAATGGAGCCGGTAAAACAACGATTTTTAACGTCATAACCGGCATTTATAATCCAACTGAAGGCGATGTCTTCTTTATGGATAAAAAAATCACCGGTAAAAAAATTCATGAAATAACCAAGGTTGGAATTGCCAGAACATTTCAAAACATACGACTTTTCAACAACCTTTCGGTGCTGGAGAATGTCCAGATCGGGTATCATCCCTGCACGAACTCGGATTTGTTCAGTGCTGCTTTCAGGTTGCCAAGGCGCAACGCTGCCGAAAAAGAGTCGGTTAACAGATGCCTTGAGCTTCTGGAACTGGCTGGCCTGTCAGAATTCGCAGACGATAAAGCGGGTAGTTTGCCTTACGGTTCACAGCGGCGGCTGGAAATTGTCCGGGCGATGGCAACCGGGGCAGAGCTTCTACTGCTTGATGAGCCTGCAGCAGGCATGAATGAACAAGAAACCAATGAACTGATGGACTTCATTAGAAGCTTGAAGAAACTTGGCTACACAATCTTCCTGATTGAGCACGATATGAAACTGGTAATGAATATTTGCGAAAAAATCTACGTGCAAAACCATGGCTTATTGATTGCTGAAGGCAAGCCAGAGGAGATCCGTATGAACAACGACGTCATCGATGCCTATCTAGGCAAGGAGGTATGATATGTCCTTCTTGACCATCGAAGGCCTGGAAGTCAGTTATGGCCATGTCAAGGCACTGAAAGGTATTGATATTACTGTCGAAAAAGGCAGTATAGTGACCTTGATTGGTGCGAACGGTGCCGGCAAGACCACAACAATGAAGACAATTTCCGGGCTGCTTAAAGCCAAAAAAGGAAAAATCACCTTTGAAGGCAATGATATCACCAATAAACCTTCAGATTATATTGTCAAAAGCGGTATATTCCTTTCTCCGGAAGGCCGACAGGTTTTTCCGCGCATGTCTGTATTAGAAAACCTGAAGCTTGGTGCGATTACTGTGAAGTCCAAGGACCAGGTAAAAGATACAATGGCAACCGTGTTTGAGCTTTTTCCAATCTTAAAAGAGCGTGAAAAGCAAAGCGCGGGTACATTATCCGGCGGCGAGCAGCAGATGCTTGCTGTAGGCCGGGCTTTAATGGGCAACCCCAGACTGCTGATGCTCGACGAACCCAGCCTTGGTTTGGCGCCAATGATCATCAAAGAAATATTCCAGTTGATTAAACGGATTAATGAAATGGGAACAACAATTCTTTTGGTGGAGCAAAACGCCCGTGTCGCCTTGCAAATTTCAGATTATGGCTATTGTCTGGAAACAGGACGTATCAGCTTATCAGGTCCAGGTCTGGAGCTGTGCAATAATCAAAAGGTGAAGGAGGCTTATCTAGGCGGAGTATAAGCAAGCAATAATTATTACTAAAAAGATACACTATGGGAGGTAAAAATGGCTATTCAAAACGAACCGAAAATTAAAGACGACAAGGTGACAAATTGCCTGCGTTCAGCGATTGAACAGCGCGCAGAATGGTTTTATTTGATGAACGACGAAGCTGCAAAGCTCGGACATGACTGGGAAGAGTACTGCCGTCCGGCTATCTTCCGTTGCGGCTGCTTCCGCGGCGACGAAATGCTGGAGAATTTCGAGGATAAATCAGACCTGAAAGAACTGGCGGAATATTTTATGAACCATCCCAACGCCAAGGTTTTTGAAAAAGAAATTATTGAAAGCACCGACGATGTTCTGATTCAGCATTTCTTCCACTGCCCACTGGTTGCCGGCTGGCAGAAGATGACCGATGACGAAGAACTAATTGCGAAAATGTGCGACGTTGCTATGGATGGCGATCGTGGCATGTTCAGTCGTATCCCCGGTGTTGACTTTATACTTGAAGGTACAGTCGCAGAAGGCAAGCCCTATTGTCGGCTGATTCTGAAAAAGAACAAAGAAGAGAAGTCAGAAGAATAATTAACTGAGTATCATCTATAAGCGTGCATCCTCAAATGCTGCAGAGGGACATTCATTGTCCCTCTCTCATTTGATACGCTCGTAAAACTAAGTAGGCTGCAGACTCACATCAGCATGAAGGAGTGTCCATGATTGACCGGAGCATTTACGATAATTACCTGAAAATACTGAAATATGAGCTTGTGCCTGCATTAGGCTGCACAGAGCCGATCGCAGTTGCTTACGCCGCCGCCAAAGCACGCCAGGTGCTTGGCCAGATGCCGGAACGCATTGAAATGCAGTGCAGCGGCAATATTATCAAGAATGTGATGGGCGTCACTGTACCTAACAGCGGCGGGCTGAAAGGCATAGAGGCATCCGCTGTACTTGGCGCTGTGGGCGGCAATGCTGACGTTGGCCTGGAAGTACTTGAAGAAATTACGGACAAGCATCGGGCTGAGACAAACAGCTTGCTGGAAAAAGGTATCTGTAAAGTCAGCTTGCTTAAGGATAAGGAAAGCCTGCACATTATTGCCCGGTTGGAAGCAAACGGCGATTATTCAAGCGTTGAGATTAAGTCTGAACATACCCATATAACCAAAATTGAAAAAAACGGGACAATTCTCTTCGAACTGGACGATAATATTGATGTTAGTGAATCGGAAATCCACTACGATCAGCTGACAATTCAGAATATTCTGGAATTTGCCAACGAAGTTGCGATCGAAGATGTCAAGGAACTGCTCGAAAATCAGATCCGACTGAATATCGCGATTTCAGACGAAGGCTTGAAACACGATTGGGGTGCCAATGTTGGCAGGACCCTGATCGAAGTTTTTGGTTCAGATATCCGCAACAGGGCTAAAGCACGTGCGGCTGCAGGTTCTGATGCCAGAATGAGCGGCTGTTCCTTGCCAGTTGTAATTAACAGCGGTAGCGGTAATCAGGGAATTACTGTATCGCTGCCTGTTATCGAATACGCGCTTGAGCTGAATACCGGCCTCGAAAAAATGTACCGCGCCCTGGTAATCAGCAACCTGGTATCGATCCACCAGAAAAACCAGATCGGTCGTCTTTCCGCCTATTGCGGTGCTGTCAGCGCGGCTGCGGGCAGCGGTGCCGGCATTGCCTATCTCCACGGCTATGGTATAGAAGAGATTTCCGAAACAATCACAAATACAATAGCTAATGTTGGCGGTATTGTTTGTGATGGCGCCAAACCCTCCTGTGCCGCAAAAATCGCCTCCTCAGTAGACGCTGCGATTATGGCATTTGAGATGAGCCGCAAGGACAGGACATTTGCCCCGGGTGAAGGTCTGGTTAAGAAAAACATCGAGCAGACCATCGAAAGCGTGGGCCGGATGGGCCGTGAAGGTATGAAAGAGACGGATATTGAAATCCTGAATATTATGATTGAAGCTGAAAAGCATTAGCAATAAAACCTGCGGGAGGATTTATGAACAAGCGTGAAAGAGTCATGGCAGTTTTAAATGGGCAAAAACCGGATAGAATTCCCTCTGGGTTTTGGCTGCATTTCGAAAAAGAAGCCTTCTTTGGTGATGCAGCGGTTAAAAGGCATCTCGAATTTTTCCGGGAGAGCAAAACCGATATCTGCAAAATAATGAATGAAAACCTGATCCCTCAGGATCTCAGCCTGAAGACAGCAGCCGACTGGTCTAACGTACAGCCAATTGATACTGATTCCGCTTATTTTAAACGGCAGGTGGCACTGATAAAAGCGATTTCGGAAGCCATGGCTGGTGAAGCAGTTCTGGTTGCCACAATTCACGGCGTGGTTGCCTGTGCCTCGCACATGATTAACGGCATGGACCAATACAATGCGAATAGGCAAATTCTGGTGAAACATTACCGCGAGAATCCTGAAGGCATGAAACAAGCATTCCGCTACATTGCCGATTACTTGTTGGAACTCACCAGAGCGAGTATTGAAGCAGGCGCTGATGGCATTTACTATGCCGCTCTCGGCGGTGAACGTTTTATGTATACAGACGGCGAATTCGCTGAACTGGTACGCCCGTTAGAGCTGGAGATCCTGGAAACAGCAACCAAGCTGGAAGGCTTCAATGTTCTGCACATTTGTAAAGAACAAGTCAACCTCGAACGTTTTCAGGGCTACCCCGGCACAGTTGTTAACTGGGGCATTTTTGCCGGCAATCCTTCACTGGCGGAAGGCAAAAACCTTTTCCCGGGCAAAATCCTGCTGGGTGGATTGGACGACCGTTCCGGCGTGCTGGTCGACGGTTCTGAAGCGGAAATCACTGCGGCAGTTCACACGATTCTGACCGAAATGAGCAATGATTCTTTCTACCTCGGCGCTGACTGCACCTTGCCCCCTGACATCGATATGGACAGAATCAGGATGGCTGTTGCTGCGACAGAAAGTTACAACAAATAACCTGAAATAATTAGTCACATAAATTTTATATGCACACCACGATGCTTAACCGGCATCTGGGGTGCATATTTTTTTGCGCTTTATATAGTCCGGAGGTTAAAAGATATCGGTGATTCAATAGCAGGCACTCATAGTTTCAGGCCGTATAGTCAGAAATGCGGGTAACCGGAGAAACTGTTAAATTAAACTAATCATATTATATTTATATTTGATTCTTAGAATTTGCTTTTAAAGCAGATTATTTGACACTTTCATGCTAACTGCCTGATGGATTTGTCAGATTAAGATAAGGAGAAAAAGCATATGGCTGATGATAAGCATATTAATCATGACCATGCGGCTCACTCTGCCAAGGTTGAGCATAAAGACCATGATGAGCATTCCGGCCACGTTGACCATGACGGCCACGATGGTGGTCATGACGGCCACGCTGGACATGATGACCATTCAGACCATACTGACCAAGATGAGCATTCCGGCCACGCTGACCATGACAACCACACTGATCATCATGCTCATATGGTGGAAGATTTTAAGCGTCGGTTTTTTGTTTCGCTGATTCTAATGGTGCCTATTTTGGCCCTTTCTCCTATGATCCAAATGTTCCTCAATGTTGACTGGAGCTTCAGTGGTGACCGCTGGCTGCTGCTGGGATTGTCGACGGTGCTTTTTATCTATGGCGGCAAGCCGTTCTTGACCGGAGCGGTAGACGAACTGAAGCAACGGTCGCCCGCTATGATGACGCTGATTGCACTGGCGATTATTGTTTCCTACGTCTACAGCACATTCGTCATCATCATCGGCCGGGGTAATGATTTCTTCTGGGAGCTTGCGACTTTGATCGTTGTTATGCTTCTGGGACACTGGATTGAAATGCGCTCAGTGATGGGCGCCTCTCGCGCTTTGGACGAACTTGTGAAGCTTATGCCGGAAACCGCTCATTTGCTCCAGCCTGACGGTAGCACAAAAGACATTCCACTTGCCGATTTAAAAACTGGTGACAAAGTACTGGTTAAACCTGGGGAAAAGGTGCCGATTGATGGCGAAATTTTTGCTGGTCATTCTGCCGTTGATGAAGCGATGATCACAGGCGAGTCGGTTCCAGTCGAAAAGCAAGCCGGTGATGAATTAATTGGCGGCTCAATCAACGGTGACGGTATTCTCAACTTTACCGTCAGCAGAACAGGCGACGATACATTTCTTTCGCAGGTTATTCACATGGTGCGTGAGGCCCAGGCCTCAAAATCCCATACCCAGCGGTTGGCGGACATTGCAGCCCGCTGGCTCTTCTATGTTGCAGTAACGGCCGGGCTGATCACCTTTGCTGCCTGGATGCTGCTCGGCCGCGGGATTGAATTTGCTATTGAACGCGCGGTTACAGTAATAGTTATCTCCTGCCCGCATGCGCTGGGGCTGGCGATACCTTTGGTAACAGCTATTTCGACCAGCATCGGTGCCAACAAAGGCCTCTTGATTCGCGATCGCGCTGCTTTCGAAAATGCCCGCAACCTGAATGCTGTTGTTTTTGATAAAACCGGAACTCTGACACAGGGTCAATTCGGTTTGACAGACATAATTCCAATCGCGATTGAAGAGACTGAATTGCTGACGCTGGCTTATTCAATTGAAGCTAATTCCGAGCATCCAATCGCTCACGGTATTGTCAGAGAAGCTGAGCAACGAGGCCTACAACTATTGCCGGTTAGCAATTATCGCAACCTCACCGGCCAAGGTCTGATGGCTACTGTGGCTGAACGTAACTTGAGTATATTAAGCCCCGGCGCTGTACGTGACAAGGGAATAGTTTTTGATGAAGCTGCCTTCGACAGCCTGGCAGCGGCAGGTAAGACTGTGGTTTTTGTAGTGGAGGGCAGAATCCTTTTGGGAGCCTTGGCTTTGGCAGATCTGGTTCGAGAATCAGCAAAACAGGCTGTGGCCGAGCTTAAAGAGATGCAGGTTGAGTCAATTATGCTTACTGGCGACAATCCACGTGCTGCTGCTTACATTGCCGAACAAGTAAAAATTGATAAGGTTATTGCGGAAGTTCTGCCGCAGCATAAAGCAGAAATAATCACAAATCTGCAGCAGGAAGGCAAGCGCGTGGCTATGACAGGCGATGGTGTCAATGACGCGCCCGCTCTGGCTCAGGCAGATTTGGGCATCGCGATCGGCGCTGGTACAGATGTTGCAATTGAGACTGCTGACGTTATTCTGGTCCGAAGTGATCCGCTTGATGTTGTCAGTATTCTGAATCTGTCGCGCGCAACTTATCGTAAAATGATCCAGAACTTGATTTGGGCAACCGCTTATAATGTAATCGCATTACCACTGGCAGCAGGCATTTTTTATGATCAGGGAATCGTTGTCTCGCCGGCGCTGGGTGCAGTATTTATGTCATTAAGCACGATCATTGTCGCGATTAACGCCCGTCTGTTGAGAATTCGTGACTAAAGCTTGTCATCATTTCGCTTCAGAAGCTATGCCGCAAAACATGTGGCTTGATGGCAGAATCCCGACTGCTTGTTAAGGGTTCGTGATTAAGCTAAGATAGCATTTGATGAAACCTGCATATTTATTTTGTAACCAGTTCGAACGGCGAAATTCAAAAGCATCCAGGCGGCTTTTGCTTTTTCTATTTGTATTTTTGCTGTCGTTAAACTTAAGCGGCTGCTTGTTGCCGAGTGCCGAACCGGAAACAAAGCCGCGCAATACAACTACAACTACAACTACAACTACAACTACAACTACAGTTCCAGTGATATTGACTGAAATGGCTGCTGTAACTTCAAGTGATCTCGACAAAGAGATTACGGTGAAAGGAATAATCAGTCAGGTTCGGCGTTATGACAGCGGTCATGCGCTGGTAACACTAACCGACAGTACAGGTGAGTTACCGGTTTACATCCGCCGTGAAACCGAGGTTGATTTGCTGGCTTTAACTGTTGGAGAAGAGTATGAAGTCAGCGGTAAGGTTCAGAAACACGAAGGAAAGGTGGAACTGGCGCCGATCAGCTCAAACGCATTTCGCCTGACGGACGGTTATGACTTTGAACAGGTTGTGGTGGAATCGGTGATTGATGGCGATACTGTGAGGGTGCTGATAGATAATAAGCCGGTAACCTTGCGGTTCATAGGGGTTGATACCCCCGAAAAACCGTTGAATGGACTGCCAGCTGAATATTACGCGGATCAGGCAACAGTATTTACTTCACGCTTGCTAAAAGGGAAAACGGTGTATCTGGAAAAAGATAATTCTGATACAGATCGCTATGACCGATTACTGCGCTATGTCTGGCTGCACATACCGAACGAGATTACTCCGGCAACGCTCGCCAGTACCAACCTCAGCGCTGTGTTGATTAAAAATGGCTACGGTGAGTTTATTGAAGTTGGAGATGACAACAAATACGCCACCCAATTTGAGTTATGGGAACAACAGGCAAAGAATTCCAAAATTGGCATGTGGTCAGGGAATTAATACGATTTACTGATGGTCATAAAGCTGTTTTACTGTGCCAAAGCAGCTTTCAACAGGTTAGCCGCTATTGGAGCCGCTTCACTTCCGCCGGATCCACCTTCTTCCACCACTACTGCAATCGCCAGTGGCTTCTTGCCATCGGCAACATAGCCCACAAAAAGCGCGTTGTTATTCTTTTGGCCGGTAACTTCAACAGTACCGGTTTTACCGGCGATCCTGGCTCCGGTTACCCTGGCGGATCTACCGGTGCCGTTGTTAACTACTGATAGCATCATTTCTTCCAGGTCTGACGCCTCGTCGGCCGTCATAACCGTTTTAAGCGCTGAAGGTTTCAGGTTTTGGTATTTCAGGTTGAGTGGATCTTTCAGATAATCGATAATGTGGGGAGTCTGCATAACCCCGCCGTTGCCGATTGCACCGGCCAACATGGCCAGTTGCAGCGGTGTTGAGCTTAACTGAGTTTCACCCGAAGGCTGGCCAATTGCCAGCCACGACATCGCGGTATTATCGTTAGCGGTTCTGATCCGGCCTCGCGTGGTATTAAGTTTATCGACTGAGATCAGGTCGAGCCAGCCGAGGCGGCTGGCCGCAAGCTCAAGCTGCGAACCACCCAGCTGCGCACCGATTTCGCCAAAGTAAACATTACAGGACTGGCGGAAAGCACTGCTAAGGTTAACTTCACCGTGCCCTTTGCCGCTTTCATTAGCGCCGTTTGGCGAAACAGTTGATTCCCCATTGCATGTTACTACGCGTTCGGGATCAAAATTTTCAGCATTCAGCCAAGCGGATGCTGTGATTATCTTGAATAAGGACCCTGGGGCATAGACCCCACGTAAAGCACGATTAAACAGCGATCCTTCAGGAATATCTTTGAAATCAATTACAGATTGCGGCGAAGTGCTGGGAGAGCTGACTGAAGCCAGGATAGCGCCTGTTTCATAATTAAGCAGCACAATTGCACCGCGACGTCCTTTCATCTGCTGATAAGCCTGTTTAGTCAGACGACTATCGATAGTCAGATATACATCGTCGCCAGTCAAGCCGCGGCCGGTAAAATCCAAATAAAACTGGTGTAGTAAATTGCGGTCCGAGCCCGTCAGAACTCCCTGATACCGGGCTTCGATCGTATTGTCAATATTATGGGTGTAGTCGCCGACAATATGCAGCGCGGCCATAGCGAGGGTGCGGTCACTGGCATAACGGCGGCTGCCGCTTTCGCTTGTAGCCAGTGCAACTCCATCTGCTGAGATAATGTCACCGGCCTGGGCGTAACGGCTGCGCAAAGCAGCTTTGTTTTCGCCGGCGGCCACATATAAGGCATTGCGGCTGCGATACTGTTGGAACACAAGGCCGCCCAGCATTGCAACTGAAACAATCAGGAATAACACCAGCAACAGTTTCAGATTGCGCATCAACTGCTTCATACACTCACCCGCCTTTTGCGTGGTTGAGTAGACAACCCGAGCAAAATCCCCAGCATCAGCAGCTTAGCCAGCGCCGAGCTGCCGCCTTTGGCGATCATCGGCAAAGTGGCACCGGTGAGCGGGATCAAACCAGTGGTACCACCGATAACAATAATGGCCTCAACGAACAGCATAGTGCCGATTGCCAGTGCCAGGCTGGAGCGAAAGCCGTCGGGTGCCAGCACGGTTATCGTTGTGCCCCGCAGCCAGATAATTATAAAAACAACAACTATCGCTAAGCCCGTTAGGAAACCCAGTTCTTCACACACAACAGAGAAAACCATATCAGAAGATGCCAGCGGGATGCCGCCGGGGCTGCCGTTGCCAAGCCCGCGCCCGAGCAGACCGCCGCGAACCATTGCCTGCAAACCATAGACAATTTGCCGGTTGCTGTCGTTCACTTCAGACCACAGTGTGGTCCAACCGATTAAGCGCCGTTGCACATGAGGGAAAACAGCAATGGCTAAAGCACCCAGGCCGGTGCCACCTAAAAGGAGCAGCAGGGTAGTAATATATTCCGAAGTCATCACAACATAAACGAGCAAAGTGGTGGGTAGCAGAATCATAGCTGAACCCAGATCAGGCAGCAGCATAATCAAGAAGAAGACAAACCCGGCCCAGGCCGCAAAGAACAACTGCATACGTCGGCTGGGGCGGTTCTTGAAGAAACCGGCCACAACTATCAGGTAAGTTATTTTGGCGAATTCTGTCAGCTGCAGCGAAAAACCGCCGATGTTGATCCACAAAGTAGCGCCATGTGAATCGGCACCGTTGCCAAGCACCAGTGTTGCCAGCAGCATCAGGGGTGTCGCGATTGCGCATAGCGGGATGAATAACTCGACTCCGTGGGTGCGGGCAATGAACAGGATTGTTGGTACAAGCAGGAGCAAACCGACTGCTATTGAGATGTATTGTGCATTCAGGTTGGAAAAAATTGCTTTTGCCTGCTCAGCAAGCACCGGATCAAGGTTTGTTTGCGCTGCCGGCGCGGTGCCTCCGAAAACCGATCCGATTGCCTTGACTAAATTTTTCAACTCAGATGCAAAACGTCCGAGAAAACCAGGGCCGAAAATGTTTTCAGCCGCCATAATACTTTCCGGAATCGCCAGGCGTGTCTGGATGATCAAACCGATCATTGTGAGTAAAAGAAAACACAATAGCAAAACCGGGTCCAACCCCTTAAAGGCACGAGGTAAAACCAGCAGATAAAAATTACTGATCAGGAAAAAAGCAAAATACCAGATCGCGATTGAATAAGTGACAATGGTGATCGAATCAGGTATCAGCAACAGGCTGATGCCGCAGCTGGCGATCAGCAAGATGTTGAAAAGCAACCAGGATGTTGTCGGCAGCCGCTGACGGTGAGCAGCGTATTCGATATTTTCGATGGGCGGAGGCGCTTCATAATCAACAGCTGGGCTTTCCGGCTGGGTTTGGGCAACGCTCTGGCTTGCAATAGATTGATGCGGTGTGTGTGCAGCGCCGCCATAACTTGTGGTACTTCCGCGTTTTTCGGAGTAAGCGTAGGCGGCATTGGCCCAGGCGTCCTGTTCTGCCATCAGGGGAGTGTACTCGGGTGAGTACATAAATGTCAGCTTATGGTCGTTGAGAGTGATTTCATCCCGATCCTCAAGCGGCGTCGGGGAATTTATCCGCACGCCATTTATTAAGACTGGATTATTTCGGGTCAGCGGGCGCAAAAACCATTCGCCATCAAACAGGTAGATCATGGCGTGCCGCTGGGCGATATTTTCGTTGCGCAGACGGATATCACTGGATTGCGCCCGGCCAATAGTTGTCATTGAATAAATGGGCAAATTCAAAAGCCCGGCGCCGGTTCTTGTTTCGCCCAGCAAGAAAACATCCCGGGCTGGCTGGATAGTACGGCGCATTGCTCTGCGTAAAGTTATCAAGGCGTCGCGCAGCAGGATCCAGACAAGAATAACCAGCAGTGGGATCATGAGATAACGTAATAAGTAAGAAAGCGTCTGTGCTGTCATGGCAGTATTATAACATGCCGCGAGACAGCGGAATGAACTGGACTTTTGATTTAGTGGAAATGGCAAGCCAACAGTATTATTATTACAATAACATCAGAATATTAACTGAACCTGGAGGGTACACAATGAAATACGGGATCGCAATTGGCAAAGAAATTTCACCTACAGCGCCCCTGGTGCTTGGCGGTGATTTTGTGGAAAGCATGGCTTACGCAGCCGGACTGGGCTTTAATACAGTTGAAATACACGTACCGGATCCAGACCTGCTAGACGCAGAGCGCCTGGTTTCCGCCTGTCGTGATCTGGGCATGGAGATTTCAACAATCGGCACCGGCGGCATGTATGGCGGTGAAGGTTTGTCTCTGATAGCCGATTCGGAAGAAGTTATCACTAAGATCATGGCCCGGCTGCACCGGTTTGTAGATAAAGCAGCCTTACTCAGTAGTCCGATCACCATCGGCAGTATTAAAGGCAATATCCCCAAAAACAAGGAACGCAAACCATATTTTGACCGCCTGGCGGCAAATCTTCGGATAATCGCTGATTATGCGGCAACTAAAAATGTAACTGTTTTGCTTGAAGCAACTAATCGGCTGGAAAATAATCTGCTAAACAGTTCTCGCGATGTCTTTGAGTTTATCGAGGAATATCAACTTCCTGAAAACGTGTTAATTCTGGTCGATTCCTTTCATATCAACATTGAAGAAGCCTCAATTGAAAACTGCCTTAAAGATACAGGCGACCGCTTGGGCTACATCCATTTTGCTGACAATACCCGCCGGTATCCGGGCGCTGGCTGTTTCCGTTTTAACCTGCTGGCAGAAGCGATCCGTGATTATGGCTATAACGGCGTACTCAGCATTGAATGCCTGCCTTTGCCGGACAGTAAAACCGCAGCGGAAGCTTCGATTAAATTTTTCCAAGAGACATTTGGCTAATTAAGTTCTTAATGCAGCGGGATTTTGGGATCGGGATCGCGGATTGGCTCTGGTTCTGCCGGCACTTTGACCACTGTGGTGCGGCCTTCAAGCTCGCGCGCGAATGCAGCAGCCCGTTTATGGTAAGCGAGTACCTTGTCGCTGACCTTGCGGAAAACACTGCCTTCAGGGTAATTCCCTTCAGCGTCTTTTTCACCGGCCTCAATGCCTGTCAACAGTTCGATTCCTTCTTCGATCCGGCTTACGGCGTAGAGATGGAATTTGCCGGCATTGACAGCTTCCAGGATCTCATCCTTCAGCATCAGGTTTTCAATGTTCTGAATGGGAATAATTACGCCCTGGTCGCCGGTTAATCCAGCTGCAGCGCAGACATCGAAGAAACCTTCGACCTTTTCAGTGGCGCCGCCGATCGGCTGGACATAACCCAGCTGGTTGACCGAGCCGGTAACAGCCAGGTTTTGTTTAATCGGCACTTCGGCCAAGCTGGAAAGAATGGCGTACAGCTCGGCGCAGGATGCGCTGTCGCCGTCAACACCACTGTAGTTCTGCTCAAAAGTTATTTGCGCGGTCAGCCCTAATGGTACTTCCTGGGCAAACTTGCCCCCGAGGTAACCGGACATAGTCATAACGCCTTTGGAATGGATATTCCCGCTCATATCCGTTTCGCGTTCCACGTTGATAATCCCGCCGCGCCCCATGTAGGTTACGGCGGTAATGCGTGAAGGCTGTCCGAACATGTAGTCGCCAATGCCAATAACGGAGAGACCGTTAACCTGGCCAACTACTGCCCCGGAAGTATCGATCAGCACTTTACCGTTGCGGATCATTTCCTGGATTTTATCTTCAATGCGGTTGGAGCGGAATTTCTTTTCTCTTATAGCTTTGTCAACGTGCCTGGCTTCAACAAATTCCGAATTGTCGTTCTTTGCGAGCTGCTCGGCTTCATAAACAATTTCGCCAACGTCGTTAAAGCGGGTCGAAAGTTTATTTTGATCGCCTGCTAACCTGGAGCCATACTCAACGATCCGGGCCATAGCCTGACGATTAAAATCCTTGAGGTTTTCGTTTTTGCACATTGAGCTGACAAATGAAGTGTATTTGCACAGATTGTCGTCTGTGCGCTTCATTTCGATATCAAAATCGACCTTCACCTTGAACAGTTTTTGAAAATCCTCGTCCATGCTCATGTACATGTAAAGCAGAGGGCTGCCGACCAGGATAACCTTAACATCGAGCGGAATCGGCTCCATCCGCATTGTTGCGGTTGGCACATAACGGTATTGTTCACCGATATTTTCCACAACTGCCTGGCGGTATTTTAAAGCGCGCTTCAGGGTATCCCAAACAAACGGTTCAGTGAGAACGTCTTTGGCCTGAAGAATAAGGTAGCCGCCATTTGCCCTGTGGATAGCCCCGGCTTTAGCCATGGTGAAGTTTGTTGTCAGTGCCATCATTTGATTGCGGTACTCAACCTTACCAAAGAGATTGTAATAGTACAGGAACGGCTCGCTCACAACCGGCGCGCCCTTAGTCCGTTCATTGTTCACAAACAGATTCACCTTGTAGCGGGTGAACGCCTCTTCGTTGTCCTGCTGCGGCATCATGAAGGGCAGCTGCGCCTGTGGCTGGGCTTCAACTTCCTTAAAAATCTCGTGGTTCTCTTCCACATCATTGAGCACATTATCAAGATACTCAACAATCTTGGGATACTCAGCGTATTTTTCCTTCAAACGGTTAATTTGAGGCAAAGCGGCATACATGGTGATTTTCTTTTCCAGATTTATCACTTTTTCTTTGGCTTCTTTTTCCAGATTACGCCCGGCATGCAAAGCTTCTTCGAGCTTTTTCTCCAGCTTTTGACCGCGCTCTTCAAAGCTGCGGCGTTCTTCAATGGTGAGCTTTTCAAACTCCTCCGGGGTTAAGGCTTTATCTTCCTTGGCCGGTACGAGCAGGAAACGGCCCGGTACCTGCTTGAGCACAAATCCGGTTTCGCGCGCTTCAATTTCCAAAGCTTGAAAAGGTTCCTGCAGCCTGCTTTGGGCATTGGTGATGATCTGATCTTTTTGCTGTTCATAGTCGCTGCTCTCGAAGGCCTTGGGAATTACAGAGCGCAGATCACTAACCAGCTCGTCCATATCCAGCTGGAAAACCCGGCCTTGCCCGGGAGGCAAGGCAACAGCCAAAGGATTATCCTTATCAACAAAATTATGAAAGTAACACCAGTCATCCGGAATTTTGCCCTGGGCTCCAGTATGAGTAACAATAGACTGAACATAAGTATTCTTGCCCGTGCCCACCGGGCCGACGACAAAAATATTGTAACCCGGGGCGTCCATTTCGAGCCCGAATTTCATCGAACGCACCGCCCGTTCCTGACCTATAACTCCGTCAAGCTCCGGCACGTCTCTGGATGTCAGGCAGAAACTTAGCTCTTGTTCACAATCACAAATCCTTCTTAGTTTTTCCGAGGGGATTCTGAATTTGTTTGCTGGCGACATATAGACCTCCTCTTTAGCAGGTTGGTATAGCAGCGGTTTATCATTGTTATCAGGTGCTTAATTAAGTATAGCGATTTTCAGCAGAGGCAGCGCTGGCGTATTGTGACCTTAAAGTGAAAAATTAATCAGTAAACAATGAACGAACACAATTTTAGCGATATTTTGAGTATGGATTGCTCAACTTACAAATGTGATTCATAATGTAATTATATTCTCCGGGAAACAAAATATCTCTTCATAAGGGGGTTCTTGACCATGAAACTTAATCTTCAGGAGCTGCAGGATCAGCAGCAATGGACAGATAAGGGCTATAAACTGCCGCAGTATAATATTGAAACTGTGCGCAGTCGCACCCTGGCTGAACCAGGCTGGATCCACTTTGGCGCAGGTAACATTTTCCGTGTCTTTCCTGCTGTTCTGCAACAACAGCTGCTCAACGCAGGGCTGACACAAACCGGAATTATCGTAGCTGAGGCATTTGATGAGGAGATAATTGATAAGGCATATACTCCATTCGACAACCTTAGCCTGATGGTTTCACTCAATGCCAATGGCAGCATCGATAAAGAAGTTGTCGCCAGCGTTGTTCATTCACTCAAGGCCAGCGCCCAGTATGAAGAACTGGCAAAATATTTCGTACAACCTTCACTGCAAATGGTTAGCTTTACAATCACCGAAAAAGGCTATGCGGTAAAAGGATCAGATGGCAATTATTTTAAATGGATCGCAGCCGACCTCGATTGCATTCCGGAAAAACCAAGCAGTATGATTAGCTTATTGACCAAACTGCTGAACGAACGCTACATGGCTGGCGAACAACCGTTGGCTCTGGTGAGCATGGACAACTGTGCCCATAACGGCACCCGCCTGTATGAAGCTGTTATGACTTTTGCCAATGCCTGGGCGCATAAGAATCTGGTTGAAAGCGGCTTTATTGCTTACCTGAATAACAGTGAAAAAATTTCTTTCACCTGGAGCATGATCGACAAAATCACGCCCCGACCGTCTGATGTCGTTCAGAAAAGCCTCATAGCCGATGGTTATGAGAGCACTGACATCATCATCACCGCAAAAAATACATACACAGCTTCATTTGTTAATGCGGAACCCACACAATACCTGGTTATCGAGGATTGGTTCCCTAACGGGCGTCCGCCGCTGGAGCACGCAGGGGTAATTTTCACCGACCGTGAAACAGTGGATAAAGTTGAGACAATGAAGGTTACAACCTGCCTAAATCCGCTGCACACAGTACTGGCAATTTACGGCTGCCTGTTACGGAAGGCTACCATTGCTGACTGTATGAAAGACCCCCAGCTCAAGGCTTTTGTGGAGAAAGTCGGTTATGTTGAAGGAATGCCGGTTGTCGTTGATCCAGGAATTATCAAGCCGGAAGAATTCATCAACACCGTGCTCGAAGAACGTTTCCCCAATCCTTTCCTGCCCGATACCCCTGAGCGGATTGCCACCGACACATCCCAGAAAATTCCGATCCGTTTCGGCGAAACAATGAAAGCCTACCTGGCTAAAGGCGGCCCGGCTGCTCTGCAGGAGCTGGTTTATATCCCGTTGTTTATTGCCGGCTGGCTGCGCTACCTGTTGGGTTGCGACGATTGGTGCGAGCAGATGAACATGAGCCCGGATCCAATGCTGGAGGAACTGCAACACAAGCTGGCCTGGATCAACCTCGGCAATGCAGGTCCGTTCGGACCTACACTTAATCCTATTCTCGCCAACAAAGCAATTTTCGGCATTGACCTGGTTGCCAACGGTCTGGCCCCGAAAATAATCGGCTATTTCACCGAGCTTGTGGCCGGTGAGGGCGCTGTACGCAACACACTGATAAAGTATCTGCCGGAGGAATAACCTGCCGGCAGCTAAGTCCATCATTATAAGAATTTCAAACATAAACAGAGGCCGGGTTCCTGGGGGATCCGGCCTCTGTATTGTCAGTTATGCTTTTGTGTTTATCAGTACCTGGTCAGATTCAAATCAACCCTAGTGATTTCAGGTGACGTTGGAAATGCGTGCGGATAATCTGGTGGTAGGCTTCCTCTTCGTTATCAAGGATGTTGTACAAGCGTTTCTTAAGCACCAGCTCGCCTTTCTCCTCGAAGTTCAGGATACCGCCATAGTTGATATGCAGCAACTGGCGGGCGTTGTCGTCCTCCAGCAGTTTCCAGTAATCGTCAGGCTTAAGGATGTCAATGTTCGGGCAGGTATCAACAGAGACATTTACGTGATAATTCTTTTTGGCGTTTTCCAGATTTTCGAGGCTGAAATTATACAGCTCATGGAACAGTTCGGTGTGATCATGTGAAAGCTGACGCACGAACTCCAGCCAGCTGGTGCCGGCTGTTTTGAGGTGGTAACGCTGGCCGGTGATCCTGGCGGCGCTGGGGAAAATCGCGAACTTATCGCTGCCGGAATGGAAGCTGATTTTATAACCCCACTGCTGCGCGATTGCCTGGTGCCCCACAAGCTGTTTGTCAAATTCTTCAAGATCACCAATGTAATCGATGCCCTTTTGGAATTCGCCAACAAAGCGCGGTGCCATGCTGATTACTTTCACTTTATAGCGCTCGATCAGTTCAGTGGCAACAAACGCGTGCGCAAATAATGTGGTGGCGCAATCTGTTTCGTCGATGGAAACCTCAAAGCTGATATCAGGACGGTTCGCCAGGTATTCTTCATAAATATCACGGGCAAAACGGATGGCATCAGCATACACAAGTACACTTTCTACCAAAGTTTCTTCATCGATGGCGCCAAAAGATTGTTCTTGCTCCAGGTAACGCTTACGATAATAGCTCTTGTCTGCTTCCGGCAGGTCGTTGTATCGCTCAAAGCGCTCTGCGGCGCTTAAGCTATAAATTTCATTACGAATCTGCTCAGAGCAGTCAAGTGTGATCATCTTATAACCAGCTGCGATAGCGTCTTCGAGCGCATCACGGGTTTTCAGATGATCACCGTCGGCACCGAACGCTCCCTTGTAACCGTATTGGAAAACACCCCAAACCGCATCTGCCAGCACGCTGGGGAAATTACGATTGGTCAGATTCAGTTCGCGTACAGATTGCTGAGCCAGTACAGGCATTGCGCCTGTGCCATCGATAGCAGCGAGGTGGCCAACCGTAGCCCGGCCCAAACGATCGCCCATACCTACCGAAATTACGTCAACGCTGATCGGTGAAGGGTTCAAGTGAGGCAGTTTCTGGCGCAGAACCAAGCTATTTTCGATGGTCAGCGGGCAGATCCTGAAGACGCCAACATCTTCGCCCTGCAAACCTTCACGGCCATCACCGCGGGTTGCCAGGAAGCGCTCGCTGCCTTTGCGAACCATCATCCACTCGCTGTTGCCATGGGCAATTTTGGACCGGGTATAAACTTCAAAACCCTCAAGTCCGTCGTTTGTGGTCATTAAATTGATCGTTTCATTCATGATTGGCTGCTCCTTCATATTTCATTTTTTGACTTGTATATATTTGACTTGTATATATAAGAATAAGGGATTAATCAGAAGATGTGAACAGCAGCATCCGCGTCAGCCGCCATCAGCCGTTCAAGCTCTGCGTCCAGCTTTAGTAAAGTAAGTGAGAACCCGGCCATTTCCAGCGAAGTGCAGTAGTTGCCAACATAGTCGCGGACAATTTCCAAGCCTCTCGCTTCACATTTTTGAGCGGCGAGGCCGTAAAGCAGATAAAGCTCACTTATAGGGGTGCCGCCAAGGCCATTGATCATGACGGCAACGCGGTCACCTGATTTAAACGGCAGGTCACTGGCCACAGCTTCAAACACTTCGTCCATAATTTCGCTGGCAGTGCGGATTTTATCACGCCTGCGGCCCGGTTCCCCGTGAATGCCAATACCGAATTCCATTTCATCGTCAGCGATTTCAAAAATCGGCTCACCTTTGGCAGGTGGCGTGCAGGAAGATAAGGCGACCCCCATGCTGCGCACGTGATTGTTAACTTTCTCACCCAGGGCTACGAGTTCTTCCAGGCTCGCGCCTTCTTCTGCTGCCGCACCAACGGCTTTGATTACAAAGAAGTTGCCGGCAACACCGCGGCGGCCGACAGTATAAAGGCTGTTTTGGACAGAAACGTCGTCATCAATAATAACCACGCCAACCTTGATACCCTCCATCTCCGCCATTTCCCGGGCCATGTCCCAGGCCATGCGGTCCCCCTGATAGTTGTTGATCAGGTGCAGCACGCCTTTAGGGGAGTTCATCAGACGGGTGCATTCAAGCACGTAATCCATCGGCGGCGCTGCGAACACGTTACCCGGGCAAGCGGCGTCAAGCATACCTTTGCCCACGATCATGACATGCGCCGGCTCATGGCCGCTGCCTGAACCCTGAATAATCGACACCTTGTTTTCATTCGGCATATCTGCGCGATAGATGATATTGTATTCGGGAATTAATTTGAGTTTGCCATGACTGGCAAGGCAGACACCTTCCAACATTTCTTTGACGAAATCTTCCGGCTTGTTCAAGAATTTTTTCATTGTTTCTCTCCTCGTCTGCGGAATCGTAATATACGATGGCTTTGATGCTGCTTTAGCTATGCGATTGTTATGCGTCGCTTGCTTCTCAGGCTTGTTCGTTCAATGCCTTGGCTATTGCTTTGGCCATATCACCCATAGCGATTATTCCCGGATCGTATGTCCCTCTGCTGCGTTCGCCGGTGAAGGACTGGCGTCCGCGTTTAGCGATCCAACCTTTTGTGGTTTCACGGGTTTCGTATGCTGCTTCGGCTGCCGCGTCAAACGCTGTCAACAAGGAATCGACATTATTAGACTGAGATTGCCGCAGGCTTTTCACGATGGCGTCAAGCGCGTCCAGCAGTGTTTTATCGCCGGGAACTGCGCCGCCGCGGGCTGTTATGCCTTGCATGGCTGATTCCAGCATGGCGATGATATCCGGCAGAATGAGTTCGGCCTTGCCTTTGGCAACTGCTCCACAACGCATGAACAGTGTACCCCAAACAGGGCCGGAGCTGCCGCCTGTCTTACTGACTATAATGGTGGCAACACTAAGCAAGAAACTACTGATGCTGCTGCGATCCAGCTTTTCCCAGCCGGCTGTGAGGGCTCTGTACCCGTCCGCCAGGGAAGTGCCAAAGTCAGCATCGCCCATTACAGCATCAAGATCAGAGAAGTACTTTTCATTGGCGAGGGCTACATCTGCCATGGTACGGACTACAAGTTCCACATCCTGCTGTGTCAATTTTTCCATCTAACCAACCTCCTCAGGAATTGCATGGTAAGTGTACGACAAAGAATCAAAGTCTCAATATTATGATACAACACCGCAAGTCCAAATACACCGTGATCGTTGGGCAGAAAATGCTGTATGATTAAGTAAGTGAATAACCTTGACCGAAAATGAAGGCTTAACGATAGGCTTGATAGGCTTGAACCGAAGAAGGTAAGAAGCAATGAGCAACCTTGAACCTGAAACCACAGCAGCGAAGCAAAACTCCCGTCAACCCAACATAGGGCATGAACATAAGAATGGTCATATGCATAACCATGGACACAACGGAATTTCAGGACGCAAAATATTCTTTGTAACCATGCTTAACGCCCTAATAACTATTGCTGAGTTTATCGGCGGTCTTGTTTCCGGTTCTCTGGCGCTGCTTTCGGACAGCCTTCATAATCTCAGTGACACAGTGGCAGTAGCCATGAGCTACTTTGCTCATCGGATTGCTCAACGGCCAAAAAATGCCAAGCTTTCCTATGGGTACAAACGAATTGAAATTCTGGCCGCACTGGTTAATTCTGTCGCCTTACTGGGAATCGCTGTTTTCCTTATTTTCGAAGCGATTTCCCGTTGGCGCTCGCCGGAAACAATTAACAGCACCTTGATGTTGGTTGTCGCCTTTATTGGCCTTTTGGCAAATTTGCTTAGTGTTTTTCTGCTCGAGCGCGATTCACATCGCAGCCTTAACATAAAATCCAGCTATCTGCATTTACTCAGCGATACCCTTTCCTCGGTTGGTGTGCTGCTAGGCGGTCTGGCGATCCGTTTCTGGAATGTCGTTTGGGTTGATCCGCTAATCACAATGCTGATCGCGGTTTATATTATCATCCAAACCGGTCGGATGCTGCGCGATATTGTCAGTATCCTGATGCAGACAGCCGCCAACCTTGATTACGAAAAACTGCGCCAAGACATTTTGGCTATCGACCACGTCCGAGGCCTGCATCATATCCATACCTGGATGATCAATGAGGAAACGATATTTTTTGAAGCCCATGTTCAAATGGAGGACATGCCGCTGGCAGATGTACAAACTATTACGGAAAAAATTGCAGAATTATTAAAGGAAGAATACGGAGTCAGTCACGTCACACTGCAAGCGGAAGTATTGGCCTGCGCGTGTGAAGATGTCTGCGACGTATAAATCGCAGATTAAATGAAAGGAAATATGCCTGTGAATAACAATACCGACAGCAAATCCAAACGCCTTGTGGTTATCGGCGCAGTTGCCGCCGGCACCTCAGCAGCAGCAAAAGCTCGTCGTAACGACGAATCACTGGAAATTACCGTTTATGAACGTGACAGCCACATCTCCTATTCCGGCTGTGGGTTGCCTTATTTTATTGGTGGAATTGTCGAAGACATTGCGACTCTGACGCCACGTGACCCGGCATTTTTTGCGTCAAGATCCGCTATTGATATCCGCATTAAGCACGAAGTCCTGGCGATCGACACTGAGCAGAAAACACTTAGAGTCCGCAATCTGACAGATAATAGTGAATTCACTGACCACTACGATACTTTAGTGCTGGCAACCGGTGCGACAGCCGTGCGGCCACCGATACCTGGTATTGATCTGCCGCATGTTTTCACCCTGCGCACTCCAAATGATGCCATAGCTATCCGTAAACTGATTGAAGACCGCCAGCCCCAAAGTGCGGTAATTATCGGCAGCGGCTTTATTGGTTTGGAAATGGTGGAAAACCTGGCCCATCTTGGGATTGATATCACTTTGGTTGAATTGCTTCCTCAAATTTGCCCGGTGCTGGACCCGGATATGGCGCCCCGGTTGGAGGCATATTTAGTGGAGCAGGGAATTGAGGTTTTACCCGGGCATAAAACTGTGGAAATCACAGCTAAGGAAGTAAAATTTGAAAATGGTGCCAGTGCCGCTGCCGATTTGGTGATCGTGGCAACGGGTATCCGTCCGAATACTGAACTGGCGCGTTCAATCGGTGTCGTTTTAGGACCTACCGGGGCGATCGCGGTTAATGATCGGATGCAGACAAACCTGCCGGATATTTATGCTTGCGGAGACTGCGCGGAGAGCTTCTCCATAATTGACGGTAAACCAATTTACCGGCCGCTGGGCTCTACTGCCAATAAACAAGGTCGCATCGTTGGTGATGTTGTTACAGGCGGCGACCTGACGCATCACGGCATAGCCGGCACCGGAATTTTCAGAGTGTTTGAGCTTAATATCGGAACTACAGGTCTTAAACTGCATGAAGCTGAGGCTAAAGGCTACGATGTTGCCTTTGCTCACATCAAGAAGCCGGCGATTCCTGAGTATCTTAACGGCAGGGAAATGGTGATCAAGGCCATGACCGACCGTAAAACCAAAAAACTACTGGGGGTTCAGATTATTGGCTTTGAAGGCGTCGACAAGAGGCTCGATGTCTTCGTGACAGCAATGACCGCAGGACTAACAGCGCCTGAGCTGGCTCAGATTGACCTGGCTTACGCACCGCCGTTTGCCACCACTAAGGATCCGGTTATTTATACTGGTATGGTTATGAGCAACATTCTGGAACGCCATCATGGCCTGATGCCGGCAGAAAAACTAATTCAGCTGCTGGAAACAGACCCGGAATCGGTGACAGTGATAGATACGCGCAGTTCCGAGCAATATGAGAAAAGCCATGTGGAAGGCGCGATCAACATTTCCCAGGCGGCAATCCGAGCGCAAATCAGTCAGCTGGACCCTGCAAAAACGTATGTCACTTATTGTAACGGCGGGGTTACCGGCAATGCCGTTCAGAATATACTGCTCAACTATGGCTTCAGCAAGGTTTACAACCTTTCAGGCGGCTATGCCCAATACCAGGTTACAAAAAAGATGATCAAATAGCGTGTATAAATAGAATGTCAAACAACGTGTGCAAATGACTTCGAATCACCTGCTGCCAACGACAAAGGCTAGTATTTCCGGAGGATGTTTATGCAACAATTGAATAAGTCGATTATTGAGCCTTTTGCCGGCAAAGAGCGCTTCCTCCAGTTTGGAGAAGGAAATTTCCTGCGCGGTTTTGTCGATTACTTCATTGACATTCTGAATGAGAAATACGATTACCAGTCAAAAATTGTTGTGGTGCAGCCAATCAATAACGGTCTTGCCTCAGTGATTGATGAACAGGACGGTCTGTATACGCTGTATTTGCGCGGCATTGAGAACGGGCAAAAAGTGGAACAAAAGCGCATTATCCGCAGCATCAGCCGCTGTCTTAATCCCTATGATGAATATGAAGCCTTTCTCGAAATCGCTCACAATCCTGATTTAAGATTCATTGTTTCCAACACCACGGAGGCGGGCATTACCTATGTAGCTGCCGACCGTTACGGCGATAAACCGCCGAGCTCCTTCCCCGGCAAATTTACCCGCTTCCTGCATGAGCGTTTTCTTAGCTTCGGCAAAAAGGCGGGGAAAGGCTTTGTTATTCTTTCCTGCGAGCTGATTGAAAATAACGGTCAGGAACTGAAGAAGTGCGTTGAGCAATACATTCAAGACTGGGAGCTGGGCGACGGATTTGCCAAGTGGGTCAGTGAGGAAAATATTTTCTGCTCAACCCTGGTAGACCGCATTGTCACCGGGTACCCGCAGGCTGAAGCCGACGAACTGAATAAGCAAAACGGCTATGTGGACCGCCTGCTTGATACGGCTGAAGTATTTGGCTTATGGGTTATTGAAGGCCCGGATTCCCTGGCTGCGGAATTGCCATTTGCCCAAGCCGGCTTGCCGGTAATTTTTACCAACGATCATTCGCCTTACAAAAAGCGCAAAGTGAGAATCCTCAACGGCGCTCATACCAGCATGATAATGGCTGCGTACCTGGCGGGCTTTGATCTTGTGCGTGATTGCCTGGAAGACGACATCGTCCGTGATTATTTGAAAAACTGCATGTTTGACGAGATCATTCCAACCTTGGATTTACCTGCGGCTGAATTGCACGCATTCGCCAATGCGGTAATCGATCGTTTCCGTAATCCCTTCATAGATCACCAGCTGCTTTCTATTGCGTTGAATTCAACTTCAAAATGGCAAACCCGGATTCTGCCTTCCTTGCTGGAATACCATAGCTGTTACGGGAAACTGCCACAACGCCTGGTATTTTCACTGGCTGCCTACATCAAATTCTATACCGGTCAGCGCAAACCAAACGGCAGTTTTGTGGGCACAAGAAACATAAGGAGCGGTGAGGAAACCATTGCAGAATCCTACGAAATTAAAGATGACGCTGTTGTGCTGGAATTCTTCGAACAAGCCAAAAAATACGACAACAATACACTAGCGACAAAGGTCCTGGCTAATAAAGACTTTTGGCAGGAAGACCTTACCAATATTGAGGGCTTGCTGGCACAGGTAGTTGCCGACTTGAACCTGATTGACAAAAGCGGAATGTATGAAGCCTTGAAGGTTATGCGCTGATATATGAAGCCTTGAGGGGTTATTCGCTGATAAAGGTTTCCAGCTCAGTGCGCGAGCCGGTGAGTGTGCCCTGAGCAAGGCGCTCATTGCCGCCGCCGCTGCCATTGAAGGCTGCATTCAATTTTTTGCTAAAGACCCGCATATCGGCAACGCTGCTGCCGACACAGTAACGCCAGCGTGTTTCAGTTGCCTGCGATTCGGTTGCGCCGGCTGCCTTTTCTGAACTTTGCGAAACTTCCGCGAAGACCGCAACCACATCTGACCGGTCTTTAATTAAGCGAAGACAAAACTGACGCAGGTCGTCCGGCGTTGCATCTTCTTCGAATAAGCAAAGCGGACCAGTAAGTTCAGCAGCGGCTTGGGCTTTGTATTCAATCAGAGCCCGGTGCAGCCTGGTTGCTCTTGCTTTATGTGTGGCTGCTTCAGCCTTTAGCCTCTCTACGCCTAAACCCAGTTCCGTGCTTTTCACCGAGAGCTGGCTGGAGATCAGGTTAGCCTGCTCATTTTTAAGCCGGTAATCTTCCAACGCCCGGCTGCCGCAGGCAATGCTGATTCTGACGCCGCCCTTATAATTCTGGCTTGAGATAATCTTAATCAGCCCTATCTCACCTGTTGCTCGTACATGAAGCCCGCAGCAGGCACAATTATCAGCATCCTCGATTGAAACAACGCGAACGTCTTCGCCCAATTCGATTTTACTTCTGTATTCCAAAGGAGCTTGCCCATTGGCAGCTTGCTCTTTTGTAGTTTGGCCGATACTGCCGGGGTAACGAACTGTCACAGGCCGGTTTGCAAAAACCACTTGATTAGCCAGGGTTTCCACCTGTAGCAAATCAGCGGCAGTCAGCTTGCAGTTAAAATCCATTGTTGTTTCGTTGCTGCCAATATGAAAGCCAACGTTGTCACACTTGTGAGCAGCGCAAATAAACCCGGAAAGAATGTGCTCGCCGGAATGTTGTTGCATGAAAACAAAGCGGCGCTGCCAGTCGATCTGTCCTTTAACTTCAGAACCGACAAGAAGCGGCCGGTCGGTTATGTGAACCACCCGGTCGTCCTGTTCCCGGACATCGAAAACCCGGGCTTCAGCCAGCCAGCCTGTGTCAGCCGGCTGACCGCCCCCTTCGGGGTAGAATGCGGTTTGGCTCAATTCGATTAAATATTTTGAACCAGCGTCACCTTTGCCAGTTTCCTCGTTCCCAGTTTCGGCTTCGGCTTCAATATCAGCTTCAGATTGCCAGCAGGCGGTAACTATTGCTGTAAACTTTTCCAGATAGGCGTCTTTATAATAAAGTCTGTCAAAACGGCTCATGTTGTTGCTCTTATCCTTACGTTTGCAAAATCTTCAATCCGCTGTTTTATTTCCCGGTTCTGCAGGGCATTCAGCATCAGGCTCGATTGCGGTAAATCTTGCCTGGACATGACGGGCATCGCAAAAAGGCTTGTTGTCGGATGCACCGCAACGGCACAGAGTTACCCGATTGCGCACTTCATAAACTTCACCATCGGCGGATTCAATTGGAATGCGCCCCTGAACATAAATTGGTCCGCAAACATCCTCAGAAGGATCCTGAAGGATAGAAATAGTCTGATCCAACTCTGGCTCCAGTTCGTTACCTTCTTTATCATAGGCTGTCAGCCGGCCTGCCGGACATTCCTGTACGCATCTGAGCGCAGCCGCGTCATCCTCGCGTCCCTGCGGATTGCGGATCAAACGGCCTACCTGACCCCGGTCACTATGGCAGAAGCGGGCGAAGGCGCAACGGTCATCATCACGCACATTTATGTTTTCGCCGTTAATACAATGTGAGCGTTCCAGATAGGGCTTACGGCTGGCGGTCTCGGTGCCGTCGAAATTTATTGCGGTATGAGTTCCGTCACAAAAGGGCGCATTGCGGGATTTACCGCAACGACATAGCGAGTAGGTGCTGGCCTGAGGCAGTACCCGCCCCTCGGTAAAAACAACCTCTGACTTGCCTTGGGGAGTAATGATCTTTTCATTGATAGGAACAGAGCCTGAGACTATATAAGGTCCATTCTTGAGAATTCTAATTTTTCTTTCTGCCATGCAGAAGACCTCCTTGCCGGAATGAATGTTCACTTTGTTATTAAGCAATTATATCATTTATGGCCAAGGTTGCCGTGGACAGGCTGAATAGCTTAAAATTACATGGGTGTTATTATGCGCAGCCTGTTCTACAAACAGGGGGTTGCACTCCCCCCTGCTGGAACAGATATTTTGCTGAATGCATTAGTAAGAAGGAGATCTGAATGCCTGACCGACATTATCTGAAATTACTGGCGCGTGATTATCCAACCAGCCAGGCTGCTGCCGCGGAAATTGTCCGCCTTAACGCTTTGATGAGCCTGCCAAAGGGAACAGAATACTTTTTCAGTGACCTGCATGGTGAACATGAAGCCTTCATTCATCTACTGCGCAGCGCTTCAGGGTTTATCCGGCGCAAAGTAGACGATTTATTTGATAAAACTGTCTCCCGGGCAGAACGCATTGCCTTGTCCAACCTGATTTATTACCCGGAGGAAGAACTGGCGCGGCTTGAAGTAGAAAATCCCGACATGCTGGATTGGTGCCGTGTTACAATAACCCGGCTTTTGGAAGTTACCCGCGCGGTTTCGGCCAAATATACCCGGCAACAAGTTCGCAAAAAACTGACAACAGGGTTCAGCGTAATTCTGGATGAGCTTTTGCATGTGGATACAGCAACTAAACCAATGTATTTTGATGCCGCGGTGCAGTCATTGCTGGCCACAAAAATGATGGACGAATTCATTACCAGTCTATGCCGGTTGATCCAGAAACTTGCTATCGACAAGCTGCATATTATCGGTGACATCTTTGACCGTGGCCCGCGGGCTGACCTGATTATGAATGAACTGATCGAGTTTAAGGATGTTGATATTCAGTGGGGCAACCACGACATTCTCTGGATGGGCGCGGCTGCAGGCAACCGGGCGTGTATAGCCAATGTAATGCGACAGGGGATAAGCTACAACAACTTTGATTTGCTGGAAGACGGATACGGCATTAATTTGCGTTCTCTGGCAGTGTTTGCCACCAACATATACGCCAATGATGCCTGCAGTTTATATCAGCCGAAAATGCTGGATGAAAACAAGTATGACCCGGTTGACCCACAACTGGCTGCCCGCATGAACAAGGCAATTACTGTCATTCAATTCAAGGTGGAGGGACAGCTGCTGGCAGCTCATCCCGAATATGATATGGCTGACCGGCGGCTATTTGAAAAAGCCGATTTCAGAAACGGAACCATTGAGCTGGACGGCCGGGTTCATCAATTGAACGACACATATTTTCCGACAGTGGACCCTGAAAATCCTTTGGCGTTAACGCCTGACGAAGAAGAATTGATCAACACCCTCTCAGCCTCGTTCCGCCACAGCGAGAAGCTTCAGCGACACGTAAGTTTTTTATACGCTGAAGGTGGAATGTACAAATGCTTTAATAATAATCTGCTTTATCACGGCTGCATTCCCCTGACCGCAAACGGTGATTTTGAAGAAGTTGATCTTGACGGCGAGTTGTATTCGGGAAAAGCACTGCTTGATGAAATTGAAAAGCGAGTCAGGAACGCCCATTTTTCACCACCGCATTCACAAGCCCTCTACAAAGCGCGTGATTTTCTTTGGTATTTATGGTGCGGACCTCATTCGCCGTTGTTCGGAAAGTCGCGCATGGCAACATTTGAACGTCTGCTCCTGACTGATAAAGAGTTGCATAAGGAAACCATGAATCCTTATTACGATTTGCAGTCACAACGCGAAATCTGCGAGCAAATTTTACGGGAATTCGGGCTGAAACCGGAAAACGCCCACATCATCAACGGGCATATGCCTGTGCGGATCAAAGCAGGTGAAAGCCCCATCAAAGGCGACGGCCTGCTGTATGTAATCGATGGCGGTATTTCCAAAGCCTACCAAAAGACGACGGGCATTGCGGGTTACACCTTGATTTACAACTCGCGTTATCTGGCACTGGCTGAGCATCAGCCCTTCAGCATGGATGCCGAGCAGCGTCCGACCGACCTTTCACCACAAGTCCGGATAACAGAAAACATGCCGCAACGTGTTACTGTTGCAGATACAGACGAAGGCCGTCGGCTGACGCGTCAAATTTCGGAATTGCAGGAGTTGATGGCGGCGTATCGCACCGGCTTGCTTAAGGAAAAAATTTGAGCTGTCGACCGACGAATATTAAAGCCATTTTTCCAGACGGATATCGTCATGCCAGACGCCATCATGGTGAGTGAAATCAGGCAGGGTGCCGATTTCCTTAAAACCCATTTTAAAATAAAGGTGCAGTGCCCGTTTATTAAAGTCAAAAACCCCCAGCTCGATGCGCTGGCAGCCCAGCTCCCGGGCTTGCTGTTCCAGAAAACACATTGCTCTGGTACCGTAGCCGCGCCCCCAGTATTTGCGCTCGCCAATTACTATGCTCACCCAGGCAGTCCCAGGCAAATCCTTTTTCAAATATTTAAAATCGGGATCAAGTGTTACCTCTCCAACTAAACTGTTGTCTTTAAAAATGAACCAAACAAGTTTTTTCTGCTCTCGGTAACTGCTTAAGATCTGCTCGGCTGTTGGCGGGACAATTTCTGCCGCAAAACGGTTGGGGGTAAGGGTCGCACTTATTTCAGGATCCTCATACCAGGAAGCTAAAGTTTTAAAAAGTGAAAAGTCTTCCAAATCAGCCGGACGAAATTCCAGCTCCGAACCAGCCGGAAGAACCGAATCTGAATCAGGCAGCTTTTGGCAGGGACTCATATATACTCTTATATCCTTTCGTTCCTATCATCCATGGTCGTTCCTATCATCCATGGCATTAACGTTAAAACAGCTAAATCACCTTGATTTAATTTTTCGGGTTGTGAAAAGCCCGAAACCCTTCTGAAAAGATATTTTTCATTTTAACACAGAGACTTGATTTTGACGGATTGGGTTTTACATCTTTCATTTACGGCCTTCAGCGTTTATAATAGACTAGACGGAAATCGATTTGTCGGTATAGCTAATGACTTATAAATAATCCGTTCAAGATCCATCGCCTACACGAGAAGGGAGTTTTAAGATGACACAAAACAAGAAATTGCTTGCCTGGGTTGACGAAGTTGCAGCAATGTGCCAACCTGACCAGATTTACTGGTGCGACGGCTCACAAGCAGAATACGATCGTCTGATGCAGAAAATGGTTGACAGCGGTATGGCAGTTAAACTGAATCCGGAAAAACGTCCGAACAGCTTTTTATTCCTCAGTGATGCCTCCGACGTTGCCCGCGTCGAAAACCGTACCTTTATTGCCTCCAAAAAGAAAGAGGATGCCGGTCCCACAAACAACTGGATTGATCCTGTTGAACTTAAAGCCACAATGA
>CAYPHB010000002.1:0-11476 GCA_964410445.1 uncultured Oscillospiraceae bacterium
AGTCCGAATCTCGTATCCCGCTCCAGGGCTGGTGATTCCAGCCCTTTTTTTCTATTAGTACTCTGGTCGGACAGGCTGGGCACAGTTCTTTACTGGGGCAGAAGGTAGGTTTTCATGGCATCCGTTACACTAAAAAGCTTAATTGCTGAGTTTGATCTCGAGGTCATAACTGACTATGGTAATTTCGAGGATGTATTAATTTCGGTCGCTGACGTTACCCGCCCCGGCTTGCAGCTAGCTGGCTATTTTGAACACTTTGGCCCAGACCGCATGCAAATCCTTGGCAATATGGAAACCGCTTTTCTGGACAGCCTCAGCTCCGAAGAGCGGCTGGCGCGGATCGACGCTCTATTCAGTAAAGGTATTCCCTGCCTGATTCTGTCCCGTAACCATTTAACTTCGCCAGAGATGCTGGCTTGTTCTGAGAAATATCAAATTCCGATTTTGCGCACAAGTGAACCAACCGCTAATTTTGTTAGCTCCCTGGTTAAACATCTTAATGTCGAACTGGCACCGCGGGTGAGCCTGCATGGCGTGCTGATTGAAGTCTACGGTGAAGGCATTCTGATCCTGGGCGAGAGCGGTGTTGGTAAATCGGAAACCGCACTCGAAATTGTCAAGCGCGGGCATCGGCTGATCGCTGATGACCTGGTGGAAGTGCGCCGCGTCTCGGATACCACGCTGCTGGGCCGGGCACCGGAAATAATCCGCCACTTGATCGAAATCCGTGGTATAGGTATCCTCGATGTAAAGGAACTTTACGGTGTTTCCTCTGTTAAAATGCAGGAGAACATTGATTTTGTAATCAACCTTGAACTTTGGAATGAAAATAAAATCTATGAAAGACTGGGCATTAATGAGGAAACTACAGAAGTCCTTGGTATTAATGTCCCGTCAATAACCATACCTGTCCGCCCCGGGCGCAACCTGGCAATTATTGTCGAGGTTGCCGCCATCAATTTCCGCCAGAAAAAGATGGGCTACAATGCCGCCAAGGCTCTCACCGACCGGGTTTTTGGCCAAAAGCAGTCCTGACAGCTATACAATTGGAGACAACTACATGACCGACCTTACAGCTTTCGCTACTGTTCTGCCCGGTGCAGAACCGCGTATCCGATTCGCTGAGCCGATGTCGCGCCACTCGACCTTTTCAGTCGGTGGTCCAGCGGATATATTTTTCGAACCCCAAACTACTGATGAAGTCCTGAACTCGCTGAATTTTGCCCGCAAACACGAAATCCCGGTAACTGTCCTGGGCGCTGGTTCTAATGTTGTAATCGCCGATCGCGGCATTCGCGGGCTGGTGCTCAGCTTCGGCCGCCATTTTGCCACCCACTCAATAACAGATGGCGTGATTGAAGCCCGGTCAGGCTTGCTGCTGGCAGGTCTTGCGGCAGTGGCGATGCGTTCTTCTTTGGGTGGTATCGAGTTCGCATCCGGTATACCCGGCACTGTCGGCGGCGCTGTGATGATGAACGCCGGCGCTTATGACCATTGCCTTGATGAAATCATTACCGAAGTAACCTGCCTGACCCCGGAACTTGAATTGCGTTGCTTAAAACCGCATGAACTAAATTTTGGCTATCGGCGCAGTGTGTTTTCTGATGGGGATGAGCTTGAAGGCGGTGTAATCCTGGGAATGAAGATTGAACTTGCAGAGCGGCCATTTGCTGAAATCCGCGATGCTGTGATCGAATACGGCAGGCGCCGCGCTGCTTCTCAGCCCCTGGAATGGCCAAGTGCCGGCAGCGCATTTAAGCGCCCACCTGGATATTATGCCGGCAAGGTTATTTCCGACTGCGGGCTTAAGGGCTGGCGGATCGGCGGAGCCGAGGTTTCCCAAAAACACGCAAACTTTGTGATAAATCATAACCAGGCAACAGCTAATGACATCCGCAGGCTGTTCCGCCATATTCAACTAACGGTGTACCAGCAGACCGGTATAACCCTGGTTCCGGAAGTGCGTTTTATCGGCGACTGGGATTCCGCTGAAAGGGAAGACCTGCCGGATTGCGCGCTTGCTATGTGAGGTGCAAGATGGAAATGGAACTGGTGATCCTTACAGGTATGTCCGGCGCGGGTAAGAGCATGGCTGCCAATTACCTCGAAGACATGGGCTACTTCTGTATCGACAACATCCCGCCGCAGCTGCTGCCGGTACTTGTGCGTGCTTTCCATAAAGGCGCCAATGCTGAAACTCCAACTGTAATCGGCATCAGCCGCCTGGCAATCGTGGTGGATGTTCGCAGCGCTGACTTGCTGCAGGGCTTTCGGCCCGCTGTAGAAAAAATCAAAGAAATGGGTGTGCCGCACCGGATCATCTATTTGGAAGCAACCGACAAAGTGCTGCTCAGCCGCTATAAACAAAGCCGGCGCAATCATCCGCTGGCTCAAGGCGGCAGCATCGCCAAGGCAATGCAGATGGAACGTGATCTCCTGGCGCCGATCAAGGATATGGCCAGTGCTGTTATCGACACCTCCGACTTTAAGCCGGGCGAACTGCGTGACCGGCTCTATGAACTGCTTTCGGAGAATATCCTGGAAAACCGAATGACCATCCTGATTCAATCCTTTGGTTTTAAGTACGGCATCCCTCTGGACAGTGATCTGGTGATCGATGTGCGTTTCGTGCCCAATCCTTACTATATTGCCGAGCTCAAAACTTTGAGTGGGCTGGACGAGCCGGTAAAAGATTACGTTTTTAGCTTTGAAGAAGGCAAATCTTTTATGGATCTGCAAGAACAGGCGATCCGCTATGCGCTGCCATATTATGTCCGTGAAGGTAAAGTACGCCTGACCATAGCCATCGGCTGTACCGGTGGCAGACACCGTTCGGTAGCGATGGCCGAAGATTTGGCTGCGCGTTTGCAGGATACCGGCTACCGCACTATTGTTGATCATCGTGACATCAATAAAGATCCAAGCCAAAACCAAACGTTTACCCTGTGAAGAAATCAGCCCAAGAAAAAAATAATGCGAGTCGAACGACATCATTTTCGCGACAGGTTAAAGACGAACTTTGCCAGATCAGCGCCGATGCTTCCTGTTGCCTGCGTCTGGAACTGCTTTTAGGTCTGACCAGCGCCGGCAGGTTTCAGCCTGACCGCATAGTTTTTGCGACCGGTCATGCTGCTTATGCCGATCATCTGATTCAGCAAATGAAAGAATTTTATGGCTTTACTGTAGATGTTCGTCATGGCAGCGAGTTGCTGACGCTGAATTTTACCGGCCAGTCTGCCCGGGAACTGCTGCTTGCTGATCTGAAAGCTTTAGTTGGCTTTGACAGCGTTTCGGGGCTGATGACCGAGCACCTGATCAAAGACGAATGCTGTCAGCGGGCAGCACTGCGCGGCGCTTTCCTGGCTTGTGGCTCTATAGCTGAACCCAAGCGCTCCTACCATTTGGAGTTTGCTGTTCATCGTGCCGAGGCTGCTGAGTTGATCGGCTTTTTGCTCAAACAGCTTGATATCCGCAGCAGTCTGCTGGAACGCAATGGTTATACGGTTGTTTATTTCAAGGAAGGTGAGTTGATCGCTGAATTCCTTTTACAGACGGGCGCACATGTATCGCTCTTATTGTTTGAATCCCTCAGGGTTGACAAAGAAATGCGCAACACAGTCAACCGGGTAGTCAACTGCGATAACGCCAACGCCCAGCGGATAGCAAACACTTCAGCCCGCCAGCTGCAGCTGCTGCGTGAACTGGAAAATTCAAACGTCCTGGGATTGCTTTCAGCTGAACTGCAAGAGGCTGCCCGCGCTCGCCTGGCAAATCCGCACCTTTCCTTACGCGAGCTGGGAGAGATCATGGATCCGCCAATTGGAAAATCAGGTATGAATCATCGGTTGAAAAAATTGGAGACGATTGCGGCCGGATTACCGCAAAACGAAGACGCTGCCCACATCACCAACGATTAACAGCGTTTTTTGTATTTGGCAGGCTAGATGCTATAATACAGTGAAATCAGCTGCCCTTGTTTGGAGGATAACCACCTAATGAGCTTACGTAATAAACCGGTATACGTTCGTCGCCCGGGTAAAAGGCGGGGGCGTAACCGAACTGCCCGCACCTTTCTTTTCTTTGTCATGGCTTTGGTTGCTATCACCGTAATAGTCGCCGTGGTAAAATATGTACCGCCGTTGCTGGCAGGCCCCGGCGAAACAAGCCAGCCAGGCAGCAGTACAACAGGTAGCGGAGCAACCGGTTCAACAACTTCGCAAAAAGACACAACAACTGCAGCGCCTACACCGGTGCCGACAATACCGCCTGCATCTGCTAATCCTCAGTTCCTGCCGGTAGTTGAATTAAAAGCTCAGCCGGTTGGCACAATCGCGTCAAACCGCACCCCCAGCGCTAACAAACTGACTTCCGATATTCTCAACGGCAGCGGCAGTATCATTACCAGCTTTAACCGGAAAGAACCTGTATCTCTGCTTAATCCGATAGGTTATCAGCAAATCCCCGGTGTCCTCACTTTCCGCGGCAATAATTTCCGTAACGCAGCCGCCTTTGGCTCTTTAGCCAAGTCACCGACCAACCTTGCTCAGGCCTGGACCCGTGGCGTAGGCAGTCTCCCTTCATCCTCATGGAGCTTCTCCTGGACTGGTACTGGCTGGACCGGCCAGCCACTTTTAGTACAGTGGGATGAAGACGTCAGGAAATTAATGAATATCGTGCCGGACAAAATCAATAAAAAAGGCTTGGTGGAAGTTATTTATGCCACCATGGACGGCAATATCTATTTCTACGATCTGGATGACGGTAAAAACACACGTGAACCGATCAAAATTGGTGCCCCGATTAAAGGCACCCCGGCTGTCGACCCCCGCGGCTGGCCGATTCTCTATGTCGGGCAGGGTGATAACAACAAGAATGTTGATGGGATCGGCTTCCGTATATTCAACCTGATCGATCAGTCTTTGCTGCACTTCCATAGCGGCAATGACCCCAAATCGTTCCGTCCGGGTTGGGGCGCCTGCGATTCTTCGCCGATTTTCGATGCTGCTACAGATACACTGTTTTACCCAAACGAGAACGGCACAGTGTATACGGCAAAAATGAATACAGTCTTCGATAAAGCGACTGGTAAGGTCAGTATCAATCCAGAGTTCACCAACTATCGTTATAAAATGCCTAATCAAATTCTGCAGGGCATAGAAAGCTCAATGGCAATTTACAACAACACGGGATATTTCAGCGACAACTCGGGTGTTCTGCACGCCCTGGACCTCAATACTATGAAACCTGTCTGGAGCGCACAGCTAGAGGACGACTCCGATGTAACCCCGGTAATTTCTCAAAAAGGTGATTCTGTTGCTATTTATACAGGTACAGAAGTAGACTGGCAAAAAGATATTGTCGGTACCTATCAGGGCGACGCTATTCTTTACAAATTTGATGCTTTGACTGGAGAAATAGTTTGGAAAGCATCGCATAAGGCCTACACCAAAAATGCGGCTGACCACGGCGACGACGTCAATGGCGGTGTTATGGGCACACCGATAGTGGGCAAAAAGAGCATCGATAATTTGGTTATTGTCAATTTCTGCATGACTAATGGTGTTTACAGCGGCACTTCATTAACCGCGTTTGACGAAGCTGACGGCTCGCTGGTGTGGGAATACAAAACCAAAGCCTATTCCTGGAGCTCTCCGGTTGATGTTTACGATGAGGGCGGTAACGCTTATATTCTCCTGGCTGATTCCTCCAGCCAACTCCACCTTGTCAACGGTAAAACCGGCGAGGGGATTAAGGTGCTTCAGATCAAAAAAGCAGATGGCGAAACAAATGGCGGCAATATTGAGTCATCACCGGCTGTTTTTGGCGATACGCTTGTAATCGGAACCCGCGGCAATGTCATTGTCGGCGTAAAGATCTCTTAGCGTATGAGTATGAATGGCGACTATCAGGAAATTATTTCACTCGCCGCTGAACTGAGTGCGTACCGTAAAGGAACGATGTCTGTTTTTATTGATTTAGAAAGAGGATATTTGACCTGGCGGGAAAGCAACCGCTGGTGCAACAACTTTACTCGCACCATCACTCGTGAACAAATTCAACTTTTCAGAGAACAACTTGAAGCCTGCAGGGTGCTCAGCTGGCGCAGCCTGCATGATCAACAACCTGTGTCCGCCGAAGAAACAGAGGAAACGCAAAAACCACTGTTCACCTGGCATTTAAGCATCCAACTTAGCGGCCGTTGCTATCAACGCAGCGGTGAAAACAGGCTTCCAGGCCGTTGGCCGGATTTCCGGACTGCAATTGAAAAAATTACTCGTACAAATTTCGATATTTAATCAGGCACGCTTGCCGTATATTGGTCGTTTCTAGTTCTGGCTTAGCGATTGCTGATGCGATTGCAGATATGATACAATACGTGCGGTTATCGCAAATAGTAATATCAGACGGGGTATAGCTTAATGGATTTTCTGGAAGGGTTTTTGCTTGGACCACTTTGGAGTGATACAGAATTCGAAACCAGAAAGCATCGTGGATTTTATTGGTCCTTCGGCTTGGCATTCAGCTTATTGCTTCTCTACCTCGTTCTTTTCCCCGAAAAATCACCGTTGTTGCTGGGCTTTTCGCTAACAAGCCTGGTTGTGCTTTTTATTATCCTCGCACTTATCTCACCGTTTATCAGTCATTTTTATTATCGGATGCTCTTGCCGGTCAAGCTGGGCATTCTGGCCCTGCAAGTTCTGAAGTTTGCTGCCGGTATGATGTATCTGCTGAGGCAGGTTTTAAACCGGATTCACTTTGATTCTAGCAGCGTCGGGCAAGATTCGCTGGACCTGATTAACACGATAATCGGCGCGACTACGGATTATTTCACTGAAATGGCCCAAGGCACAGGAATGATCGTTGGCATAGTTGTTGGCGGTTTGGGTGTTGTTTTGGGCATAATTGTTATTGTTTTGCTGGCGCTGGTGATTCCGATAATCTGGCTGTTCCTGTTGCGTTTGGTTCAGAGCGCCATTGATCAACTGGCTGTCCACGCTGTAATTAAAGATCTGAATTGAGCAAAGTAAATGCTGCTCAAAAAAACTGGCTATTAGCTTAGCCGGATATTTTCATTGGAGTAACTATGCGAAAAACTAAAATTGTCTGTACTATGGGTCCTTCAGTTGACCAGGACGATATCATGCGTCAGCTTATCTTGCAGGGTATGAATGTCGCCCGGTTTAACTTCTCTCATGGCGGGCATGAAGAACACCGGCTGAGGATAGATCGGCTGAAGCGGCTGCGGGAGGAACTTGACCTGCCGATTGCGGCTTTGCTGGATACTAAAGGACCGGAGATCCGTACCGGTGTATTTGAGCATGGTTCAATTACGCTAAACGAAAACGATACAGTAATTGTTCAGGCCGGCGACATGCCCGGAACTGAAAAGCTTATACCGGTTAGCTATGCCACAATCGCTGATGATGTCTCCGAAGGCTCGTCTATTCTGATCGATGACGGCCTGGTAGAGCTCGAGGTCCTACGGGTTGAGAACGGCCAGGTGATCTGCCGTGTGCGCAATTCCGGTACTATTTCCAATCACAAAGGAATAAATTTGCCTGGCACAAGCATTAACTTGCCGGCATTGGCCGAAAGAGATAAAGAAGATATTATTTTCGGAATCGAAAATGGTTTTGATTTTGTCGCAGCCTCGTTTGTCCGCAAACCTGAAGATGTTATGGAGATCCGCCGTTTTCTTGATAAACACGGTGGTGAAGCGCTGAATATTATTGCCAAAATTGAAAGCCGGGAAGGTATAGAGAATTTTGACCGAATTCTTAAAGTTGCTGACGGTATTATGGTGGCGCGAGGTGACCTGGGAGTTGAAATCCCAATGCAGGAAGTGCCGATTGTACAGAAAAATCTAATTGAAAAATGCTATAAAATCGGCAAACCTTGCATAACGGCTACCCAAATGCTGGATTCTATGATACGAAATCCGCGGCCAACCCGGGCAGAAGTGAGCGACGTAGCCAATGCCATTTATGATGGTACCAGTGCGATTATGCTTTCTGGGGAGACAGCGATGGGGCGCTACCCGGTTGAAGCTGTAATGATTATGGTTGATATAGCCGAACAAACAGAAAAAGCAATCGAATATTGGAAAAATTTCGGCAATACCAAGTATGAGATGCTGCCTAGTGTATCCAACGCCATCAGCCATGCAGCCTGCACTACTGCAATGGACCTGCGGGCTACAGCCATTGTCGCGGTAACGCATTCCGGCCGCACTGCCCGATTGATTTCGCGCTTCCGTCCTGATTGTCCGATTATTGCCCCGACCGTGTCTTCGCGTGCTTACCGCCAACTGGCGCTTTCCTGGGGCGTGAGGCCGTATCTGGTCAGAGAATATGACAATACCGACGCAATGTTTGAAATGGGTATGCAGCTGGTTCTTGATTCGGGCATCGCCAAGAACGGCGATATTATTGTCACTACCGGCGGCACGCCCACCGGGATGAGCGGCACAACAAACACACTCAAGGTGCAGATCATCGGCCGGGTGCTTGTACAAGGAAAAAGCATCGGCCATGGCTCGTTGACTGCTGAAATATTGGTTGTCAATTCTATCGATGACTTGCGTGGCGCTGATCAAATGATGGATTACATCCTGGTTGCCAATAAAACCAATAACGACTTATTACCTTATATGAAAAAAGCTGTCGGCTTTGTCGTCGAGGATACTGATCCTGCCGGGCACGCGCCTACAGTTGGGCTGGCTCTCGATATTCCTGTAATTTACGCCAGTGAAAATGCGACCAAAATTCTCAAGACCGGAATGACGGCCACCGTTGATTTTGATCGCGGTATGATCACTTAAGAATATTTCAGAGCCTGAAACCGGAGGAGACAATATCCTCTACATCAAGCAGTTTTGGCATCCGGTTTTGAATCAGACGTTGTGCTTCGCGCGGGGACCTATAGCGAATGGCTGTATCCAGAGGAAGCATCAGCTTCAGTGCCAGCCCCAGCACGAAGTCGGGTTGAACACAAAGACCATGGCAGATCAGGCTGAATTTAATCATGCTGATATTATTTTGACCATTTTCAACATTGCTGATGTATGAGACATTCATATGGGCTCTGGTGGCGACATCAGCCTGGGTCAAATGTTTGACTGCCCGTACGTGCCTGAGGACAATACCTGCTGCGAGCGGCAAAAATAGCATAAGATCTGTGGATTGCTGCGCTTGGAGTGGTCTGGCTTTGGTACTTTGCATAGAAGCTTCCTTTCCGATAGTTTTTCAATGTCGGTACCATCATTACACTGTTTGTTGCGGATCCATACCGGGTAGCGTTATTCATTTGTCATTATAACTAATTAATTTTGTCCCAAAACCCGAAAATTGCGATATATCCACAAAAACACCTGAATTTCAGCGAAACTTAGTCATTGATACAAAACTTTTGAGAAACTCAACGCATACTCATCGTATATTCATCGTATAATTGAATTGTCTAATTACATCGCAGAATAGCGGCACATAAGTTGCCGGGGAGCTATAAAAAATATGAGTGAATTCCCTGAATCGAGCTGTACTTTACCAGTTACAGACGAATTTTCAGAACGGGCAGCTTTAATCGGTATTTATACCGGTGCAGCCGGTGATGACCTGGTTGAAGCCGAAGCTTCGCTGGCAGAACTGGCTAGCCTGGCTGCTGCTGCCGGCGCCAATGTTGTTTTGCGCACGCTGCAAAGGAGAGTAAGCCCTGAAGCGGCGACACTGGCGGGTAGCGGTAAACTGGAAGAACTGCGCCTGGCAGCACTAGAGCAGAACGCCAATCTATTGATTTTTGACAACGAGCTATCGGGTTCTCAGTTGCGTAATATTGAGAAAATGACCGGCATGAAGGTTATTGACCGTACTTTGCTCATTTTAGATATTTTTGCCCGCCGGGCCCAGAGCCGGGAAGGGCGCTTGCAAGTAGAGCTGGCGCAACAGACTGACCGGCTTAGCCGCCTCACCGGTATGGGACAAGCCCTGAGCCGCCTTGGCGGCGGTATCGGTACACGCGGCCCCGGTGAAAGTCAGCTGGAAAGTGATCGCAGACATATAATGCGGCGTATACGGGTTTTGCGCCAGGAGCTGGAGAGAATCTCCGACCGCCGCGACCGCACCCGTGAACGGCGCCGGGACGATTCGATCCGCAGTGTTGCCATTGTCGGTTATACCAATGCCGGCAAGTCGACTTTGATGAATCGCCTTTGTGCCAGTGACGTTCTGGTAATGGACCAGGTTTTTGCCACACTTGATCCCACAGCCCGTAAAATCCGCCTGCCTGACCAGCAACTGGTACTTGCAGTTGATACAGTCGGTTTTATCCGCCGACTGCCGCATGGCCTGGTTGACGCTTTTCGCGCCACTTTGGAAGAAGTGACAGAATGCGACATCATCGTACAGGTAATCGATGTAGCTGACCCGGATGCTGAAAAGCATCTGCAGGTTGTGGAAGATATTCTGACGGAACTGCACGCTGCCGAAAAACCCCGGATTCTGGTACTCAACAAGCTGGACCAGGTTGGCGGTGAACCTGACCCGACAATTGCTGCTCTTTTCACCCAGATCCGCGGCCGCTCCGCTGACCGTACTGTAGCATTAAGCGCGCTGTCTGGCAGCGGTGTTGACGAATTATTGAACGCGATCTCAGAGCTTGCCCGTGGCCGGCCAATAACGTTGCGGCTGGTACTGCCTTTTTCAGAGACAGGCCTGATTGATTATATCCGACGTTTCGGGCATATTCTGGAGCTGCACTACGAAACCGACGGAATTTATTTGACAGCGGAGCTGGAACAGACCCGTATAGGTCCTTTGCAGGATTTTATCAGTCTTGCACAAAACACCTCGAATTAGTAAAATATTTGATAATCAAACATTTATTCCTCTGGTGACTTGCCAAATGCGAACGGCAGTTGCGGTAAGCTGGAACGAGGCGCACATGAACGAATACGACAGCACCATAAATGATCTGCTACTGGATATCTATGACAAGATACTGGTAACAGAAGAAAAGGCTCTCCGCAGGGGAAGCTTTAGCGACTTGTCTATTGCTGAAATGCACACTTTGGAAGGCATCGGCCTTTATGAAACCCGCACTATGAGTGAGACAGCTGCCAACCTTGGCATAACGACGGGAACCCTAACAGTTGCGGTCGATCGCCTTGTGCGCAAAGGCTACGTCGAACGCCGGCGTGATTCCAGTGACCGCAGAGTCGTAAGAGTTTGCCTGACCCGCAAGGGTAAGCTGGCTTTTCGCATGCACAATAAGTTTCACAAACTGCTGGTAGACCGCATTGTCGGGCCGCTTAATGAAATAGAGAGACAAATGCTGCTTAAGCTGCTGCAACAAATTTCAGGGTTTGTCGGTGACCAGTATAAGAGATACAATCTGGGCTGAACTGAACCCGTATGCTGCGCTGCCTGGTAATTGTTAACAGGAGGTTGAACCTATGGCTTTCAATCGGACTGAAATTGAA
>CAYPHB010000002.1:11576-31377 GCA_964410445.1 uncultured Oscillospiraceae bacterium
TGGTAATTGTTAACAGGAGGTTGAACCTATGGCTTTCAATCGGACTGAAATTGAACAAGAGGTATTTGAAGCTGTTGCTGTTGTAGCTGGCACTGAAGCCGCTGAAATCAAGCTGGATACTGACCTTGTAGTTGATTTGAATCTGGATTCTCTCGCCTTATATGAACTGGTGATTGAACTGGAGGAACGCTACGGATTGCGTATTAGTGATGAAGATCTCGATCGCATCCACACTGCTGCTGATGTAGTTGAATACATTGACCGGCATGTGAATATTTGAGCGGGTGATACAAATGCAGGTACTAAAGGGTAAGTTTCATTATGCCGTCGAAACTCATACTGATTTACGGGCGATGCTCGTTGCCAGTGAAGAAAAGTATGGCGAAAAGACAGCATTCCGCTTTCGGCAAAATCCTGGCGCTGAGCCCGAAACCCGAACCTATAAACAATTTAGCGGCGACTGCCGGGCTCTCGGCACTTCGCTCACCCATTTGGGTTTAGCCGGCGAGCGGATTGCCGTTATCGGTGAAAACTCGTATGGCTGGGCGGTAACGCACACCACCGTGCTTAATGGCGTGGGCGTCAGCGTACCACTCGACAGGCTGCTTCCCCCTGACGAAATCTTCAATTTGTTGGAACGCAGTGGCGCAGTCGCCATATTTTATGATTCAACTTTCCATGCTGAAATGATGCGCGCTTCTGAGCGGCTACCCGGGCAGATCCGGCTTTTATGCTGCCTGCGGCCTGATCGGCTAAAAACAGCTGACACTGACTTCCAGGCAGTGCCGGCCCAATCTGATGCTCTTCGTCAGCCTGAAAGCGGGCCGGTTTATCTGCGGTTTGAGGAAATGCTTACAGCCGGTGAAAAGTTGCTGGCGAAAGGCAACAAAGCGTATTTGGAAGCGGAAATTGATCCGGATGCACTTGCTTCATTGCTCTTTACCTCCGGCACAACCAGTGTTTCTAAAGCTGTAATGCTAAGTCATGGCAATATTTGTGCTGATATAGCAGGTGTGGCAGGTATTATTCATATTCCGGTTGGCTTACGTCTTCTTTCGATCCTGCCGTTGCACCACACCTTCGAGAATACCTGCGGCTTGTTCATGGCCATGGCTTTTGGCTGTGAAACAGCTATTTGCGATGGCTTGCGTTATATCCAAAAAAACCTGCAGGAATACAACATCGAGATGGTTATCGGAGTTCCGGCTCTGTTTGAGAATTTTTACCGGAAAATTCAGGATTCTTTACGCAAACAAAATAAAGAAAAACTCGTTCGCAGAATGATTAGTTTGACCAGGATTTTGCGCAAATTTGGCATTGATATTCGCCGAAAGGTGTTTAAAGAAATTCATGCTGCCTTTGGCGGCAGTTTAATAATGGGTATTTGCGGAGCTGCGCCAATTAAAAAAGAAATAATTGATTTTATGGACGATATCGGTCTGCGTATTGTTGAAGGCTACGGCTTAACCGAAACTTCTCCGGTTGTCGCAGGCAACGGCGATTTCGTTTCGGACAGCGGGACAGTCGGTCAGCCCATCGGCGGAGTCGAGCTGGCAGTAGATAGTGAAGCCGCAGGTGAACCGGGTGAAATACTGGTACGCGGACCTATTGTGATGAAAGGCTACTTCAATGACCCCGAGGCGACAGCCGAAGCCATCGATGCGGACGGCTGGTTCCATACGGGTGATGTTGGCGTGATTCATCCCAAAACCTCAAATCTCACAATAACCGGCCGCCTCAAATCAATGATCGTCCTGGACAACGGCAAAAAAGTGTTCCCCGAAGAAATTGAATTTCTCTTGAATCAAAACCCACTGATTCGTGAGTCGCTGGTTTGGGGTGAAAAAGAAACGAACGGCAGTATTGTGGTTGTTGCCAAAGTGGTTGTTGACCCTGATCAGGTGGAAGAAGCCGGCATTCCAGCTCAGGATGAGACTGCTTTGCGCACTTATCTGGATCAGTTGTTTGCCGATATAAATTCGCGTCTGCCCTCGTTTAAATCCGTGCGTCACTACGTGTACAGTTTCAGCGAAATGGTAAAAACGACCAGCCTCAAAATCCGTCGCCAGGTGGAAATTTCCGGCATCCAGGAATTGTTGGAAAAGCAAAAAATCCGTTTACGCGAGCTTGCGGGCCAGAATCTGGACTCTCTGTTTGGTAAGGTTAAAACTGAAGAAACAGAAAAACCCTCGCCCGATAAGGAAGAAGTGTATAACAGCGAATCAACGGTAAAGGACGGATCTGCAAACTGATGAAAAGCCACGCTTTTTTATTCCTGATCAACCCTGAAGCCGGAAAAAGAACCAGCCGCAAGCTTGCCAGGGAAATCAACGCTTCGATGGCAAAGACTGATACCTCGTACGAATACGAAATTGTCATGACTGAAAAAAGCGGTCATGCCTGTGAGCTGGCTCACAGATTTGGGCAGGAGCACGGTGAAAACGGGGTGGTTTATGCCTGCGGCGGCGATGGTACTGTTAACGAAACGGTTAATGGTATTTTTGGTACCGGCGCAGCCTTGGGAATTCTGCCGATTGGCACAGCCAATGATTTTGCTCGTCATATCCTGCCGGGGCTGGAGCCGGAAGATATACTGTCACAGTTGCCTTTTCCTGAACTGCGGCCGCTGGACCTTATAAAAGTAAATGAAGTTATTTGCGCCAATATAACCTCTTTCGGACTTGATTCCAAAGTCCAAAGAATCGCCAACACCTTGCAGCGCCGCTTACATATCCACAGCGAACTCTTACTATATAACCTTGCGATTTTATTCGGCCTGGCTGGCGGCCGCGAATATGATCTTGAATACGACATGTTAACCACTGAAATCAAAGACGGCCAGCCGGTACGTGTTACCGGCTCAATCAAAATGGTGTTGGCCGCTATCTGCAATGGCAGATACTATGGCGGCGGCTATAACCCGGCACCTGCGGCCAGCTCAAGTGATGGCGTGCTCGATATTGTGCTGGTGGATAATCTGCCTCTGACTCGGATTGTTAAGCTACTGCCCAAATATAAAGCCGGAACACACATTGGTGATCCGGCAATGCATATGTTCAGTGCAACTGAAGGGGTGTTTCGCTCTCACGGCGGCTTATTGCCGGGCAATTATGACGGTGAATTATTTGAGGCCGCAGAGATCAGCTTTAAAGTACTGCCTGCGGCCATTAGGTTTGCGCATTATTAAGCAAGTGGGAACTAACTCTTACGGGTGACTGGGACTAAATTTACGTGGCACCAGCTTATTGCGGAATTTTTCAGCCATCCAGGCAGTCAGGGCATCAGACATTGACTGAGTGTCCTTATAATCCTCAGGACGAAGCGGTTTGCCGAAATGCACCACAACCGTCCGCCGTTTGTGGTTTTCGTCAAAGGGATGAGGTAATTTCATATGACGGTTGAAGACTTCATAGCCACCGTCGATAAAAACCGGCAGTAGGGGAACTTTGGCTTTCATGGCAATATAAGCGGCGCCGTTTTTCATCTCGCCGAGCAGGCCGTCAGGTGAACGGGTGCCTTCCGGATGCACCAACATGATATTGCCTTCTTCAACTTTGCGTTTGGCGATAATCAGACCGCGTACAGGGTTGCCAAAACGGTCGATTGGCACTGCGCGGCCGACGCGGCAAATCAATTTGCCAAATAAACCATGCTCACTTTCCAGATCCGAACCGGCAATACAGGCCATTTTTTTAAAGTGCTTGCGCGGCAGAAAAGACGCAATCCACATTCCATCTACGTAGGTTTCGTGATTGGCCGCGATTACATAGGGTTTATCGGCAGGAATATTCTCCAGGCCAACTGCTCGTAAATGTATCAGCATTTTCGTCAGGAGCATGCCGCCCCAGTTACCGAGATTGCCTGCCAGACCGCGCTTCATTGGATATTTATCATCTTTTGACTTATGATTAGCCACAGTAGATCCACTTGTGGTAACAGAATTTTTTTGACTGGACAATATTGTTGTTCCTCCCAGGATAGATGAGCGCATTTGTTGAATATTAGCACAGATACTGGTAAAATGCGACAATTCAGACGATGTTCAGCTGTTGTTTATTGACAGTCGGAGCTGCTTTATGAAAAGTATTCACTACAATTCTCAAATTCAAATTTCCGTGATATCGCGGGTTATTGTCCGATGAGGCTTTTATTCAGTCCGGATTCAGAAGCCCTGACAACTTACTGTCTGGCTGAATTACGTGCCCTGACCTTTAGTTTTCCTGAGCAGCGTGCTTTCTTTATTGTTCCGGAACAAAACAAAGTGCAAATGGAACGAGCTTACCTGGAAAAAACTGATACTTCCGGCTTGATGATGGCTGAAGTTATTAGCTTTCGGCGCCTGGCCCACCGGCTGCTGGACGAAACCGGCTTATTGCCGCGCCAGTCAATAGATGCTTTCGGGCGCCAAATGCTTTTGTTCCGGGTTCTGAAAGAAAATAGCTCACGGCTGTATTCTTTTGGTCATCTGGCTGAACGCAGCGGCTTTCTAAAAGAAGTCGATGCTGTGGTAGGCGACCTGAAGCGCCATAGTATCACTTCCGCTCAGCTATTTGAAGCAGCAACAGCAGCCTCAGAAGCCAAGGCTGAGAAATCATTGAGCAACAAATTTCTTGATTTAGCTGTGCTCTTGCAAAGTTATAACGAAGCCTTAGCCAGCCGTCAGATCGCCGATTCAGATGAAGATCTTGAACGACTGGCTGAATTGCTTGAATACATGGCGGCAGCAGATTCCCAGGACAACACGGTCTTTCCTTTCCCTTATAATCGTCTTAAGTATCTAAGCAAAAGCAGTGTATATGTTACAGGCTTTGGCTTCACTCGCGATTTTACGCCACAGGAATATCGGGTGCTGGCTGGCTTGCAGCGTCTTGGCGTCAATTTAAACGTTGGTGTTCAGGCTGACGCTTATCCCACAACTCCTCAGGCAATTGAAGCAGGACCGGAAGCCTTTTTGATTGGCCGCAGGACACTTGCTCACCTCAAGCAGCGTTTCCCTGCATCTGAAACGCGGAAAATAGAACCTGAACTCTCACGTTTACAAGCAGCAATCGCTGCCTTAACGGCTGATACCAGCAGTCAGTCTCCTGCAAACCAAACTGAGGCGCCCGAGAACTACGGACTTTCTTTTATCCAGTTACCTGGCAAAGAAGCTGAAGTTGATTATGTCGCCGGCGAAATCCGCCGCCTGACTCAAACTGCAGGTTACCGTTTCAAGGATATAGCGATCGCGCTCTGCGATTCTCATACTCAGCTGCCATTGCTGCGTACAGCCGCCCGGCGCTACGACCTGGCGCTTTTCTTCGACGAAACCCGTTCTTTGGCTGGAACCTCGCTGTTGCGCTATCTGTTGGGTTTATTGGATCTGCCCTTGCGCAACTGGGCGCGCGACCCTGTAATGACCGTGTTGCGCAGCGGCCTGACTCCGCTGACGCCGACCACAATTGACTTGCTTGAGAATGACTTACTGGCACGCGGGTTATTTCGTCGCGACCGTTTATTCTCCAAGCGGGTTTTAGCTGAGCCCCAGTCAGATGATCCTGCTGCTCAACGGATTCATCACGCTGTTACAACTGTATTTGAACCAATTCGGACATTTACTGAGAAGCTGCATAAGGCTGGCACGACTGCAGAATGCTGCAACCTGATCCGCAGTTTTTTCAATGAACAGGGAATAGCAGCCCGAATAGAAAATGAAGCGGAACAGCTGCGCGCCTGCGGCGAAGATGACGCGGCGTTGCTGTTGGTGTCGGCTCATAGCGTTTTAGGCAATGTGTTAGAACAACTGGAAACAATAACCGGCAACCTGCCCATCAGTTTAACCGACTTGCGGGACACACTGCGATCGGGCTTGAGCAACGCCAATGTCACTCTGATTCCCTCGGCCCTCGACCAGGTTGTTGTCGGTGACTGGCGCCGGGTAAGTCAGCTGTCTTGTCAAGTTGTTTTTGTACTTGGAGCCTGCCAGGACATGTTCCCCAGCAAAGGTTCACCTGAAGGTTTACTAAAAGATCTGGATCGCCAGTTCCTTTCCAACCAGCTCTCGGTGAGCCTGCCAAGTATTGCGCGCGACCATGTTTTTGCGGACACTGCGTATTTACACCAGTTGTTAACCAGACCGAAGCATTTATTGTACATCGGCACATCCGGAGGCGAGCCGGCAGAAATTGTGCAACAGTTAAAAGCGGCTTTCCCTGGAAATGTAATAATTGAAGCCGATGATGCAGTGGATTTCTCTGATCCCAGGCTGAACTCCCGTGCTGCTGCCTGGCACAGCTTGTTGCGTTTGACCGGGCTGAACCAAAATCTGACGCCATCAACCGCAGCTGCCTGGCGTGCCCTGGCACGCAGACTCTCTGTCTGTACCGGCAACGGTAATTTTAATCCGCTCGACCAAAGCCTGCTACCGTCTGGTGTTGACTTTGGATCCGGTGCCTTACTGGCTTTTGCATCAGCAGGATATGCTACGCCTGCAACCCCATCTGGCGCCGCGGCTGCAGGAGGAGAAATAAGCGCTGAAATTCTCACTGGCATCTATTCCGATACACCTGCACTAAGCGTTTCCCAATTGGAAAAATACGCGGCATGTCCGTTTTCACATTTTGCCGCTTATATTTTAAAGTTGCGTGAGCGTTCGGAATACGCGCCTCAGCATACTGATACCGGCCGGATTTTACATGGGGTAGCGGAACTTGCTTTAACTGATCTGACTGCCCGCCTGACAACCGCTGGTAATGATCCTGAAGCTGTCAAAGCGGCTCTGGCAGAGTTTTGTGCCCAGGATGTGACCCAACTTACGAAAAGCCTGATGGTCGAAGTGATTGAACGTGAATCCATGGAGGCGCTCAACGATGCCGGGATTAAAGCCGATGTTGGCCGCCGGCTCCAGCTGATATCCGCTGACTCACTCCAGGCGATAATGGGTCAGTTGCAGCCGGAAGGCTTTTTGCCGCAGGAAGTCGAATGGAAATTCGGACCAAATCAGCCGGATAAATTTGCGCTCGAACTTGCTGACGGTCAAGAGTTGCAGCTGCGCGGCGTTGTCGACCGGGTCGACGTGCGTCATCAAAACGAACAGGCTGAATTTAAGGTCATTGATTATAAAAGCGGCGACGTTAAGGTGAACTTTGAAACACTATACTATGGGCTTGCCCTGCAGTTACCTGCTTATCTGGCAGCCTACGTTGCGAGCCATCCTGGAATAAAGCCAGCCGAAGCTGCTTACTTCCATTTCGACCGCCCAATGCTGAAAGATTCAGGGGCGCTGCTTGAACCGACCGCGCTCGAGAAAAAGCTGGCCAACGCTTTCAAACTGCGCGGCCTGGTGCTCGATCCGGTCGTTTTACAACTTTTGCTGGAACATACTTGTGAAAAACTGGCCGGATTTGCCCGGACCTTATTCGCCGGCTGTTTTTCTGTTGCGCCTGTCCGGGTGCGCTCAGCTAAACCTGCCTGTGCTTATTGCAAGTTCAGCGCTGTTTGCGGCTTTAACCGTCGGGACTTTATTGATTTGCGCACTCTCAGTCAAATCAGCGGAGCTGACGGTGAAAGCGGGAAAAAAGCATTAAGCTGTTTATTGTTAAACAAAGCTGCTGCTAATGACCAGGTAAGCAACGAATCTGGTTCAACCTCAACTGAAGGGAGCAATAATGATGGCACAACTGACACCAACACCTGAACAACAAGCTGTTATCGATGCTCCTTTGAGCGATACCCTGATTTCCGCTGCCGCCGGCTCCGGCAAGACAACGGTAATGACGGACCGCATCGTTCAACGCCTGGCGGCGCACGAAGTTGACGTAAATTCGCTTCTGGTGATGACTTTTACCGACAAAGCCGCCCTGCAAATGCGGGAAAAAATCGGGGAAAAATTACGTGCCGCACTGACAGCTGCTGAGAACGAGGCAGCCAGAGTTCATTTGCGGCGCCAATTGATGCAGTTGCCGGGTGCTTTGGTTTCAACAATTCATGCCTTCTGTCTTTCAGTGATTCGGAATTTTTATTACGAAGCCCGTGACGAGAAGGGTGAGCCCTTGGTTTTGCCTGATTTCAGGATCGATGACGGCACCGAGACCAAAATACTGCTTCAGGACGCACTGGATGATCTTTTGCGCGAATGTTACGAAGCGATTGATCTCTCCGCTGCAGGCGCAGAAACGCTGCCGCTGCCGCCGGAGCTTAAGGCCGCACTGCCGCAATATTTGCGTGAAGATGACTTTACTGCTGTATTTTATCGCCTGACGGACGGTTATGGTGGTGCCCGCAATGACGAAGCTCTAATGGATTTGATACTTTCTGTTTATCTTAATCTGCGCAGTATGCCGGACTACCGGCAAGTAATCGCAGATAAAGTCAGCACCTACAAACAAGCCAGCACTGATTTCGCTGCCAGCCGGGCGGCAGAGATCCTGCTGGAACAACTTGGTTACCGCCTGGACAGAGCCATGACAGTTATTCCGGAAATGGAGGATCTGCTGCCTCAGGTTATTTTTGCGAAAGACAAAAGAAGTCAGGCTAATTCACTTGCAGAAATGCGCGGGTGTTTAAGCACCTTACGCACCCTTCATACAGGCATCCGCTCCGGCAGTTTTGATTACGATACTGCCTGGCAAGCCAGTCGTCCACTTGCAGGCATAAAAATACCGCGCAGGAACAAGAATACTGATTCGGCAGAAAAGACTGCTTTTTTAGACCTTTTTTGCGAATTTATCGCGGAGGCTGTTTATACCGCGGCGGGCAGCTGCAAAAGTGAGAGAACTATAAAAGCATTCCAACATAAACCGCTGATTGTCTGCGAACGCCCCGCTGCAGAGATCACGGCGGACCTTCAGGAAATGCTGCCTGTAGTCGAATTATTTTTTGCACTTATCCTCGCGCTCGACCAGCGTTATGCAACAACAAAACAACAATACGGTATTATTGATTTCAGTGATTTTGAGCATCTGGCGCTGGCAATTCTGCGAGCCCCGGAGGCAAGGTCGTATTACCGATCCCGGATAGCTGAGATTTATATTGATGAATACCAGGATACCAGCCAAATTCAGGAAGCAATTATTGCTGAGATCCGTAACGATAATTGTCTCATGGTTGGTGATGTTAAGCAGAGCATATACCGCTTCCGTCATGCCCGGCCACAAATTTTCCTGGAACGTTTGCTTAGCTGCCGCGACGGTGAAAGCGGAAAACTATTCGAACTCAATCGCAATTTTCGCAGTCAGACACCGATAATTGATGCGGTAAATCAGTGGTTTGGGCAGCTGATGTCGCCCGCTGTCGGTGAAATCGACTACAACACAGGGCATTCCCTGATCGCCGGTGCCAAAGAATGTGAGGATTCAACTTTACCCGCGGTCAAACTGCTGGCTTTGAATCTGCAAAGTGTGCCAGAGGCTGAAGCGGAAACAATTGATGGTTCCACAGCAGAAGCAGCAGCGGATTCGATTGACGATAACAATGCAGAAGCTTCTGCAGAACAAGCAGACGGTGAAACAGCCGCTGAATTAAATAAGTACGAACAGGAAGCTCGGGTAGCAGCGCTGGAGATAAAAAAACTGCTCGCTGCCGGCGTTGCCTGCAGCGATATCGCCATCCTGGTACGCACTCGCGGTATCATGGATAAGTGTGCTTCAATTCTGACCGACTATGGAATTCCGCTGGAAGAGCCGGAAACTAAACCTTTTCTGGACACACCGGTACTGCGCCTCTTGGAAGCGCTCGTGCATGTTCTTGACAACCGGCGCCAGGATATTCACCTGGCGGCTGTAATGCGCTCGCCATTATATAGCGGCGGGTTCAGCGATAATGAGCTGGCTCAGATGCGTTTGGAATCAAGCCAAACTGACTGCGAACATGTTTTTTTTCACGAAGTTGTGGACTGGTACGCAAGTGAGGGGGCCGACGAGGTATTGCAGGCCCGGACAGCCGGTTTCTGCAGCTTTATTGATGATTTAAGACGGCGTGAACCGGTATTGTCGATAGTTGAGTTATTGTTGTTAGTTCTGGAAAAAACAGGTTTCCGTGATCATCTGGCACGCTTAACCGGGGAACCGACAGCATTAGCCGAACTTAATATGTTCCTGAATTTTGCCAACAATTTTGAACAGCGTGGACGGCGAGGGATCTATGCATTTGCCCGCCATATTGAGCGTCTGCACCAACTGAAACAAAAGCAGCCTGATACTGACGGCAGTCCTGAGAAATCAAAAGCTGTCCGGTTAATGACCATGCATGGCAGCAAAGGCCTTGAGTTTCCGGTTGTCTTTATTATCGGTGTCAGGTCACAATTGAACTTAAGTGAAGAACGCCAGGCAGTTTTGCTGTCCGAGGAAGTTGGTATCGGGATCGACTACGTTGATCCGGAACGCAGAATCAGGTATCCGACCCCGCTCAAACAGGCAATGTTTGAAGAGCTGAAAGCTCGCAGCCGCTCAGAAGAATTACGTTTACTTTATGTGGCACTTACCCGGGCCAAACAAAATTTATATGTTTTAGGCAGCTTTGCAATTGGTGCCGCTGGCGACAAAAATGCTGTCAGGTTGATTGAAGCTGCACGCAAGGTTTCGACTCCACTGCTGCCAGCGCATCTTGTTCTTGCCGCCAAGTCTTATCAGGACTGGCTGCTGCTGGCTATTGCCCGGAACCCTGAAATTGATTTAACACCATTTTATGGCAACCCGGAGAATGAAGAATGGGTTGCGCCCTCAGAGCCGGCTGCACCCGTATTGAAGCCAATCAGCGGCTTATCAGTGGAGTTTATCTCTGTTGACAGCCTGCCGGGGCCGGAGTCATTCGGCGAAGAAATAAATGTTGAAGCAGCTACAACACCTGCTGAAGCAGATAAAGCAACTTTTGAAGCAGCTTTAGCACCTGGTGAAGAACACCCGCCTGAAACCGGTGTAACAGCTTATGAAACAGCATCCAGTCCGGACTGTACAACTGAGGCAAAATCCTTCAACTCAGGCTTGTTGCTTTATGATCCGTTACCGCAGGAAGTAGAAGAACCGCTTGTTTCCGCGGAACAGCAAGCGGCGAACCTACAACGGATTGAAACTGAAATTTTTAGCAGATACCTCTGGGCAGGGACGGTTCAGCTGCCTCAGAAAATCTCGGTAAGTGAACTCAAGCGGCGGGCGGACCGCCTGAACGATGCGGAGCCAGGTGAAGACAGCAGTTTTGTTGTTCAGGGCATCAACCACGAAATCCGCGAATGGACTGCTCCCGAAGCGGCAACGGCAAAAATCTCAGCAGCGGAAATCGGCACGCTCGTTCATCAGGCAATGCGGTTCCTTGATCTTGGTTCCTTAGTCCGGAATCCAACTGAAACCATGCTGTTGCAACAACTGGAAGTTTTAGCAGCTCATGGCATTATCAGCGCTGATATGCGCGAATACATACTGCCTTATAGCAATTCTATGCTGAAGTTCTTTGCCTCGCCTTTAGCGCAGCGGATGCTGCTGGCAGAACAAGCTGGCACACTTTTTCGGGAAATGCCTTTCTCCATCGCGGTGCCGGCCGAGAGCATTAATACAACCGGCAACAGGGTGAAAGAAGACGACAGAGTTCTGGTTCAGGGTATGATCGACGTCTGGTTCCGGGAGAATAACCGGGCAGTACTGTTGGATTTCAAAACTGATCGCCTGGAGGGAAGTGCCGGCCAGCGGGCAGCTAATCTGCTTGCAAAGTATCGGGTACAGCTTGAATACTACGCCCGGGCGATAACCCTTTCTACCGGATTACAGGTTGCAGAGCGTTTAATTTACTCATTACGTGACGGGCAGCTGATAGCTCACACTTCTTCCTGAGCGGAAGCTTCCGCTGTGACATTCAGCGGCACACCTTGTTCTTTTGCCCGGTAAACACACCAGACCGTTACCAAAGTGAGAATGAAAATGCCGGCAAAGACTGTGGTCAGCGCCGGTTTTTCACCGTTAAGAAAAAACACGAATATCGGATTGAGGATTGGTTCAATAACCGGCACCAAAATGAGCTCGAGCGCTGTTACATAAGGCAATACAGCAGTGTAGAAGACATAGGCCAAACCAAGCTGGAAAAAACCGGCGATTGCCAGCCACATCACATTTTCCAAGGTAAATGTGGAGCGCAGTAAGAGCGGCAGGGAAGCAAAGAAGCAAATCAAATTGCCGGCGACAATTACCGACTCGGTAGAAAGGCCTTCGTCACTTGTGCGTCGGATCAGCACCGCTTGTAAAGAAACAAAAACGCCTGATAGCAAGCCCAGAGCATTGCCAAGGGGCGCGGTCGACATGGGCTCAGCTTTGCCCAGGCTGTCCAGGAAGAAAACTACAAGACCAGCCAGAATCAGGAAAGTCACCAGGACATCTAACTTGGTAACCCGTTCTTTCAATAAGAAGTAGGAGAGCAACAAAACCCAAACCGGAGCAGTGTACTGCAGCATTATCGCGTCGGCTGCAGTAGTCAGGCGGGTGGCGAAAACAAAGCAAGTCATTGTAGCTGCATAAGCAAGTGAAGCACCGATAAATACTGGTCTGCGCGAAAAGCGCGGCTTGCCGCGCACCAGAATGAGAAACAGGGCCGCGAACATACTGCGGCCACCGGTTATCGCAAACGGCGGCATGTCGACTGATTTTATCAAAAAACCGCCGGTGCTCCAGAGTACGGCACAAATAACGAGGAACCAGAAAGCCTTCTTTTTAGTTATTGCCATGCGTTTTCTCCTGCTGATCGATAGTTAAAAATTTTGTTACTGCGGAAATTGGCTTTTGCCCGGTCAGACTCTGCTTGCGTCGCTGCCCGCTACTGCCGCGTTCCCTGTCCCGAGTGCGCAACGCCTTAAAAAACGCACGCAGTAGTTCCGCTGATTCTGTGGCGAATGGCCCGGGTTCACATATTATTTCATGAAACAAGGGTAATGATTGAGCAGACACCACTGAGCCGCAAGCGCCGCCTTTTGGATCGGCAGCTGCGTAGACAACCCGCCGGATGCGGGCGTTGATCAGGGCACCGGCACACATAAGGCAGGGCTCAAGTGTGACAAAAAGCTCACAATCAGTAAGCCGCCAGGATTTCAAATAACGGCTGGCCTGACGGATAGCCATTATCTCTGCATGCTCCGTCGCGTCATGTCGCGTTTCTCTGCGATTGTAACCGCGGCCGATCACCCGGCCTGCATGAACAACAACCGCTCCGATTGGTGTTTCTCCGGCAGCAGCTGCTTTATGGGCCTGGTTCAAGGCGAGGCGCATCCAGCGTTTATCATTTTCGCCAGCGGCTTCGACATTGTTTGTTGCGGCAAGTGGCTTTTTGTGATTATTCATTAGTATCTTGAAGCTCAAGGTTGGTACGTACCAGTTCAGACAATTGGTCAAGCCGGATTTGCAGGGGTTCATCTTTAATTCCTACAACCTGAAGTCCGCAACGATTCAGCGGCAAGAGAATTTTTTCGGCCGGGCTGGCAGTAATTGCCTGGGCCATTGCCGGGCTCAACTCGCCCAGCATGGAACCACCGGCCAGAATTCCAATGGGACCAATAATTAAACTGGCACGCTGACAGTTATAAATTACGGAGCTTTCACCGCTGGCAGCCGCATCCGCCCCGGCTTTCATCATTGCCTGCGCGGCAATCGCATTTGTGCCAACAGCGTAGAGTTCAACTTTGTCGCTAAGGTCACGGCGCAAGCGTTCGACAATGGCTCGGCCCATGCCGCCGCCCTGGCCGTCAACAACCAGAATCCGCAGTTTTTTCATCAGCTTCCTCCTGCAAAGTGATAATTTCGAATAATCGACCGGCCAGCTTTTTTCCAGTGGCCAATCGGCTTGTGTTATCTTGCAATCAGGGGCACGTAAGCTATATAATACCATGGATATCTAAAACGATTCCAGATCCTGCACTGCTTGGTTTAAAGCAGGCGGCGAACTGTCAGGCTAAAGAAAAAAAGGATGGTCCATAATGGCAATAAAAGAAGGAAGATGCCCGAATTGCGGCTCGTTGCTGCAACTCGACACCAGCATGGAACAGGGTCATTGTCTGTTCTGTGATGCCGTATTCGATAACTCACGCGCCTTTGAAATCGCGAAAAATCCGACAGGGGTTGAATTCCCCAATGAAGTTCAGCCAAAGTACGAAGGGCCTTCACTGGAACCCCGCGGCACTGCCGGCGCAAATATAGCAGCTGTACAACAGAAAAAGAAACAGCCAGCCAAACAGGTACAACCTGAACCAGAGCCTTATGTTATGAGCAAGCCTGTTGCCCGCAAGGATATTAAACTTCCGTTCCGGACTCATTTGCTGATCGGAGCCGCGCTTCTGGTTCTCGTACTGGTATTTGCTGCCGTAACCATTCCATTAACAACCAGCCGCGATACTAACCGGGCGTCAATACTTCAGGCTTTACCTGCTGCCTCACCGCTGAATTTTGAGGCGGATAAATCGGTAGCCGTTCGTGGTTTGGATAACAGCTATTTGCTGATGGCAGTTGGCGAAACTGTAACCCCCGCTCAGGCAACAGACATGTTCAAGGCTTTCTGTGAAACCCGGGCTAAAGCTGCCGGGATTGATCAAAGCCAATATGACCAGGTATATGGTAATTCAACGTTGCGCCTGGCGCATTCAACGGGTGGGTATCTGATCGACAAACCTACTCAGGCCGATCTCCAAAGCGGTGCCGCTTTAAAAACATTTTAACTGATGCTTAATCAGCTTGGCCGACCGGAAATTAACCGGTCGGCTCTTTTTATACAGGAGTGTACCTGATATGACTGAAAAGCCCGAGTTATCGTTGCGAGCCAAGCTTGCCAAACGGGTGCTGCGCCTGATTTCACGCCGTCGCTCCCAGGAATTTGACATCGATGAACGCCGCTCCTGGCCTGATCTAGCCGGCTTCTTGCGCCAAAAAAGACATCCTGACCTGGAAATCGTGCCGGTTACCATTGGTGGTGTCGAATGTGAATGGGTTTATCGACAGCAGGGCAATCCGCTCACTCGCCCGCGTGTACATGAAGGCGTTGTTGATAAAACCGGACAATCTGTGCTGATTTACTTTCATGGCGGAGGCTATGTTACAGGCTCATTGCTTAGTACGCGGGTGCTGACAACAAGCCTGGCATTTGAAATGCCCTTGCGTATGTTGTCTGTAAATTACCGCCTGGCACCGGAGCATCCATTTCCGGCGGCGCTGTTGGACGCGCTGGCAGTTTATAATGCATTACTTGCCGACGGTTGGAACGCTGCTAACATAGGTCTGATCGGCGATTCTGCCGGCGGTGGCCTTGCTTTATCTACAGCAATGGCAATCCGGGACACTCACAAGCCTCTCCCGGCCTGTATCGCGCTAATTTCACCCTGGACAGATTTGACCGGCGACAGTTCCTCCTTTCAGGAAAAAGCTGAAGAAGATGTAATGTTGATTCCCGAAGAAATAAACGAATACGCTCAATTTTATGCCGGTGAAAATTGCCCAGATAATCCTTATATTTCTCCATTGTTTGGCAGCTATGAATCCTTGCCGCCAATGCTCGTTCATGTCGGCGGCGAGGAGTTGCTCCTGGATGACGCTACTCGTGCAGTCGATAAAGCGATAGCTGCCGGAGTTGATGCGACGCTCAAAGTCTGGCCGGGTTTATTTCATGTTTTCTCGCTGGCAAACGAGCTGGTTCCCGAAGCCAGGGAATCCATGACAGAAATCATGGCCTTTCTCGAGGCACACCTGCTCAGAGAAGCTGGAAGTCAAAAAACTGATGAGATCAAAGAAAATGTTAACAAATCTTCCACAAACACGCTTTAATGTAGACAAATAATCCTGTTAACCTAGCAATAAGCAAGACAGGGTCTGCTTGAACCTCCTTCTTTCATACTTTCTCCTCCAAATGATGAGGACGGCCTTTCGGAGTGGTGCCCGAAGGGCCTTTCTCATTTTTGCTCTTTGCGCAAAAACTGTAAATTCAAAAATCAAGTGGATGAAAATCACATCACAAAAACCAAATCCGGCACAAAAAATTACCAAATCATAAAATATTACAAAAGATGACGAATAGCGCCATTGAAAAAATTCGAGGTTTATCGCTACACTTTCATACATAAGGGATCCAGACAGATGGAAGGAAGAGATACATGAAAAACCTGAAACAAATTCGTCTAGTGGCACTGATTCTGTGCATCTTACTATTGTTTACCGCTTGCAGCAATAATTCAACAAAAGCTACAACTACAACCGCAACTACTGCTGGCACCGCCGGCACAACAACGGTTGCTCCAAACGGAACCAGCGGCTCAACTACAGCTTCGACGCCAACCACAACCGCAGCCGCGCCTGCTTACCCGGTAACGGTCAGGAACGGCTTGGGTGAAGACGTCATTATAAAGGCAGAACCGAAATCCATTGTGATCACCAATGTCTGGGCAGCGGAAATCCTGTTTGAGCTGGTCAACACTAATCAAATTAAAGGGTTATCGATGTGGAATGACAAGCCGGCTGTCACCGTAACTACTGAAAAAGCAAAAGCAGTCGAGGCGCGTGTTTCTACACAGCGCCCGGAAGAAATTGTTGCCCTGGCACCTGACCTGGTGGTGATTGACTCCTTTTCTGATCCGGACGGCTCACTTGCCAAAACCCTTACCGGTGCAGGGGCTGCCGTGCTCAGCATGGCGTCACCAACTGACTTTACCATGATTACCACGGCTATTAGCACATTGGCAAAAGCCACCGGCGCCAGCAAAGCCGGCGAAGCTTTGATAGCTGATATGGAAAAAACACTTAGTGCAGTAAAAGCCAAGACGGACACTATAGCTCCCGCCGACCGGGTAAAAACCCTGTTTTACGAATCATATTATGATCAAAGCGGCACCAATGCCGGCATGCTTGCAGCTTACGGCAAAGGCTCAACCTTTGACGCTATAGCCGAAGCAGCAGGCTTGGTGAATGTTTGCGATGCGCCAAATTATTCAGCAATCAGTAAAGAAAAAATTGTCGGGGAATGGCAGCCACAGCTGCTTGTCGTCCCCGGCATCATGTACAATGACCAAGGCGAACCGGTAAATGACAGCTCTAACTCACTAATTAAAGCTGTCCTTGAGGATCCGTTGCTGAAAACCCTGCCGGCTGTTCAGAATAAGCAAGTAATTTCGCTGACAGAAACTTACCGTGGCTCCACTTCTCAGTACATGGCCAAAGCTGTTGAAGAGCTGGCTAAAGCAGCCTACCCGGAGTTGTTCAACTGAAAGGCGTTTAAGTGAATCCTGTTTTTGAAAACAAAAAGCAAAGCGAACCAGCGCAACAGCTGCGCCGTGTTTCGATCACAAAAATCTTAGCGATTGGTTTGCCTTTACTGTTGCTGACAATAATCCTGGCAACGGCAATCAGCTCGACCAACATATCGCCGGCCGCCATAATCGCGGTCCTGTTGGATGCGATCGGCATACCAAGTGGTATTGATTATCCGGCAACTGCCTACACAGTAATCATGCAAATCCGTTTACCCCGAATTATGGCAGCCTTGTTTGCCGGTTGCGGGCTCGCAGTTGCCGGTACAATAATGCAAGGCTTATTTCGCAACCCGCTGGCGGAACCGGGCATTCTTGGTGTGTCAGCCGGTGCCAGCCTCGGCGCTTTAATCGCACTGGTAGCTGGTGTGGGCAGTTTTTTCGCACTGCCGATTTACGCCTTTGCCGGAGCTTTTCTGGCTGTTGCTATAATTCTTGCACTTTCCTTGCTCACGAAAGGCTCCGGCCAGACAGTTACCCTGATCATGAGTGGTATGGCTGTCAGTGCTTTATTCAGCGCCCTGTCATCACTCGTACTAACGATGGGCAACGAATACCAGGTAGCCAGCTATATTTTCTGGACAATGGGGGGACTGGCCAACCGGCGCTGGGAACACGTAATCGCAATTGCCCCGGTCGTGACTATGGTAATTCTGATAGTTTTATTCCGGGCCCGCGACCTGGACATTATGCTTCTGGGTGACGAAGAAGCCCGCGCGCTTGGCGTGGCTCCGGGACGCACCAGGTTTCTGATGATAATCCTGGCTTCGCTGGCAACCGCCGCGATAGTTTCTGTAACCGGCCCGATCGGGTTTGTTGGTTTGATTGTGCCGCATATTATGCGTTTGCTGGTCGGCCCGGCTCATCGCCCACTGGTGGTGGCAAGCGCGATTGGCGGCAGTATTTTTCTCATAGCCTGCGACCTGGTCACCCGCGTGCTTTCAAGGCCTACGGGGGCAGAATTATCGGCCGGAGTTGTGACAGCGATCATCGGCTCTCCCTATTTCCTCTACTTACTATTTAAGTCTGCCCGCAGGGGCGGAAGCTTGACCTGAACGCCAATCGCGCTGTTTGGAGGATGAAGTGAACAATGAATTCTTGCCAGCTGAACCAACAGCCGGAAAACCTGCTCATTCAGATAACAATAAGCCGTTATTAGCCTGCCGTGATCTGAACTATTCAGTTTCAAATACGGCTGATAAATCTCCGGTAAATATCGTCCACTCAATCAGTAAGACCTGGCAAGACGGCGAATTCTTCGGCATTTGCGGTCCTAATGGTGCCGGAAAAACTACTTTGTTGCGTTTGCTTGGCGGCCTTTTGCAACCATCAGCCGGTGAAGTTTTGTTGCAAAGTCAATCTCTGGCTGATTTACAGCCACGTGAAATTGCCCGTCAAATCACATTTATGCACCAGGATACAGTAGTGCCCTTCGAATTCTCCGTGCTGGAGGTGGTAATGTTCGGTCGTCATCCCCATTCCTCGCCCCTGCAGGGTTATTCAACTGCTGACCGCCAGGTTGCCCTGGCTAGCCTCGCCGAGATTGAATCTGAGCACTTGGCGGCCAGATCCATCAGCACATTGTCCGGCGGCGAGCGTCAGCGGGTAATGCTTGCACGCGCACTGGCTCAGGATACGCCGATATTGCTGCTGGATGAACCAACCTCCAGCCTGGATATCCGTCACAGTCTGGCTGTATTTGAAACCTGTCAGAAGTTGGCGCGTCAGGGCCGTTTGGTTATTGCTGTGTTGCACGATCTGCGTGCCGCTGCCCGTTTTTGTACCAGGCTTTGCCTGATGCACGAAGGCACAATTGTAGCTGACGGTGACCCGGAAGAAGTTCTGCATGAGGGGCATATCGCCTATGTCTACGGCGTAAGGGTGCACACCTACTGTAATCCTGCAGGTGCCTGGGATTATGTCATTGACTGAAGTGCTGCCAACGTCCAAACTATAGGCAGTGATGCACAAATTGGCTGCTGCAGCATACCTGCCAAAGGAGGCGCTTATGCATACCAATGAACAAGTACTGATTAATTATCTTGCCCATAGCGCGTTTATCTGCGAAACAAGTCAACGAATTCTGATTTTTGATATTGGCCGGGTGCCACCAAGAGCACCTGCGCTTGAGCCCGATTGGGCAAATTTAATTAACGGCGCAAAACCAGTCTTTGCCTTTTCTTCCCACAATCACCCCGACCATTATGAACCCGACCTGCATAAATTGTTTGACGAGTCCGAAAATGTCCGTTATATAACCGGTGATTTTGCGCGCACTGAAAAGCGGACAGTAAGGGTTAATCCAGGCGACGATTGCCAGGTTGATGATTGCCGGATTTTTGCGGTGCAAGCGACCGACAAAGGAATAGCGGCTTTGCTCGAGTTCCCTGAAATCGCGATTTACTATGGCGGTGATCATGCTATCTGGGACGATTTGCCGGAGTTTCAAAAGCCGTTTCGCACCAGTATGACCAAGCTCGCTCAGGCAGGCATTCGTCCTGATCTGGCTTTTATTCCAGTTGGCACAAGTGATGGCTGGCAGGAAGATGCTTTGATAGACGGTTGCCG
>CAYPHB010000003.1:0-23299 GCA_964410445.1 uncultured Oscillospiraceae bacterium
AATCCATATTCAGCCGGCGCAGGCTTTCCTCAAAGGCGCGGATTATTGATTCCTCGTCTGAGTAATGTTCCCAGAGCTTGGTGGTAATAAACAAGTCCTCACGCGGAATGCCTGATTCGCGAACGCCGCGGCCAACACCTTCTTCGTTGCCGTAGAGAGGGGCGGTGTCGATAAGCCGGTAGCCGGTCTCGATTAAATCACGAACAACACCTGATGTATCGCGGTCGGTGATTTTAAAAACACCCGCTCCAAATAAAGGCATCGTTACACCGTTAGCCAGGGTGATCCGTTCAGAAATATTTTTTATCATATTTTTACCCTCTCGAATAGCTGTTTATAATCCCCTGTCGAGGGGCATAGCCTCAGCAAATATATACCCGGATTTAAAACCATCCAAAGTCATTATAAACAGCAAATGTAAATATAAACAATCCAACGTTGCTAATTATTAACAATCTTGCGGCTAAATGTTTTGTTTAATGTCGGGTTTTTAAGCCGGCCTGCCTTATCTTTTATCTATAATAGAAACTAAACTTTGCCAATATTAATCCACACAAAATTAAAATATATTCAGGAGGACAAAAAAATGAATTCCCAAAACCTCAAAAAAATCACACTAGTACTTCTCTCAGCCTTAATGGTTGCGCTTTTCCTGCTCAGCTGCGGTGGCAACGCTGCCACAACAACAGCGGCAACAACGGGAACAACCGACGCCGTTGCCTCAGCTTCACTTGTTGACACAGCCGAAGCTTTCGAAAAAGCTATTTCCAAAGATGGTACCTGGATTATCGCTTCTCTGAAGGATCTCACGACTACTAAAGAGCTTGTGCTTGATGGTGATTTCACCAATGGGCGTAAGGATGCTGCCGGCAAAGACATTTACCAGCGCAAAATCGGCCTATACACGCAAGACGCTAACCGCAATGTGCTGGACCGCTTTAAGTTAACAGCTCCGAAACTGACAATTAACAGTCGGAATGCCAGCTTTGAATACGGAACCTTTGTCGGCGACCTTTATGTTGCAGTGCCCAACTTTAAACTGATCGATGCCCGAGTAGAGGGCAATGTTTACTTTAAAACTGAAGAAATCAAGAACTCTTTTAACATTGATTCCAAAAGTGTAATCACTGGCACGCAGGAGGTGCGTAGCTTCTAGTTGATTTTAGGCGGTGGTATATGTCTGTTATTCAAATTAAGCGTGTTTATGAAGCAGCGGAACCCGCAGACGGCTTCAGAATTATGGTAGACAGGCTCTGGCCGCGGGGTGTTGCCAAAGAGGAACTACAATTTGACGAATGGCGTAAAGATATAGCACCATCACCGGAAAGCCGCAAGGATTTTGGTCATAATCCGGCAAAGATGGATGATTTCCGCGCCCGTTACCGTCATGAACTAGAGAATAATCCTACTTCACCAGAGTTTGTTACAATAGTTGAAGACAAACTAAAAACAGGTAACGTTACCTTGTTGTATGCCGCGAAAAGCGAAACTGTCAACCATGCCATAATCCTGTGCGACTGGCTGATGGAACAATTGGCTGAGCGTAAATGAAGGAGCAAGCACTGAGAATGATCAATGTCGCCCTACAAGAAATGTATAATCCGGACCTGCTAATTATTATGGCAGGTCGCTTTTTAAGGGATTACTGGCTGACCTGGCCGGGCATCCTGATTACAATCGTCATAATTCTTTTAATTCCGCTTAGTATCCGGGCCTATTACGATGCCAAAAACTACTTCAGGCCCAGCGACCGGACTATGAAAACACGTGAATGGCTGCAGTTGATGTACGCCACGATCAGTGCTGATGAAGCGGAATTCAGCATGACAGCCTTCGCCCGTAAATACCCTGTACGCGAAAAAGCACGCACGCGCGTTCTGGCAGACATTCAGTGGCGTGTATACCTCAATCTGCAATATATCCGGCGCCAGCTCAGCAGAACTCCCGCGCGAACCATCTCGCTGATTCCCGCTTCCCTTTGGTTGTTTGAAAACTACAACCTGATTTACCGCGAAATCAAACGTTTGCAGGGAGCCGGTAATCTGCGCCAGCTCTCACGCCTGCCGGTGCTCAACATCAGCAGCACCCGGAGTTACCCGCGGATTTATCTCATCGCCCATAAAATCATCTCGGGTACAAATGGCCATATTCACGAGGAATCACTAGTTAATTTCATTAGCGACTACCAGAAATCGGAAGAGCTTACCTCAAAAGAACTCTGGGCGCTGCCGCATGTGCTCAGCCTTTGTTTGCTTGAGCGGATTGTCGATGAAGCCATTCGCCTGATTAACAACATACATATCCGGATGCGGGCAGACGATACAGCAGAAAGAGTTGCCGCCGCCTTGCGTCGCAGCTCTGAAGAAACAGCTGCCATCCTGCAACAGGAAAATTTCTGGAACGAGTGTACCGATGAAACCTTCCTTGCTCATTTTATTTATCGTCTGCGCAACCTTTCCGTTGATGAATCGGAAATTGTCCGCTGGCTGGCCAGCCTGAGCGGTGTCGGGGTTGAAGATTATCAACGCCAGCTGCATAACCTGATTACCCAGGACCGCCAACGTGAAGCACTTGCTGAATCTACAGTAAGCGCCTTGATCATCAGCCTTAAAGAAGTCGGCGAAATGAACTGGGAACAAAATTACCGCAAGGTTTCCATAGCAGAAGCAACACTCACTCTCGATCCCGCCGGTGTTTACGACAAAGTTGATGTTAACACGCGAGCCCGCTATCGCAATCAAATTCAAAAGCTGGCAGATAAACATAACCTGGATGAATCTGTGGTAGCTGCAAAAGCGCTGCAGCTGACCCGTCTGGGCGATCAGCAAGCTCATGCCCTGAGTGGACCAGGAGCTCCAAACGACGAGCCGCTGACAATCGGCGCTATGTCTAATGGTGCGCAGCCGCAAGAAAGCGATGCCAGCCGAGCGGAAAAAGCTGCGAGAGGCAGCAGCGACCCGCTTAATATTCCCTGGGAAGAACTGCCTGTTCCCAATCATATCGGTACTTTTTTGGTTGGCAAAGGCCGCAGCCTGCTGGACGACTACATTGCCAACCGCGCCTACAGGCCGCTGGCAAGGCACGACCGCCAGAAAACCATTCGCAGCGTTGTGTATATAGCCTCAATTACTGTACTAACGCTGTTACAGCTTTGGCTGCTGTATCGCTCCGGCGCGGGCATGTTCGCGGAGAACACCGTAGCAGCAGTTTTCTTTTTTATCAACATTGGGATTTTGGCTGTGGGAGTCAGTATTTTGCTGACCCACTCGCTTTTTACCCGTCTTATTGAGCCTAAACCACAACTGTCTATGGATTTCCATGAATATATTCCGGATGAATTCCGGACTTTTGTTGTCATGCCAGTTATTATCGGCAGTGCTAATTCCGCCCGCACTTATGCTGCCCGTTTAGAGAGGTACTACCTAGCGAACAAGCAGGATAATCTTTATTTCGCTGTCTTGGGTGATCTGCGCGATTCACCGACGGAATTCGCTCCTGACGATGAGGAAATCATCGCCGCAGCAACTAAGGCGATTGACGATCTGAACGATCGCTACCCGGGAACGGCCAAGCGTTTTTCACTTTTAATGCGCAGTCGTAAATGGAACGAATCTGAGCAATGCTGGATGTGCTGGGAACGTAAACGCGGCAAGCTGGAAGAACTTAACGCCCTGCTTTCCGGCGATGAAACCACCGGATTCAAAATTCAGGTCGGTTCACCGGAAATCATGCAAAGCTTCCGCTTCGTCATCACACTTGATGCCGACACCGAGCTGGTTCGCGAAAGCGGCGCCTTGCTGGTGGGCATAATGGCGCATCCACTTAACTGGCCGCTTATTGACCCGAAAACCAAGCGTATCGTCAGCGGCTATGCTATTGTGCAATCGGAAATCACCTCCAGGGTGAGCGATGCCCGCAGCAGCTTCTTTTCGCGGGTTTTCGCAGGAGAATCCGGCATAGACAGCTATGCCTCAGTAATATCTGATGTTTATCAGGATACCTTCGATGAAGGCATCTTTGTGGGCAAAGGGATCTACGATTACAAAGTTCTGCATATACTGCTGGGTGGCATGATTCCGGAAAACTCCGTATTGTCGCACGATTTGCTCGAAAGCAGTCTCACCCGCTGCGCCTTTGCCAGCGGCATCCGTCTGCTGGACAGTACACCGCCCAACTTCGCTGCCTTCGCCCGGCGGGACCATCGCTGGATCCGCGGCGACTGGCAGCTGCTGCCCTGGATTTTCAGCACCTCGCCGATAAACTGGCTGTCGCGCTGGAAAATGCTGGACAACCTGCGCCGCAGCATCACACCGATTGCCAGCGTGGTTGCAGTACTGCTCAACGCGGCTTTTTTCCCTGCTATTCCCTGGCTCTGGCTGCCTTTCGTAATTTTTGGCGATGTCTGGCAGCTGCTTAACCTGGTTGCCGACACGATCTTCAGAAAACTTCAGAATTCCACGGTCCGGGTGGCACATCAGATTTTGTTGGAAAATGCCGGCCTGATTCTGATCCAGGCATTGCTTTATGTGATCTTCCTGCCTTACCGGGCCTGGATGTCGGTTGACGCTATAACCCGCACGCTGGTGCGTCTGTTCATCACGCACCGTTACCTGTTGGAATGGCAAACATCGGAATCGGTGGAAAAATCGCTACAAAATACTCTAAGCAGTTATATTCGGCTTTTCCTGCCTTCGCTTCCAGCCGCAATTTTGTTAGGAGCGGCGGCTATCTGGCAAGTGCGCGGCCTTAATCTTTTCTTGCTGTTGGTGCAGGCTTTGCTCTGGCTGGTAGCACCCTGGTTTGCCTGGCGTGTCAGCTTGCCGCCGCGCACATCTATCCGCTATCAGCTGCCAACTGATGAAGAGAGAGAATTGCGAATTCTGGCCCGACAAACCTGGCGTTTCTTTGAAGATTTCTCTACCGCTGAAAACAACTGGCTTTGCCCTGATAACTACCAGGAATTCCCAGGACCAAAGCTTTCCGACAAAACTTCGCCAACAAACCTGGGCATGCAGCTGCTCTCGGCCTTAAGCGCCTGCGACTTTGGCTACATCACCCTTTGTGAACTGGTCGAGCACTGTGACAATGTTCTGCGTTCGATTCAAAAGCTGCCCAAATGGAACGGCCATCTGTACAACTGGTACTTTGTCCAAACGTTGGAACTTGTCTGGCCCCACTACGTTTCCGTCGTTGACAGCGGCAACTTCCTTACTTCATTGATTACTCTGAAAAACGGACTGCTCGAATTGTCGCAACAGCCGTTGTTGAATAAATGCCTGGTGCAGGGAGCTCGCGATACGCTGGCTGCCGGGGGGCTTGATCCGGATGTGCTCCAGGGTTCACTGACTGACGAACAGGAACGTGAACAGTTTTTCCAATCTCTGACAGCAGCTGCCGCGCAACCGGAACTTGATACCTATTACACAGCACGTATCCTGAAATTTGCTGAGTCGTTACAAGCAATACTTAAAACTTACGCCACGGCTGAAAGCTTTGATGCTAAGCTCAGCCTGAAGGAACTGGCAAAACTTGAACAGCCAGCTGCAGTGGAAATGATGGATCTGATCCGCAGCATCTGCATGGAGATTGACTATATTGTCGATCATGCTGATTTCAAGCCCCTGTACGACGAACAACACAGGCTGTTCCATATTGGCTATAACGTATCAACTCAAAGCAGCGAAAGCGGCCATTATGACCTGCTCGCATCTGAAGCGCGCGCTGCCAGCTTCCTGGCCATCGCTAAAGGTGACGTGCCGCAGAAGCACTGGTTCTCACTTGGCCGTCCGCTCACCCTTGTAAAGGGCGTCCCCGCGCTGGTTTCCTGGAGCGGCACCATGTTCGAATACCTGATGCCAAACCTGATTATGCGCGCTCCCCGCGGCACCCTGATTGAGCGCAGCAACCGGGCCGCTGTCCAGCGCCAGATAATGCACGGTAAAAAATTTGACATCCCCTGGGGTGTTTCGGAATCCCAGTATTTTATGTTCGATGTCGATTCTAATTACCAGTATATGGCCTTTGGCATGCAGTATCTTCGTCTGCAGTCGAGTATGCGGCCTGCCCGTGTAGTCGCGCCTTACGCTACTGCGCTGGCGATTGGCATTAAGCCCGAAGCAGCAATCGGAAACCTGCGCCATTTAAAGGATATCGGCGCTTCAGGCATTTACGGCATGTATGAAGCACTTGACTTCAGCCGTCCGAATTCTGCAACTCTTCAGAATTACTCACTGGTGCAGACATTTATGGCCCACCATCAGGGCATGATTATGACGTCGCTCAACAATTTCCTCAATAACCGGAATCTGCAGCGCCGTTTTCACAAAGAACCGATGATTCAGTCGACTGAGGTTCTGCTGGAGGAAAAACGTTCTGTGGTACTGGTCCTGCTTGCCCGCTACGGCTATTCGATCAACATCGACCAGCAGGAATACCAGGAAGAGCAGATCGAGGATCGCCGCATCACAGATCTGAACCCCGAAACGCCGGAGGCGCATGTAATCTCCAACGGACGCTATTTGCTGATGCTTACCTCCGGAGGCCAGGGCTTCAGCAGCTGCAACAACACCATGATCCACCGTTGGCGCTCAGAACGTGTTGGCTCAAGCCACGGACAATTCATCTATATCCGGAATCTGGAAACAAACCAGCTCTGGAGTAATACCTACTACCCGACGATTGTGCGCCCCGATCACTACGAGGCAGTTTTCTCGGCCGACAAAGTTAAGTATTTGCGGCGGGATGGCTTGATCACAACAACTACCGAAGCGACTTTGTCGCCACTGGAAGATTTTGAACTGCGTCGTGTGACCTTTACTAACCATGGCGACCAGCCCATCATGCTTGAAGCAACGAGCTATCTGGAAGTGGTTAACGACACCTTTATGTCGGAGGCTTCACATCCAGCCTTCAATAAGCTTTTCCTGGAGATGGAATACGTACGCGAAGGCAATACACTACTGGCCAGTCGCCGCCAGCGCAGTCCGGACGAAAAGAACGGCGTGGTTCTCCATATGCTGCGTTCGAGTTCGCCCTTTGAGCGCCCCGTCGAGTACGAGACCGACCGCAGAGCCTTCCTGGGCCGCGGCGGTACCAAACAGCAACCTCAGGCACTGAGAGTCCGCCAGCCACTGGCCGGACGTTCAGGGTTTTCCAACGACCCGATCATGAGCCTGCGCGCTGTCTTTAGCGTACCGGCAGGTCAATCTGTTTCTGTGTCCTTTATCACCGCCTGGTGCCCCGACCGTGAGGCGGCGCGCAACCTGAGCCATAGTCTGCAGCGTTCGATGTACGACGACGATGTTTTCCGCCAGGCACTAACCAGCAGCACGCTGGAGCGCAAATATCTTAATTTGAGCTCCAGCCTGCATAACGCCATTCAGGAGCTGGTTGGCCCGCTGTATTACCCGACCAGGGCTTTCCGCGACGATGAGGCTATTATCCGCAAAAACAAGTTGGGGCAAAGCAGCCTCTGGCGCTTCGGTATTTCAGGCGACGATCCGATAATGCTGATGCGGGTGCGCAATCTGGAAGACCTGACGGTTGTGCGTGATGCGCTTGCGGCTTATGAATTCCTGCGTCAGCAAACCGTGGCCGTAGACCTGGTTCTGATTAACGAAGAAGCAGAAGGCTACGCTTTACCTCTGCAGAACCGGATTCAGGATCTAACCAGTATTCTCAAGGTTTATAACGGCGGCAGTCAAAAACCCAGCCTTTTCCTGCTGCGCCGCAGTCAGATGACAGATGAGGAAGCTACTCTGCTCGCAGCTGTAGCACGAATTGTGGTCAATCCGCAAAAAGGGATTTACCGTTCCCGGCGTGCAGCTAAAACAGAACGGCCAAGCCAACATGCTGCACGGATTATTCAGCTGCCTGACGGCCAGGACACTTCTATCCTGCAGGACAGCGGCCTTATCCAGAGCGCGCCGCAGCTTGAGTTCTTTAACGGTATTGGCGGATTCGCCAATGACGGCACTGAGTATGAAATCTGGCCCGCCAGCGGCCGCAGTACACCGGCTCCCTGGATTAATGTAATGGCGAACCCCGGTTTCGGCTGCCTGGTTTCGGAAACAGGCGGCGGCTACACCTGGGCAGGCAACAGCCGGGAGAACAAACTGACAACCTGGTCAAACGACCCCGTGACAGACCCTGCCTCAGAGGCTGTGTACATTAAGGACCGGGAATCAGGTGCTATTACAACGCCGGCAGCGCTGCAGCCTGGCACTGGCAAAGGCTACCAGGTGCGCCATGGCTTCGGCTATTCCGAATTCACCCATACAGGCCTGGAACTGACACAGAGAATGACAGTATTTGTCGCTGCTGAAGCGCCGCTCAAGCTGACTTTACTCACCTTACACAATACAAGCCGTTATAAACGCAGCCTCTCAGTGGTTCATTATGCAGAGCTCGTGCTCGGTGTAATGCGGGAACAGACATCACCCTACATTGTCAGTAAATACTCGGCAGAAGATGATTTGTTCCTGGCACATAACGTGTACGCGCCGGAAGATAAACAGCCTGTGGCTTTCCTCTTCGGCAGTGAACCGGTCACAAGCTATACGGGCGACCGTACAGGCTTCCTGGGCCTGGGCAGTTCAATCAACTTCCCTAATGGACTAGCTGTAGATAACCTGAGCAATCTGACCGGTGCCGGCCTCGATCCCTGCGCGGCCATTCAAATGGACTTCACGCTGGGCGCAAACGAGACTAAGACAATTGTCCTTGGCTTGGGACAGACGCCAACTGCTGCAGAAGCGGCTCAAATCGCTGCCCGCTTCAGACAGCCAGAGCAGGCTGAAACAGAATTACAGCGTGTTCGCGCCTATTGGCAGCAAAAACTGGGGCAGATCCAGGTTAAGTCAGATGACCGGGCGATGGATCTGATGTTGAACGGCTGGCTGCTGTACCAAACATTGTCATGCCGCATTATGGCCCGCACAGCCTTCTATCAAAGCGGTGGCGCCTACGGCTTCCGTGACCAGATGCAAGATACTCTGGCGTTGCTCCATTCAGCACCGGAATACGCGGCTAATCAAATCCGCTTGTGCTGCAGCCGTCAGTTTATCGAAGGAGATGTGCAGCACTGGTGGCACAATGAAACAGGCATCGGCGTTCGCACTTTGATTACTGATGACCTGCTCTGGCTGCCATTTGTGGTTGCTGCCTATGTTGAACGTACTGGCTCCCTGGAGCTGCTGCGAGAACAAATTCCATTTATCGAAGGCGAGAAATTGGCTCCCGGTGAACATGAACGGATGTTCGCACCGAGCATTTCCGAACAAACTGCCAGCGTCTATGAACATTGCCTGAGGGCAATTGAGCGTGCCAGCAAATTTGGAGCGCATGGTATCCCGCTCATGGGCGGCGGCGACTGGAATGACGGCATGAACCGTGTCGGCGTGGAAGGCCGCGGCGAAAGCGTCTGGCTCGGCTGGTTCCTCTGCACGGTCCTGAAGCGGTTTGCCCCTATTTGCCGTCGGTTTGGCGACAACGACCTCGCCAGTGGTTTCGATAACCTGCGCGAAGAACTGCGCGGCAATATTGAAACACACGCCTGGGACGGGCACTGGTACAAACGTGCCTGGTTTGATGACGGCAGCCCGATGGGTTCACATCTCAACGCCGAATGCCAAATCGACTCAATCAGTCAGTCCTGGTCGGTGCTTTCCGGCGCAGGCAACCCGGAACGAATCCGTGAAGCGCTGGAATCAGCCAGCCGCCATTTGGTACACCGCGACGTTTCAATTATTCAACTGCTGACTCCACCTTTCAACGTCTCCGATCCCGATCCGGGCTACATCCGGGGTTATTTCCCGGGAATTCGTGAAAACGGCGGTCAGTACACACATGCGGCTATCTGGCTGGCAATGGCTTTCGCCAAGGCGGACCGCGGCAAAGAGGCCCAGGAAATGATGGCTATGCTCAATCCGATAAACTTCACTTCGACGCCGCGCGACATGATGCGGTATGAGCGTGAGCCATATGTGGTCGCAGCTGATATTAACATTGGCGAGCCATTCACCGGCAAAGGCGGCTGGAGCTGGTATACCGGTTCCTCCGGCTGGCTTTACCAGGCGATGCTGCAGTCTTTGCTTGGGATCAGGCGTGAAAGCGACCATCTGATCCTGAAACCGGCTTTCCCGGCTGTGTTGAAAGCCTGGGAAGTTGATTACCGCAACGGCGACACAGTCTACAATATCCGTTTTGAAAATCCCTCAGGCGCCGGCAAGCGGATTTCAGCACTGACAATCGACGGTAAAAAAGCTGCCAGCGACAATCGTTTTTACCTGCTCAATGACGGTAAGGAACATCAGGTAATTGCGAGGCTGTCGACAAGTGAAAATATCGATTCCGATTATCAGTAACAGAGCCGGCAACAGCGGCGATCAGGCCGGCCCCAACTGTTACCGGTATTACAGTGCCGACACAAAAGTGTTGATATAATTAATTTACTGTTGAATTGACCTGCAAGAGACGCCACCTGCTGAAGCTTAAGCCATACCTTAAAGGTGCACACACAAAGGAGGCAATACTTATGAAAACAGTTCTTGTTCCTGTTGATGGCAGTGACTGTACCGAACTCACCGTGGCCAAAGGCCGTGAAATGGCCGATTTCTATAACGCGCGTCTGGTAATCATGCATGTCTACGATATGCCGACTATGCGCTCTTATTTTGACTTCGACAAAGATTTTCGTGAAACCAATGTGCTGCAGGACTTGCGCAACCGCTCTCAGAAAACCCTTGATGAAGCGCGCGCTTCTATTCCCGATTTCAGCGATGACCGGATTGAACTGGTATCACTGGAAGGCGACCCGGCTGACCGGATTGTGGAATATGCCAAAGTCAATGATGTTGAATTAATCGTCATGGGCTCACATGGTATGGGCACTTTCCGTCGGTTCTTCCTGGGCAGCGTTTCCCACAAGGTAGTTGTCCAGGCCGAAACACCGGTTATGATTATCTAACAGTAATCCAACCGACATTTGAATTCTCAGCTGATAATCAGGCGTTCAGGTTCTAAAAAATCCTGAGCGCCTGTGCTTTACCGGCAATGCATACTTTTTTGAATTTTGAATTCGGTTGTGTTTTCAGTTGTCATCAACGCTATAATAAGATGAAGATCAAATCAGGAAAGGCAGTTTCATGAGAGGCAAAAGCATCTACAATCACTATTCTTCAGCTTATATTCACCAGCCGGAAGGTGAACGACCTGAACGCTGGTTCATTTTTTACAAAACTCTGCTACTGGTCCGGCAAACCGCAGTCGGACCACAGGTTCCATATAGAACCAGCGTGGAAGGTATTGATGGACTGCCGGAATCGCGCCATTACCTTGGCACTTTCGACGACGACGACTGTTTCTGCATGGCTCTTGAGCAGATAATCGAGCTCCCTGCGGGCTATGAATTCGTAAATCTACGCGCTCTTGCCGCGGATATTGATGACGATATGTTCATGCTCGCCGGTCGAGCAGCCCAGATAATCCACTGGGACAGTCAAAGCCGGTTTTGCGGCTGCTGCGGTCAGCCGACAGGCTGGAAAGAAGATGAGCGGGCTAAAAAATGCGGTAATTGCGGCAATGTAATTTACCCGCGCATATCCCCTGCTATAATTACCGCTATTATTCGCGACGACAAAATACTTCTGGCTCACAATCGCAACTTTCCGACAAATCGTTACAGTGTTATAGCCGGTTTTATGGAACCAGGCGAAGAATTCGAAGATACCATTGAACGCGAGGTTTTTGAAGAGGTCAGCATCCGGGTAAAGAACCTGCGCTATTTTGCCAGCCAGTCATGGCCGTTTCCGGATTCACTGATGGTTGGTTTTGTCTGCGAATATGATTCTGGAGATATTAAGGTGGATGGAGTCGAAATCGACGCCGCTGACTGGTTCAGGCGCGATAACCTGCCGGATATTCCTGCCACAACCAGCATAGCCGGTCGGATGATTCAATGGTTCCGCGACGGTTGCAGTGAATCACTGGAATATTCCAACAGAAGATAATAAATCTTAAGATTTATTAAAAACAGACAGGCTGATACGCAAATGAAGATTCAAACTTCTTCATCACCTGTTTCTGCCTCACCCATTTTTTTATCACCCGTTACTTTATCAACCGTTTCTTCATCAAGCAGCAGTTTGCGATAAGCTGCCATATTGTTTCGTGCTTCTTCTGTTACTTCCGGATACGCCAATGGCAGCTTTTGCAGAGTTTCCACCAACACCTCGGAAATCAGAAGTCGCGAAAACCATTTGCGGTCGGCAGGCACAATATACCAGGGCGCCATTTCTGTAGCAGTGCCCTGAATCATGTCCTCATAAGTGGCCAGATAATCATCCCAGAACTGGCGCTCATGCACATCCGCAGCGGAAAACTTCCAGTTCTTATCGGGTTCGTCTATTCTCGCAAGCAGGCGTTCTCCCTGTTCAGCACGTGACAGGTTGAGGAAAAACTTTACCACAATAATCCCGTTTTCAGTCAGATACCGTTCCAGGTCGCGGATCTGGCGATAACGCAGCTTCCAGACTTCAGAATCCCCGGATTTTGTGGACTGCCTGGCAGCCGGCAGCAGATTGTGAACTTTAACGACAAGTACATCCTCGTAATAAGACCGGTTAAAGATAGCGATGTTGCCGTAGGCCGGCAGCCAGGGGAAACTGCGCCATAAATAATCGTGATCCAGCTCTTCCGCTGATGGTGTTTTGAAAGCTTTAACCATAACACCCTGCGGATTCATGCCACTCATTACATGCTTGATCGCACCGTCTTTGCCGGCAGCGTCCATAGCCTGCAGGATCACCAGCACACCATACTGATTATGGGCGTACAGCTTCTCCTGCAGCTCCTGCAGCAGCTTCAGGTTGGCAGCCAGGGAGGCACTTGCTTCCTTTTTATTTTTGAAATCACCGGAATCATTGGTTTTATGCTGTTTCAGTCGGAAGTTCTTACCGTCTTTAACCCGATACTTTGAAAGGTCCATAAAGTTTCTCCTCTCAGTTCAGATTGTTCTCTGCTCAGACAGCCGTTTCTCTTTTCGCGGCTGTTTCAAAGCTCATTGCCGACACAGTCACAGGAGCTGTCTACCTGCTGCTGACTCTGCTGCATCTGGTACAGGCGGTATCCACCGCTGAGGTTGTAAACATCACTGTATCCATTCTGCATTAATATACGGGCAGCCAGATATCCACGTAACCCAACCTGACAGAAAACATATACCGGTTTATCGCACGGAATTTCCGCCAACCGTTCGCGCAAATCATCAATGCTGATATTCAACGCCTGGCGAATTGTGCCGCGTCTGTATTCACCTGCCGTGCGGACATCAAGTAAAGTGACTTTTTCCAGATCAAGGTCTTCAACATCATGATAGTGGAAAAGCCTGGCATCACCCTTAACAACATTGGCAGCTGTAAAACCAAGCATATTGACCGGGTCCTTGGCCGACGAATAGGGCGGAGCATAAGCCAGCTCCAGCTCCTCCAGATCAAAAACGGTTCCGCCCAGTCGCTGAGCAGTAGCGATAACATCTATACGCTTGTCAACACCATCACAACCCACTGCCTGGGCGCCGAGAACAGTGCCCTTGTCCATGTCAAAAAGCATTTTCATAGCCAGCTGACTGCCGCCGGGATAGTAACCCGCATGATTTAAGGGATGGATATAGGTTTTTTCGTAGGGAATATTGTTGCGTTTCAGCTGTTTCTCATTCAGACCGGTCGAGGCTGCAGTTAAATCAAAGAGCTTGAGCACAGCTGTTCCCTGTACTCCCTTGAAGGCAACTCCCGCACCCAGCGCGTTGGCAGCAGCGATGCGCCCCTGTTTGTTGGCCGGACCTGCCAGCGGAATCATAGCCGGCAGACCACTTACAAGGCTCTTTACCTCAATGGCATCGCCAACAGCAAGGATATCAGGATCCGAGGTGTAAAGAAATTCATCAACCTTGATACTGCCGCCAAAGCCAAGTTCAAGACCGGCTTCCTGTGCCAGCTTATTATCAGGTGAAATGCCTATGCTGAAAATTACCATGTCAGCCGTAAGCTTCCGCTCGTCGCTCAACTGTACCTCAAGCCTGCCGTCAGGCAGTTTGCTGAAGCCAGAGGCGCCAACGTTAAACAACAGCTTTAGGCCTTGCTCACGAGCGTGAGAATGCAGAAAAAAGGCCATTTCAGGATCAAGTGAGGCTACCAGCTGATCAGTGAATTCAACTATTGTTACTTCAAGGCCACGCTCATGCAGATTTTCAGCCATCTCAACACCAATAAAACCACCGCCTATTACTACGGCGCTTTTTGCCTTCTGCACGTCAACAGCCTGCCGGATTTTGTCGGTATCCGGGATCGTTCTCAGCGTATAAATTCCCGGCAGATCAAGGCCTGGCAGCGGCGGCCGCTTCGGCTCGGCACCGGGTGAAAGAATCAGTTTGTCATAGGACTCAGTATAATCGCGGCCGTTTTGATAATCGTGCACAGATACGGTTTTAGCGGTGCGGTTTATTTTGATAACTTCCGAAAAAACACGTACATCAAGATTAAAGCGCTCTGACAAGCCAGCGGCGGTTTGCACCAGCAGATCATCACGATCCTGGATAACATCACCGATATAATATGGCAGTCCGCAATTAGCATACGAAATATATTCGCCTTTTTCGAAAAGAATAATTTCTGCCTGTTCATCCAGCCGCCGAAGCCGGGCTGCTGCCGAAGCACCTCCGGCCACACCACCGACAATCAATATTTTCATGCTTCCTCCGTCTGAAATATTTAAATTTCAGATTTAAAATTATTTTCGCTAATTAAATTTAGCTGCTTGGGTCAGATATTTTGCCGGATCAAATGTTCATTGTGTGTCAGATGTCTTATTGCTCCGGATCTGCTGCCCTATAGAACTCAGGCTGACCTTTTCATGTTTACGGTCAGGCAGACCTGAACCGCGGATCTGTGCCAGTAACTGATCCTGCAATCTCTTATGTTTGCGGCTGATCAGGCTGCGGTTAACCGGATAATAAATCCTGTTATGATTAAGGTCAAGTAGTACCGGGAATAAAGAACCACCTTTAAACTGACCCATGAAATTGACACAGCCTGCTGCCGCCGATGCGACGCGCTGTTTATCTTCCATCCGAACCGCGATGATCAGAATATTGCGCTCTGACTGCGGCTTGACATTATCCAGCTGATCTATTGTATTTTTCAGCAGCCTGTCAACACGAAATATATTTATCGTATCGGTTTCCAGCATCAGCATCCGGTCATGCCGGGGGCGGCGGGTCCAGAAGTCCTGTTGGCGGCGAAAATAAACAACTCCGGAAGCAAGATCGCCGCTCATATAATTGAAGTCAGCTTTGGCCAGATCGTCTGGAAACTGGTTAAAGAATAATTCGCTTTCCCAATGAACCGGCAGACGAAAACGCCAGCTGCGGGCCAGACGACGGATACTGCCTGTATCGCCCGGATCAAATCTTTCCAACAAATAAGCTGCGAAAATATGACGGAAGGTTATTACAATCAGGATGATATATATTACAACACTGGCTACCAGCAGCCAGGTCATTAAGCCCTGACGTTGAATTAATTCCGCCTCGTCAAGCTTGCGAATTAAAAATAAAAGCGCACCGCCGTAGATTACAAGAAAAAGCAAGGGCATCAGCACTTCACGGCGCAGCCATTTCTTCATGCGATTCTCCTTATCACAGTGCCGTCAATCCGGCAGCCTTTTGTGAATAATTTATTCTAGCACAAAAAAGCCGCCGTTCACCAACTAAAGCCGGCGACGGCGGCAGTATATGCAAACAATTTATCTGTTATTAACAGCCAGGCCCTGTTTATTAAAAATCGGTTGGTTCAAGACTCAGGTTGCAGCAGAAGTCTGACTCAAGACTCAGGTTGCAGCAGAAGTCTGACTCATATTTTCAGGTACATCTTCCTGCAGTACCACATCAACAGTTATTTCGTTTCCGTTGCGGATAAGTGTTATCTGCATTGTCTCCCCGACCTTATGGCTTTCCTTGGCAGCATTCAGCGCTTCAGTGGTCAAGGTATCTTTGCCGTCCGCTTTAATAATTATGTCCCCCACAGCAATTCCGGCCTTATCAGCCGCGCTGCCGCGTTCGACCATCCGGACATAGATACCGGCGCGCATGTTGTAGTACTCTGCTTCCTGCTGTGAAACATCACGGGTGCCAATGCCCAGTTTCGGACGACCGGTTATATAGCCGTTCTGAATCAGAGATTCGATAATCGGCTTGGCAATGTTAATCGGGATTGCAAACCCGAGACCTTCAACACCGTCACCGGCATTTTTAGCTGTGTTTATGCCAATAACTTCACCAAAGGAATTGATCAGCGCGCCACCTGAGTTACCGGAGTTAATGGCCGCGTCTGTCTGCAGCAGAACCAGCGACTGGTTATCAATGTTTATCTGACGGTCCAGAGCGCTGATAATACCGGCGGTTACTGTGCCGCTAAGCTCGCCCAACGCATTACCGATAGCTACTGCCAACTCGCCTGTTTCCAGTTCGGCCGAATTACCGAGGGTAACTTTGGGGAAGCCGCTGCCATTGATTTTAAGGACAGCGATATCATTACGCGGGTCGCTGCCGGTAACAACCGCCGGAAAAATCCGGTTGTCGTCCAGCGTTACCGAAATAGTCTGCGAATTTTGAATGACATGATAGTTGGTAACAACATAGCCATCATCCGTAATTATGAACCCGGAGCCCGCGGCTTCTACCAGCTGAGGCTGACCGAAGGGATTCTGAATTCTGGCTTCTGTACTAATCGCGACAACGGCCGGTTTATTGCGCCGCGCTATTTCCATAATCGAGAGCGCTTTTTTGTTAGGATCCTCCTTGGACGAGGCATCAACTATATTAAAATGCTTATTAGTTGATAACGTCCCGCCTTGATTATTGCCCGCCTGCGTTGTCTCTGCTATCGCGGTTGTATTGCTTTGACTGGGGTTAGTGGAGTCAGAGTTACCACGGTTAAGCAGATTATAAACGACAGCAGTTGTTCCTGCGGTCAGCAGAACAGCAACAGCAAGAAAAACCGCTACTATGCCGATTACCCGTTTAGTATTGCGGTTATCGGGTGGTCTTTCCGGGCCCGGAGCAGGGTAGTTTTGCGGTGGTTCATAGCGATATTCGCTGTCTGACATAATTATTCGCCTCTTTCATTTAATCTGGACTGCGATTAACAGCCTGCACATCAACTGCAATTTACATTGACTGCTCCATAGGAGCCGCAGCAAAGCTTGCCTTGATCCGCAGCTGAAATCTACAGTTTGCATCTACTTTGTTATTCTATAATCAATTCTAACAAAGCTTTTGTTCTTGAGCTAGTTATGTTATATACCAGATCTATGACGTTTGTCGGGCATAAATGAAACGGAATAAGATTTAAAATCGACAATATTATGAAGACGCAGGAAAAACAATAACATCGCTGAACATTCTCAGGGATGACAATATCGCTGAACAATAACACTAACATCGTCAGCTACTTGCGAACCTCAACCGCCGATGATATAATGTCAAACGCTGGCAAAAGCTGTATGTTCCTAATAATAGCAACGCAGCCGATTTTATAAAAAATCACCAGTAAAACTGATTATTGCCGGATTGTGTAAGGGTAGCACAACTGACTCTGGCTCAGTTTGTCTGGGTTCAAATCCTAGTCCGGCAGCCAAAAAAATACCGCTTTGGTTTACACCTAGGCGGTATTTTTTATTATGTCAGCAGTTCTAAAATTTCTTTTTATGACAAACAATCTCTTTCTATGACAGCAGTTCAACAATCTCTTTCAGTGTATCGTCTTCGCCGACATTGCCGGGGAAAATAATGTACGGCATGCCGGGGAACAGGCTTTCTTCACCGGTCATCCAGACTGGTATACCGGGTTTGATCTGGCCCATTACCACTGCTTTACGTACCTTCAGAGCTTTGGTCCCTACGTCGCTTGAGGTAATACCGCCTTTGGCGATAATGAAGTTGGGCCGCATTGTCAGCCGCCCGATAACGCTGGTAACCGCGTCAGATATCCGCGTGGAAATCTGCAGTTGCTTTTCTTTATCATCTGTATCCAGATCAAAGCGTTCCCGGCGTGTATATACAATCGCTGAGCGACCGGCCCGGATTGTCTTTTCCGCCAAAGCCACGACCCGCTCAACCTCGCCCTCGAGGCCGCCTTCCACCATCACCAGATGTTGATCGAATTCGATAAATTCAAGCGGCAGGCTGCTGTTTCGCAAAGCTTCAAACTGGCGGGTTGTTTTGTTTACATGCGAACCAATTAAAACAATACCACCATTAACATTTTCCGAGCGGATCAGCTGTGATTTTGTTAGCAAGGGCTGGTCAGTAACACCGCCCATAACTTTGGTTACAGCAGCGCCGCTGCGGAACATGAATTCTTTGCCGCTTGCAATCGCGCGGCAAAGAGCAATGGCAAAAATTTTGACATCAACATAATCAATGGCGTTGAGAACTATCTTGTTGAAATCCGTTACTGCCTGCAATTGCGCGGTTATCCGCTCAAGTTGCAGGTTGCGGAGATCAGCGAGCGAAACATAAACACAGTCTTCTTTTCTATAGCGGCCGCCTGTTTTCTCAGCAACATATTCACCAATATGGGAGTTGCTGTAACCAAAGGATTTATCCCTGGCAAATTCAGTTTGGGCGGCGGGAGTAAGCATATTGCCTTCACGGACATAGTGGACATTATCGATTGTATAGCGGCCGCCTTCCTGAAAGAACGGGCACATGATCTCACCATCAAATCGCTTGGCCGAATTCTGTTCAATTGTCTGTCTTAATGTTTCAGTTTCAAACGGGAAATGACCGCGCATCGTCGAATCGCTGCGGCTGATCAGCAGATAATCAATTCCTGTTTCAGCTGAAATCTTAACCAGCCTGGAAGCGATGTCAGTATGTATTCGAATAGTTTCCTCGCGGGTAAAGCCTCGCGAGTTAGTCAGGATAAAAAAGATTGAATTTGATTCAGCGAATCCGGCGTGCAGCGAGTCCTCGTCCCATTGTGTATAAACTGAGACGTCATGAACGGTTTGCACCCCGGTAGGATCATCATCTAAAACGACAATTTTCCGACGCAGGCTGGCAAGGGCTGCGTTCAGCTCCCGGTCAACCCGGTCCGCATCAGGCTTTGGATATTTATCCAGTACAGTCAGGGGCAGCAATGGCAGTTTATCCATTTTTCTGTACACCCCGTTTCACTTCAATGTCGGCAAGACGTTCAAAATGCTTAACGAGGCTGCTGTGATCCTCGCCCATCTGCCCCTTAACCTTCAGGCCCTGCATGATTTCAAACAGCTGAGCTGAAAAAGGAACCGGTATATCCAGGGCATGAGCTGTTTCAAGCACATTCTTGATGTCCTTGTGATTAATCGATATTTTACCGCCCGGCCTGAAATCACGGTCAATCATCATCGGTGCCTTGGCTTCCATAACCGTACTGCCAGCCAGACCGCCGCGGATTGCTTCAAATACCCGGGCAGGGTCAACTCCCGCCTTAGCCGCAAAAACCAGACCTTCTCCAAGGACAGCAATATTCATGTTTACGATAATCTGATTGACCAGTTTGGTCACCGAACCACTGCCGACGGAGCCGGTCAGAACAGCGCTGCTGCCCATTTGCAGCAGCAGCGGCTTAACCCGCTCAAATACGTCTTCAGCGCCACCAACCATAAAAGATAGAGTGCCGTCGATAGCTTTGGGTTCACCGCCGCTCACGGGCGCATCCAGAAAATCGGCTCCGTATTCGACCAGGTGTTCATCACAGAATTGCGAATCGACAGGTGTTACAGAGCTCATATCGATTACAACAGCACCTTTTTTCAAATTTACTGCAATGCCATCGGACTTAAATAACGTTTCACGTACAATGGCACCGCTTGGCAGAATTGTAAAAATAACATCGCATTCAGCTCCGATCCGAGCTAACGAAGCAGCTTCAGCACCGTAGCCAACTACCAGATCAACAGCTGCAGAATCAATATCATTCACCAGCAGCTGACTGCCTTTTTCGATCATATTTCTGGCCATCGGCCGACCCATGATACCCAAACCTATAAATCCGACGCGTTCCATCTTTACCTCCGACATCTAAAGCTATTGTTCGCAGTTTGTTTACATTATTCACTTTGATGAGATAAAGTTTTCTGGTCCGTATATAAGCATTTTACATTTACCTGCTGAAGATAACCAGTGTTATAAAAAAGGCGACCTTGCGGTCGCCTTGATCAGCAGTTGACTCTGCTGTTGTTTACGAGTCGTATATAAGTTTTTGTTATCCGGTCATTTTTATACTTCAGCGTTTACCTGTTTCAAATTCTGCAGACTCGGGTTAGTCCTGTAGCTTTGGCAATTCTTACAGGTCTGCGCGAATGTGACCCGGGGCCGGAAGCCTTCTTTTATACCGTTGGCACAATCGTTTGTAACCCAGTAGACGTCATTACAAATTTCCTGCTTAATGCAAGGACAATCTATTTTTTGCATATTATGGCCTCTGCGCGGCGTTCGAACGGGCCCGCGTACCCGCTTGGCAGGCTTATATTTCAGATCTGAATCCTGCCTGTGCTTTTACATGCCGATTTTAATGCTTTCGCACTAAAATAAACTACTCTTAGTTTCGACGATGCTATTCTACAAAAACCAATATGTTAATTCAAGGTTTATTTACATTTTCTTGCAATTTACATATATTACACAAGAATAAAAAAATTAATTATGCTAGTTTACAAGGAATTTACAAAAAACAAACGTAGTTGTGAACCGGTTTCGAAAATCACAGCAGGATTTACGAATTCTGGCTGAACAGGTTTGTTTATTTAGAATATAAGCAGGTATATGGCAAAGGGCTTTTCGGTTACAGGCCCTATGGAAGTTAGAGACCGGCTTTGTTAACATAAAACCAGATATGAAATGATCTGAGGCGGAGAAAGCAGGTTTCTGAATGCAACGCAAGAAACTCATAGTTAAAACATCGGCAGGCCTGACTAGGCAGACGCATCCCGGAACTGCTGTAAAGTGCTTCAGCCCTTTTGTGCAGGTTTTTGTACTGACGATTGTTTTTGCTTTGATCATGGCACCGGCAACAATTATCTGGGCTGAAAAAATTGCCTGGTCAACAGAGCCTGCGACAGCGAACCAAAACGGTCGATGGCCGGAGCTGGCTGAAATAACCTGTGGTTCCTATATAATTATTGACCGCGACAACGGCGAAGTACTTTTAGCTTTAGAGCCCGACAAGCAACTGTATCCGGCCAGCACTACCAAAGTTCTAACTGCGCTTATAGCCCTGGAAGAACTAAGTCCCGACAAATTGCTGACAGTATCTGAGCAGGCCGTAAAACTTACTGCCGGTTCTTCTAAAGTGGGCTACCTTGCCGGCGAGGAAGTATACGCACGCGATCTGATGACCGGCCTGATGCTGGCCTCCGGCAATGATGCTGCCAATGCCGTTGCCGAAGCTGTCAGTGGTTCGGAGGCAGCCTTTGCCGTTATAATGAATGAACGTGCCCGCGCTGCCGGTGCCACCAATTCGAATTTTGTAAACCCCTCCGGTTTACATGTCGCTGAACATGTAACGACAGCACGGGATCTGGCAATGATCGCTTCTGCAGCCATGAAAAACAGCAACTTCTGTGATCTGGTTGCGCTGGAAAATGCCTCCATGCCGGCAACCAATAAGCATCCCCTCAACGGCTGGGCGATTTTTGCCAATACTAATCGTTTACTGCTATATGGGGACAGCTACCTGGCAGCGCCTGAATTGAAATCGATAACCGGAGTCAAGACCGGTTCGACAAATGCTGCCGGTGACAACCTGATTGCTGCCGCTACTGCCGAAAACGGCACCAGGCTTATCGGTGTACTGATGGGCGTGCCGTTACAGCTTCAGACCAGCAATAAATTCGTCTTTATGCGTACGCTTTTGCTTGAAGCCGCCAGAAAAGCAACCGCGAATAAACCAACTCCTGCACCAACAAAGCCTGAAACCACTTCCACTACAACAGCAGCCTCTACTGCGACTAGCACTTCAACCAGTACTGCTACCAGCAACACTGGCACCAGTGCCGCTACCGGCAGTACAACAGTCGGCACAAGCAACTCCGGTCCCGATATAGCCAACCCGGGCGGTAATCCAGGCGGAAACACAGAACAGCCAACAGGCTTTCTGGAAAACCTGCGGCAACGCCTCAACTTATCGTCAAATGAATTTTTTAGTGTGAGTGTATTAGTTGGATTACTTACTGGTCTTGTTGTGGGTCTGTTGCTGGTTTTAGTGCTTCAGCGAATGACACACCGGCGAAAACGCAAATATCGCCGTCGGACTAGCGGCCGCGACCGGTTGGCATAGCAGGCGACTGCCGCAACGGTTCCAATAAGCCCTCCTGCTCCATCCGCGCCCGTACTTCGGATAGATCCGCAAAAAGTTTACCGCGTTCATTATTATTACGCAGGATATAAGCCGGATGAAATGTGGGCATTATATGATAACCGCCCTTTTCTATCCAGTTACCGCGAACTTTAGTGATACCATCATTCAAACCGGTAAAATACTTGTAGGCAGTCGCGCCCAGCAACACAATGTACGTCGGCGTAACAAAACTGAACTGGCGACCCAGCAGCGGCCGGCAGGCTTTGGCTTCATCAAGTGTCGGTACCCTGTTTTCGGGCGGCCGGCATTTGACAATATTACCGACATGATAACTTTCCGCCGGGAACCCCAGGGCTGTTATCAGCAAATCGAGCAACCGGCCTGCCTGGCCGACAAACGGCTTGCCCTGCGCATCTTCTTCAGCTCCGGGACCTTCGCCGATAAACATCAGCGGCGCCCGGACAGCACCACGGTAAACAACAACATTATTACGGCTTGAGCCCAGACTACAGGCACGGCAGCTCGCACAATCCTCAAGAAATTTCGGCCAGGTATCCATTCTAACTTTTCCTTTTGATTTATTAATAATTCGCTTTTTGTTGTTATTCCTGCTCGGGCAGTCGGTCAGCGAAACGATAACCGCGACCGCGTACCGTTTCAATAAGGGCAGGATTGGAATCATCCAGCTCGAGTTTGCGCCGCAGCTGACGAATATGGACATCAACTGTGCGGGTTTCGCCATAATAATCGTAACCCCAGACAGCGTTAAGCAGCTCGTCACGGCTGAAAGCGATACCACGGTTCTGCAGCAAAAATTTAAGCAGCTCATATTCACGATGTGTCATTTCAACTTCTTCTCCATCGCGAAAAACACGGTGACGGTCATCATCGATTGAAAC
>CAYPHB010000003.1:23399-30547 GCA_964410445.1 uncultured Oscillospiraceae bacterium
CAGCAGCCCCACTTGCCTCGCTGTTTGCGGTTTTAAGGCTGGTTAGCCGTTGATAACGCCTGATCAGAGCTTCAATCCGGGCAAGAAACTCCCGGATCCCGAAAGGCTTGGTCAAATAGTCGTCAGCTCCCGTTGTAAAACCACGAACTTTATCCGATTCGGTGCTGCGGGCTGTGAGCATCAGCACCGGTATCTCTTCAGTATCCGGGTTCTGTTTCAGACGCTTTAGAATTTCAAACCCGTCCATACCGGGCAACATAACATCCAGAACAAATAACGAAACCGGCGGCAAATCCGGCAGTACTTTCAACATACCGGCACCATCACCGAAGCTGCGTGTAATATAACCGTCGTTATGCAGATTAAATTCGATCAATTCCGCTATGGTGGCATCGTCTTCAACTACAACTATGAACGGATTATTCATTATCTCTCCTTGCAGGTGTAATCGTAACCTGTGATTCCAGCTTTACTGCTGTAAACAATCGGATATTTGCCAGTATAATCCAAACATATAATAAGCAAACAATACCATAATAACAGACAATAGCTTACTTGATAATAAAAGCCAGCTGATGCTGGCAATTGCATAAAAGCAGTTCAGTTTTTAAACATAAGGATCAGTCAGATTAACAAGTTCTTTATCTGCCGGCCGATAAGCCGGCAACCAGCAAGGCCTGTGAATCTGAACCGGCAGCTGTTTTTATATTATAACCATTGTTATACCGTCGTTCTGACGTCCCCAATCAGGGTCATGCCGGAATGAGGGCATCAACTGAATCATTTTGCGGCCAATCGTTTCAAAGGGACCGAACTGTTCACCGGGACAAAAGGCACGGATACGGGAATCCTGCTGCTGTTCACGCAGGTAATTCCGAGCAGCAACCTTGATCGCACCGCCGGTTCCGGTAGAACCATAGCCGTGGATAACCTTAACACATTTAACCCCGCAACGGCGGAGTGTAGCAAGCTCCAGCTTCAAACGCATAACTGCCGCGTCTGTGCGTGGCATCCCTTCCTCAAGGTTGATGATACTAGCTGCCATGTGTTGCCTCTTTCCTGTGTCAATAAATCAGCTCAGATGTAACAATTATAGCATAAGAAATGATCGTAAGACAAAAGCGATAATGGTTCGAAAGAGTATATAATACCGCTATGAGAATTGATCGATTACTAGCTAATTCGGGATACGGCAGCCGCTCAGAGGTTCGCTCCCTGATCCGTGCCGGCCGGGTTGCTGTGGCAGACGTTGTAGTGCGGGATCCGGCCACTGAAGTAGCCGACAATGAGCGCGGATTGCTGCTGATTGACGGCCGACAGGCCCTGATCCGACGCTATTATTACCTGATGCTCGACAAACCGGCGGGCTATATTACCGCGCTGAATGACCCGTCTCATCGTACAATAGCTGAACTGATACCGCCTGATTATCAACACGCGAAGCTGTCACCCGTCGGCCGACTGGACAGGGACACCACCGGGCTTTTGATTCTGACCAATGACGGCAATCTGAACCATCGCCTGACCAGCCCCAGATACGAGATTGATAAAATCTATGATGTCGTTTTTTCAGGTCCGCCACTGGATCCTGCAATTGATCCGGACCGATTTGCGGTTGGCATCAGGCTGCCTGACGGACTGATCTGCCAGCCTGCCAGCCTGCGGATTCTTGGTTCACAGCACGCGGAACTGACAATCACCGAAGGTAAATTTCATCAGGCGAAACGGATGTTTGCCGCTGTTGAGCGGGAAGTGACGGCCCTGCGCCGCTTAAGCGTAGGCCCGCTTTGTCTTGATAAGTCATTGGGTGCCGGTGGCATGCGCGAGCTGACCGAACCGGAAATCACAGTTTTATATGAAAGCGTGAATCTGGCAAGACCGCATTAAGTTACTATTTCAACGGTTTCATCGTCGGGAACAGCAATACGTCACGGATCGAGCTTTGGTTAGTCAGGAGCATTACCAGACGGTCAATGCCCATGCCCATACCCCCGGTCGGCGGCAGACCGTATTCAAGCGCAACGCAGAAGTCCTCATCAATCAGATTGGCTTCTTCGTCGCCTGCTTCCCGCTTCTTCAGCTGATCGGCAAAGCGATCGCGCTGGTCAAGCGGATCATTAAGCTCGGAATACGCATTGGCATATTCGCGGCCATTGATGAACAGTTCAAAGCGTTCGGTCAGGCCTTCACTGCCCGGTTTCTTTTTGGTCAGCGGTGAAATTTCAATCGGATAGTCATAAATAAACGTGGGCTGCGTCAGCTGTTCCTCACAGTGAGTCTCAAAGAAGAGGTTCAGAATGTCGCCGCGCTGCATATCAGGCCGTAAATCCTCCAGCTTATGAGCTTTGGCAATTTCCTGAGCTGCCTCGGTTGTCGGGATCTGATCAAAGTCGACACCGCTGAACTGACGTACAGCTTCCACCATCGTCAGGCGCCGGAAAGGCGGTGTCAAATCAATTTCCTGATCCTGATAGGTGATTCTGGTTGAATCATTAACGGCCAGACAGGCTGCTTCAATCAGATGCTCTGTCAGATCCATCATACCGTTATAATCGGTATAAGCCTGATAACACTCAAGCAGAGTAAATTCCGGATTATGCTTAATCGACAAGCCTTCGTTGCGGAACTGGCGGCCGATTTCATAAACCCGGTCAAAGCCGCCGACTATCAGACGCTTTAAATACAGCTCCGGAGCGATTCGCAGGTAAAGATCGATATCAAGGGCGTTATGGTGGGTTGTAAAGGGACGCGCTGTGGCGCCGCCGGGAATAAGATTCAGGATCGGCGTCTCAACTTCAATGAAAGCACGGGCTTCGAGAGCACTGCGGATTGTGCTGATAATCCTGCTGCGCTTATAAAATGTATCCTTAACATCCGGATTAACGATCAAGTCGAGGTAACGCTGGCGATAGCGGGTGTCGGTATCCTTCAGCCCATGAAATTTTTCCGGCAGCGGCCGCAGTGTCTTGGCCAGCAGTTTATAGCTTTGGGTACGCACAGAGATTTCGCCGCGGTTAGTGCGATAGGCAAGGCCGGTAACACCTACCAGATCACCGATATCAAGCTTCTGCCACTGCTCGTAAGCTTCAGGGCCAATTTCATCGATGCGGGTAAACAGCTGAATGCGGCCGGTACGATCCTGCAGATCAGTGAAGCTGACCTTGCCCATGCCGCGTTTGCTCATCAGCCGCCCGGCCACGGAAACAACCTGACCCTCCAGCGTTTCGAACTGCTCAACAATTTCAGCGCTTAAATGGGTAACCGGATAAGTTACCTCTTCAAACGGATCACAGTTATTGGCTTGCAGATCAGCCAGCTTGGCCAGGCGGATTCGCATTTGCTCATTCTGCTCGGCCGCGGTTGCTGCATCAACAGTGCCGCTGGCATTGCCTGTATTTGCTGCATCAACAGCGTCGCCGATATTGCCTGTATTCATGGCGTTACCAGCCTCGTTGCTGTTGTTAATTTGATTTGAATCTTGATCTGGGTGGGATACGGACATTGTTGTTCCCCTTTCAGCAGGAAAGCACCGCAGTGTCAACACACGGCGCGGTGCCTTGCGGTAAATTTCTTATAGATGCGCCAATCAGCCGCATATGCCGGCGTTATTGTCTGCCAGCCTGCGGTTTACAGCGTCTTCAGGAAGGAATATCAATCTTCAGGATTTTATACTTGAGGATGCCGGCCGGGGTTTTGACATCAACTGTCTGGCCCTTCTTCTTGCCAAGTATATTGACACCAACCGGAGAATCACTCGACATGCGGTCATTGAAGATATCTTCTTCTTTGGCACTTACCAGAGTAAACTCCATTTCTTCCTTGGTTTCGCAATCCATAATCCGCACCAGCGAGCCGAGTGTTACCTTGCTCTTGCTGATATCTTCCTCATCAATTACCTTGGCATTTTTGAGGATGGACTCAATTTCCATTATCCGGACTTCGTTTTCAGCCTGAGCGTTTTTGGCGTCATCATATTCCGAGTTCTCGCTGAGGTCGCCGAGCGCCCGGGCTTCTTTCAGCCGTTCCGAGATTTCCGCCGCGACTATTGTCCGACGTGATTCAAGCTCCTCCTGATAACGGCGGATGCCTTCTACTGTCATTTCATATACTTCTTTAGCCATTTTATGGTCCCCTTTCAAATGAGACGGATTTGGCGTTTAGGAACGCCGTTCGCTTTCTTTCTGGATAACATCATGTGCACCGCCTTCGACAATACTGGTAGCCGAGACAACAACCAGGCGGGCTTTGGCTTGCAGCTGCTGAATAGAAGTGCTGCCGCAGGCACACATGGTTGCCTTGATCTTTGCCAGTGACAGATCCAGGTTGTCCTTGAGCTTACCAGCATAAGGCACGTAGGAATCCACACCTTCTTCAAATGCCATGCCGCCGGCGCCGCCATCATCATAGCGCTGCCAGTTGCGGGCCCGGTTGGAACCCTCGCCCCAGTATTCCTTGACATAGGTATTGTTTACCAGCAGTTTGCGGGTCGGGCTTTCGTCAAAGCGGGCAAAATAGCGGCCCAGCATAACAAAATCGGCGCCCATCGCCAAAGCCAGTGTCATATGGTAATCATACACGATGCCGCCGTCCGAGCAGATCGGAACATAGATGCCGGTCTCCTGACAATACTGATCACGTGCCGCGGCTACGTTTAATACCGCTGAAGCCTGGCCTGTACCAATACCCTTCTGTTCACGGGTGATACAAATCGAGCCGCCGCCGATGCCAACTTTAACGAAGTCAGCGCCCGCCTCCGCCAGGTAACGGAAGCCTTCAGCGTCAACGACATTGCCGGCGCCGACCAGCACATCATCACCATAGGTGTCACGAATCCAGCGCAGAGTATCGTGCTGCCATTCGCTGAAGCCATCGGACGAATCAATGCAGAGGATGTCTGCTCCGGCAGCTATCAGAGCCGGTACGCGTTCGCGGTAATCCCGGGTATTAATCCCGGCGCCTACAATCAGGCGTTTGTGGCTGTCCAGCAGCTCGTAAGGATTTTCTTTATGCTCGTCATAGTCTTTCCGGAACACCATCGCCACCAGACGGTTTTCACTGTTGACGATCGGCAGTTGGTTAAGTTTGTGATCCCAGATGATATCATTGGCTTCCGAAAGAGTTATCCCTTCCCGGGCAAAAATCAAATGATTGAACGAGGTCATGAAATCACGCACCGGAGTATCCGGATCAGTACGGCTGATGCGATAATCACGGCTTGTGACAATTCCCATCAGAACGCCATTCGGCGTACCGTCGTCAGTTACCGCGATGGTAGAATGGCCGGTACGCTTCTTGAGTTCAAGAATGTCGCGCAGTCGGGCATCCTGTTTGACATTGCTGTCACTGGTAACAAAGCCTGCCTTGTATTTTTTGGCTCTTCTTACCATCTCAGCCTGGCTTTCGATTGGCTGCGAACCGAAAATAAAGGAAACACCGCCGCTGCGAGCCAGCGCGATTGCCATTTCGCTGCCTGAAACAGCTTGCATTATCGCCGAGCAGAAAGGAATGTTGAGACGCAGGCGGCTCTTCTCCCCTCGACGGTGACGTACAATCGCTGTACCTAAATCTACATTGTCAGGAATACACTCCCGCTCGGTCAGATTGGGAATCAGGAGATATTCGCTGAATGTGCGGGATTCATTTTCGTAAATCAGAGCCATGTATTATCCTCCGGAAAAGGTCAGGACGCCTGCTCTCAGGCGCCTTTCTGACAGTGAATCGCGGCCGCGATCAGTTCTGTAAACAGCGGGTGCGGCCTGGTGGGACGGGATTTGAATTCCGGCTGGTAAATAACGGCGACGTAAAACGGATGCTCCGGTTGCTCAATCGCTTCCAGATATTTGCCGTCTGCCGACCAGCCTGTCAGGTTAAAGCCGCCTTTACGGACAGCTTCAGAATGTTGCGGATCAAATTCCCAGCGGTTGTGATGACGCTCGGAAATTGCGGTACTATTGTAGATTTCTGCTATACGGCTGCCGGGTTCAAGTCTTATATCCTGAGCACCGCGACGCATATATTTTTCCTGACTGTTGCCGTTACTGGGCAATACGAATAAAGGCGTGCAGCTGAATTCACATTCAGCGCTGTGGGCGTTGGCGAGACCGCCTTGCCTGGCGGCGTCAACTGCCGCCATTTGCATGCCAAGACCAATGCCAAGGAACGGGATTTTGTTTTCCCGGGCATATCGGGCTGTAAGCACCATGCCTTCCATGCCGCGCGGGCCGAAGCCGCCGGGCAGCACAATAGCATCCGTGTTTTCAAGCAAGGCCCCGGGACCTTTTTCCTCTATTTCTTCGGCACTGACATAACGCAGATTCAGGCGAACGCCTGCCGGTATGGCGGCATGACGTAAAGATTCAGTAACACTCAGATAAGCGTCGTGCAGAGTCACATACTTGCCGACGATGGCAATTTCCAGACTTTTACCGGCTGAGTGGAACTGGTCTACCAGCTTAGTCCAGTCCTTCAGATCGGGCTCAATTCCTTCAGCGATCTTCAGCTTGCGGCAAACCACATTGGCGAAGCCTTCAGCCTCAAAGCGCAGGGGCAGTTCATAAACTGTATCAACATCAAGGTTTTCGATTACAGCTTCTTCATTGACGTTGCAATACAAAGCAATTTTGCGTTTGACGCTTTGATCGATCGGTACCTCCGAGCGACAGACCAGGATATCCGGCTGTATACCCATGGAAAGCAGGGTCCGCACACTGTGCTGGGTAGGTTTGGTTTTTATTTCGCCGGCCTTGCGCAGATAAGGAATCAAGGTGACATGAATAAACAGAACATTTTCCCGCCCGACCTCATGACTGGCCTGACGGATAGCTTCTACATACGGCTGGCTTTCCATGTCGCCGATTGTACCGCCGATTTCGGTTATCACCACATCGGGGCCATCAACACCGCTAAGCCGGAAAAGATGCTCTTTTATTTCATTAATTATATGAGGCACCACCTGAACAGTCGTGCCCTTGTAACCGCCTTCACGCTCACGATTAATCACGTCGCGGTAAATCATGCCGGTAGTGATGTCGCTTTCAACATTGAGATTCTCATCAGTGAAGCGCTCGTAATGACCGATATCAAGGTCGGTCTCGGCCCCGTCTTCAGTAATGAAAACCTCGCCGTGCTGAGTCGGACTCATCAGACCG
>CAYPHB010000004.1:0-18757 GCA_964410445.1 uncultured Oscillospiraceae bacterium
GTTTTCTCATCCATACTCTGCAACATCTTGGCAACACTTTATCGCAGAATCAGGCAGATATCTTGCTTCGCAATCTGCTCGATCAGAAACTGATCAGCCTGCGGGAAGCTCGTTTAATCAACGCTGCCATATCTGACCGGTCGCTAGCTATAATTGATATTGAAAACCGCGACCGATTGCGTTTGAACATATTGAAACACATGCTGACAGGACTGATAGTCCGTGACTTGAATGTCAGTCAGTAACTAAAAAAGCAAGGAGAGACACAGCATGAAATGTGATCGCTGCCAGCAAAATGAAGCATCAGTACACATATCACAAAACATTAACGGAGAGCAAACTGAGCAAAACCTTTGTCAGGCCTGCGCGCATGACAGCGGCACGAATTTTCAGTTTCAAAGCTTTTCGCCGTTCTTTCCGGGCGGTATCTTTGGCGGCAGTATCTTCAACACTACCGGCGGCATTCCGGCCTTTGGCGGCACCGGCACAATTCCCGGCAGTCAGCTGGTTTGCCCAAATTGCGGAACAACTTTTGAAGGTTTTCGCAAATCCGGCTTGTTTGGCTGTGCCCAGTGCTACGATACCTTCCGCGAAAAGCTGGACCCAGTGCTGCGTCGCGTTCAGGGCGGTACCCGACATGTTGGCCGCACAGTCTGTGAAACCCCAGAATCTAAAGAACAAATGATACTTAAGACAAAAACCGCAGAGTTGCGGAAAAGCTTGGCCGCCGCAGTTAAACGCGAGGAATATGAAGAGGCTGCCCGCCTGAGGGATGAAGTGCATGCTTTAGAAGCCCGGCTTTGTAGCCAACAGGAAAGAGACAGCTCCGACGCCGGCAAAAAACAGGATAATTCTGCCGCCGAAGGAGAACAGGAGGCATCGTCATGACGTGGTATATCGATCAAGGTCCCGATAGCGACGTAATTATCAGTAGCAGAGTGCGTTTGGCCCGCAACCTGACCCGCTATCCCTTTCCACACAAGCTGGACAAGGCACAATCGGCGGAGGTTGCAACGGAAATAACAGCTGCTTTTTTTCGAAAAAGTGAAGAGCGCAAGCGTGATTTTCTGGAATTGGATTTGTCCTCTTTGCCAGCTGAGGATCGTGAGTCTCTGGTCGAAAAACGCCTGATCAGCGAAGCTTTGGCACAGCGTACTGAGAGCGGCCGCGCCATTATCAGCCGGGATGAATCTTTTTCGCTGATGCTTAACGAAGAGGACCATATTCGGATACAGTCGATGAAAGCCGGTTTTGATCTGCAGAATGCCTACCGCGAAGCCTTCATAGTGGCTTTGTCGCTTGAGGAGTCACTGCCGCTGGCTTATAGCGAACAATACGGTTTTCTGACTGCCTGTCCAACAAATACAGGCACAGGGATGCGCGCTTCAGTAATGGCCCATTTGCCGGGACTGGTTCAGATTGGCAGCATTCGCCCGCTTTTGGAGGGCCTGGGAAAAATGGGATTTACTGTTCGCGGACAATACGGTGAAGGCAGTAAAGCCGGAGGTAATCTGTTCCAGATTTCAAATCAGTTAACCCTCGGGCTTTCTGAAGAAGACCTGCTTTCAGACTTGACCCGGATTGTCCAGCAATTGATTGAGCAAGAACGTGAAGCGCGGCAAAAACTGTATCAACAGCAGCCAATTGAAATTGAGGATCGTGCCCGGAGAGCTTTGGCTACATTGCGGAACGCCCGTCTGATGACAACTGAGGAAGCCCAAAAGCTGATTTCAGATGTTCGACTGGGAAATGCGCTGGGAATTTTACATGACATAACACCACAAACCCTCAACAGAATAATAGCCAACATTGGCCCGGCGAGCATTCAAAAGGCCAATGGCCGTCAACTGAATGCACATGAACGCGATGTCGCCCGTTCGACCCTGATCCGCGACTTGCTTGGTGCATAATTAATTTAATTTAACAATATGGTCTTAAATCTATAATAAAGACTTGGAATAATTAAAAGACTTGAAAGAGGTGCATATTTATGATGATTCAATTTTCTGACAGAGCCGGTGCTGTACTGGTTCGCAGTTATCAGACAGCACGTGCGTACCGCATTGATTATATTGGTACCGAACATCTTCTCATCGGTATAACAGCTGAAGAGGATGGCCCGGCCTATGAAGCCCTAACCAGTTTTGGCCTGACTCTGGACAAACTTAATACTGCGGTTTCCCAGATTTCTCGTAAAGAACCGGTTGAAGTTGAGGAGGATGATTCGCTGAACGCGGAAAAAATTTCCTCTATGTTCACGCCTCGAACCCGCCGGGTAGTTGAGTTGGCTGTGTATGAGGCCAGGAAGGTACGTCAGACAGTGCTTGAGCCGGAGCACTTGCTTCTGGGCATCCTGCGCGAAGGCGACAGCGTGGCCTCCAGAGTTTTGTCCGGTTTAGGTGTCGATCTGCGCAAGCTCTTCACACTTGTGGCTGAAGGCCTCCGAGGCGCCGCCAACAATGACTCCGGTGAAGGTGCGTCTTTTGGCAACACCGATCCTGATATCAGCGACATCAACAACAATTTACAGAACATGTCAAAAAAAGGCGGTCAAAACACTGGTGCCAAGACTCCAACACTCGACAAATTCGGGCGTGACCTGACAGCTATGGCTGCTGAGGACCGTTTTGACCCGATAATCGGTCGGGAAGAGGAAATTGAGCGCGTCATGCAGATTCTCTGCCGCCGCACAAAAAATAACCCTGTGCTGATTGGGGAACCCGGAGTCGGCAAAACCGCTATCGCTGAAGGTTTGGCTCAAAAGGTCGCCAGTGGCGATGTGCCGGATCTGCTGCGAGGCAAAAGAGTTATTTCGCTTGACATGGCAAGTATGGTTGCCGGCTCTAAATACCGTGGTGAGTTTGAAGAAAGATTAAAAAAGGGACTCGATGAAGCTGTAAAAGCTCAGAATGTTATTCTCTTTATTGACGAGCTTCATACGATTATCGGTGCCGGCGCAGCTGAAGGCTCAATGGACGCAGCCAACATTCTTAAACCCTTGATGACCCGTGGTGAACTGCAGATTGTCGGTGCCACCACAATTGACGAATACCGCAAACACATTGAAAAAGATGCTGCGCTGGAGCGCCGCTTCCAGCCCGTGACAATTGGTGAGCCTTCCGAAGATGAAGCTATCCAGATCCTGCACGGGTTGAAGGACAAATACGAACAGCATCACTCAGTTGAGATCACAGATGAAGCGATCGAGGCCGCAGTTAAACTTTCCGTGCGTTACATCACCGATAGATTTTTGCCTGACAAGGCGATTGATTTGATTGATGAAGCCGCCTCACGCCTGCGCCTGCGCAGTTCTGCCAAGCCGGACAGCCTGATCGCTCTGGAAGAAAAGCTGGCGTCTGTACGTTCGGCCAAGCAAGAAGCTGCGGCCAATGAAGAGTTTGAGAAGGCTGCTGAGTTGCTTAAGGAAGAGCAGGGGCTTGAAGCTCAAATTGCTGCTGCTTCAGAAAATGTCCAGCTCAAGGATGAAGCAAACCGCGTACTTACCGGCGACAACATTGCAGATATTGTTGCCAGTTGGACTAATATTCCGGTACGTAAGTTGACAGAAAGTGATGCAGACCGACTCAAGTCGCTCGAAACTGAAATTCAGAAACGTGTCATTGGCCAGGATGAAGCGGTGCATGCTGTTGCCCGTGCTATCAGGCGCGGACGCCTGGGACTCAAGGATCCCAGCCGGCCGACCGGCTCATTTATCTTCCTGGGTACAACCGGTGTTGGTAAAACTGAGCTGGCCAAAGCCTTGGCTGAAGTCATGTTTGGTGATGAAAACGCGATGGTTCGCGTCGATATGTCGGAATACATGGAAAAATTCGACGTCTCCAAACTCATCGGCTCGCCGCCGGGTTATGTCGGCTACGAAGAGGGCGGGCAGCTGACCGAACAAGTTCGCCGTAAACCCTACTCGGTTGTTTTGTTCGATGAAATTGAAAAGGCGCATCCGGATGTCTTTAATACTTTACTGCAGATTCTGGAAGACGGCCGTCTGACTGACGGTCAAGGTCGTACTGTTGACTTCCGGAACACGATCATAATCATGACCTCCAATATTGGTGCCCGCCTGATCACAACTTCGGCCGGCCGCCGCATTGGCTTTGACGTTCCAGCTCTTGCCACGCGTGATGCAAGCGGTCGTGGTGACGAAGCCTCGGATTTCCGTCTGTATGGTGGTAAAACCTATGACGAGGCCCAGGAAGTGGTCATGGAAGAACTTAAGAAAACATTCAATCCTGAATTCATCAACCGTGTGGATGAGATCATTTTCTTCCATATGCTGAGCAAGGATTCAGTACTGCGGATAGTTGACATTATGCTTAGCTCATTCCGCAGACGTGTAGCCGATTTGGGCATTGGACTTGAAGTAACTGACAAAGCCAAACAGCTGCTGGCTGATAAAGGCTATGACCCGATGTACGGTGCCCGTCCTTTACGCCGCGTAATCCAGTCGATGGTCGAGGACGAATTCTCGGAAGCCATGCTGGAGAATGTGGTTGGTGAAGGCGATGTGGCCCTTGTCGATGTGGTTGACGGTGAAATCAAGGTAACCGGCCGGCCGCAGAGAGCACCGGCGCAAGAACCTGTTGCCGTAGGCGGCTCTGCTGCTTCCAGTGACGAAGGTCCTGCAAGTAAACTATACAGCGAGGGGCCCGATGGTGGTTCCGACAAACCGGAATCGGCGCCGGAATCAACTGAAGGTGAGGAACTTGAAGCGTGATCCCGAGCAGGTTTCACCGCTCCCTGATCCAATGCCCCAAATGCCTTAACGACATCGATGCAGTTATCTGGGATGTTATTGACGCCGATTCTGACCCGGATTTGAAAGAGCGCCTGCTGCTGAAGAAAATTCAGCAGCAGGTCTGCCTTAACTGCGGTAACGATTTTGTGCTGGCAGAACCGCTTTTGTATTGTGATCCGCAGCACAAACTGCTGATCGCTTATATCCCGGAAGCTGTTTTGGGCAATAACCCCACTGGCTCCGCCGAGACAGCTGATCCGCTGACGGTTCTGGATCCGGCTCTGTTGCCGGATTGGCATTGCCGCCGGTTCAGTGATTACAATAAGCTGATCGAAACTATCCATGTTTATGATCATTTTTGCGACGACAGGTTGATGGAGATTGTTAAGGTGGCCATACAGACTCAGGGTTGCCTGGAGCCACCGGCAGTAGACATTCATTTTCTGACCGCTGATGATGCCATGATGCGCTTTTTGGCTCAAGCTGATTCCGGTGAGTGGTTTACTGTTGATTATCCTTCGGAAATCTACATTAATACCGAGACCATGTTTCAAGAAAAACTGCCGCCGGAAACCGGTTGGCTAAGCCCTGATACCACGTTTGCGGCCGATTTGATTCGACAACAGACTGCGTTGTTGGAACAGAACGCCAAAGCCGCGGCCGGCGGGCAACAAAAGCTAAAAGAATAATTTATGATGTAATTCATATTCACGATTACGATTAAAAGATTCACTTTCACAATTACAAGAATCACTTACATTTCACTAACAGATAAAAAGAGCGACGGGCTGCTTACCGCAGAACGTCGCTCTTATTACTATGTGTTATCATGATGAAACAACTGCCGCACGAAGCGGCCCGGGAGGAATTTTTCATGGACTCATTCGCACAGTTAGCGAAGGATTTTGAACTTAGCCGGGAGAGGATTGCCGCTATAGTCGAATTAATCGACGCAGGCAATACAATTCCCTTTATCGCCCGTTATCGCAAAGAAGTAACCGGTAATCTTGACGATCAGATTTTGCGTTCATTGCATGAACGGCTGCAAAGTCTGCGTGCGCTCGAAGCGCGCCGTGAAGATGTACGGCGGTTGATAGGTGAAACAGGTCAGTTGACAGCAGATATAAATAAACAGCTGGATCTTGCCGGCACGGTAACTGAGCTGGACGATATCTACCGCCCATACCGGCCAAAGCGCCGGACCAGAGCAACAATCGCCCAGGAGCGCGGTTTGGAGCCGCTCGCTTTGCGTCTGCTGGCGCGACAAGATTCGGAAGCTGAATTAAGACGATTGGCAGATGCGCATATCGATGCGGAAAAGGAACTGCCGGACCAGGAAACGGTCTTTGCCGGGGCCAGCGATATTGTAGCTGAAACTCTCTCAAATGATGCTGCGTTACGCCGTCGGTTGCGTCAGCAAACCTGGCAGAACGCGATGCTCACAGCCCGCGGCAAAACCAAGGAACCCTCCGTTTACGAAGCGTTTTACGATTATCAGGAACCAGTGTTGCGTGTGCCGGGGCACCGCATTCTGGCTATTAACCGTGGCGAGCGCGAGAAGTTTCTTTCTGTAAGTCTGGAAATTGATTATGAAGTTGTTGAACCTTATTTCCGTCAGCAGCTGACTCCGGCTGCAGAAAAGCCTGCAGACCGTTGGCTGCTGCCGGCTGCCGCAGATGCCTGGAAGCGGCTGATCCTGCCTTCCCTTACTACCGAAATCCGCGCCGACCTTACCGACAGTGCCCACGCCGGTGCACTTAACATTTTCCGGGTGAATTTGCGCAGTGTGCTGCTGCAGCCGCCGTTGCGCGGCAGGGTTGTACTTGGTATTGACCCCGGTTTCAGGACGGGCTGCAAAATTTGTGTGGTGAGTGCTGAAGGCGAAGTGCTGGAAACGGGTGTGATTTATCCGACACCACCGCACGAACGTATTGCCGAAGCGGCCGCTAAGGTGGAGCAACTCGTCAAGAAACATGCTGTCCAACTGATCGCGATCGGCAATGGCACTGCCTCGCGTGAAACGGAACGCTTTGTCAGCGCTCTGATAAAAGAACGCAATTTAGCTGTTAAATACCTGATGGTAAGTGAAGCTGGAGCTTCGGTTTATTCAGCATCACCGCTGGCAGCAGCAGAGTTCCCGGAATACGACGTCTCTTTGCGCAGTGCTGTTTCAATAGCCCGACGCACGCTCGATCCATTGGCAGAACTGGTTAAAGTTGATCCCAAAGCTATAGGCGTGGGCCAGTATCAGCATGATCTACCCGAGAAAAAACTGGATGAAGCATTAACAGGCGTGGTTGAAGCCTGTGTTAATGAGGTAGGTGTAAACCTGAATACTGCCTCCGCGCGGCTGCTTTCCTACGTTGCCGGTATCAATGAAACCGCGGCAAACTCGATTATCAACTGGCGCGGGCAAAACGGCCGTTTCCGCAAACGCGCTGAGCTGCTGAAGGTCCCACGCATCGGCGCTCGTACCTTTGAACAATGCGCCGGGTTCCTGCGGATTCCCGATAGCGGTGAATACCTGGATACTACGGCTGTTCATCCGGAAAGCTATGACGCAGTCAAACGGATTGGCCGTGAATTGGGTGCAGAGCCGTCAGCCGAACTGGCGCAAAGGATGCGGCAGGCCGGACTGGAAAAACTTGCGGAGAAAACCGGTTTGGGCTCTTTGACTCTGGCCGATATTCTGGCTGAGTTGGAAAAGCCGGGACGCGACCCTCGTGAAGATTTGCCACAGCCGACTTTAATGGCTGATGTGATGGAAATCAGCGATTTGAAACCCGGCCTGGTTTTAACCGGAGTAGTGCGCAACGTAGCTGACTTTGGCGCATTTGTTGATATAGGTGTACATCAGGACGGCCTAGTACATATTTCAGAGCTTTCTGATTCCTTTGTCCGCCATCCACTGGACGTTGTACAGCCCGGCATGGCGGTAACAGTTAGGGTGCTTTCGGTCGACACAGCCCGCAAGCGCATATCATTATCAATGAAATCAGAGAATCGCCAGAGCAAACCGGGTTAACAGACCTTCGACAACCTCGTGAGTAACGATTAGGCAAAAGCCGATCGAACAACACAAAAGCCCGTCAAAAAGCCGGTCGGACACAAAAGCCGGTCGATGCTTGACAACCTGCCGGCAAAAAATGATAATAAAACCACTTTCATCTGCAAAAAGGCGTTAATGGAGACAGATCAGCAGATTAAAACCAGACAGGGATGACGGATCGTGACTGTAAGTCCGTCTCTGGCCCTAAAGCTGATATTCACTCCGGAGCCGGCTGCTGAACCGTTTAAGACGTATTAGGCTGTCCCGCAGAAGCCCGGCGTTATTGGGGCGAGGACCTTAACGGGTCCGAAAAGAGCACAGCGTTTAGTATGCTGTGAATCAGGGTGGTACCGCGGAAGTTGCCTTTCGTCCCTCAACAGGGATGAAAGGCTTTTTTGTATTTAAAACAGATTCAAATGTCATGCTTTCAGGCAGATTGACTGCAAGCGAAATGATTCAGCGAGAGTCTTCTGGAGGGGAATACGTGAATAATCTAATTTGGGATCCGACGCATGAATGTATGCCATTGGCGGAGCAGCAAAAGCTGCAAGGGGAACGGTTGGCGGATTGTGTCCGCCGCATTTATGGGCACGTGCCTTTTTATACAGAAAAAATGGATGCGATCGGCCTGCTGCCCGGGGATATTAAAACCCTGGAAGACATAGTCAAGCTGCCATTTACCGATAAACAGGATATGCGCGACCAGTATCCATATGGAACTTTTGCGGTGCCGCTTAGTGACATTATCCGGATCCACGCTTCTTCCGGTACCACAGGCAAACAGAAGGTAGTTGGCTATACCAGCAAAGATATTGAGATCTGGAGTGAATGCTGCGCCCGCTCATTGCGATCAGCCGGCATGACTAAGGGCGACATTCTGCATGTTGCTTACGGTTACGGGTTGTTCACGGGCGGACTTGGATTGCATTACGGGGCTGAACGTCTGGGCGCAACCGTTATCCCTGTTTCTTCCGGGAACACAATGCGCCAGATTCAGATTCTGGTTGATTTCCAACCCACAGCCATTGCCTGTACTCCCAGTTATGCGCTGCATTTGGCTGACGCGCTTTCAACCTACGGTGTGACAAAGGATCAACTGCATCTCAAATATGGCATTTTTGGCGCAGAGCCCTGGACCATTGCCATGAAAGAGCAAATAGAAGAAAAACTGGGACTGAAAGCTTTTGATATCTATGGCCTTTCAGAAACAATGGGGCCCGGGGTTTCGATGAGCTGCGTTTGCAGTGATGATCTGCATATTCAGGCCGACCATTTTATTGCGGAAATTATCGACCCGGAAACACATCAACCGCTGCCGCCCGGTGAAACCGGCGAATTAGTGTTTTCCAGCATTACCAAAGAAGGTACGCCGCTGCTGCGTTACAACACACACGACCTTAGCTCACTGCATTATGAACCCTGTGCCTGCGGGCGAACAACTGTACGCATGGAAAAAGTGACCGGCCGCGCCGACGATATGCTGATCATTCGCGGTGTCAATGTGTTCCCAACTCAAATTGAAGCGATTCTGCTTTCCTATGGTGAAGTAGAACCGCATTACATGATCATCGTCGATCGGGTTCGCAATCTTGACTTCATGGAAATTCAAATCGAAATGACGCGCGCTTTCTTCTCTGACTCAGTGCGGGAAATCGAAAACCTGGAACGCAAGCTTAATGCCGATGTTCAGTCAGTATTGGGCATATCTGCAAAAATCACTCTGGTTGAACCGCGCAGCCTGCCGCGCAGCGAGGGTAAGGCCAAACGCGTTATAGATAACAGAAAGAACTGAGCAGTGCTTTAGTAGGTTCGTTGCTTGGTATGGGTTGTGTTGAGGATTTTTTCTTCGCTCATGTTGCCAGCTGCAAAGGTGGGGTCAAACATAACCCAGGCGCTCCCGTCAACCTGGCGATAGTTGAAACTGGCGATTACGACCCAGCCGGTGCCAGCCAGATAAACCTCATTCCAGGCATGGTACCCCTGCGGTACTAAGCCCATGATCAGCCTGGTGGGTATACCTTGTGAACGCAGCATCGCAGCCATTAAAGCAGCGTAATCGTAGCAAATACCCTTGCGGCTCGACATGGTTTTGTCGGGGTCGGGGATATAGGTTTTGACTTCTTTGCTGGTTATTTTTCCGGCCAGAACGCGGTCATAAGCAATGTTGTCGACCACCCAGTTGTAGATGGCCTCGATACGGGCAACCTGGTTGGTTTTACCGGAAACAAGCGACTTGGCTTTGGCAGTGCTGGCTGAGCCGCTGGAAAAGTCAACAATAATCGAGGATGCTGTATAAGGACTCAAACTAGAGGATAGAGAAACATTAAAACTGTGCGCTGTGTGGGTTGCGAAGCTGGTACCGCTGATTTGCTCATACACTGTCAGTTTGTAGGCACCGCTGCCCATTTGCAAAGGAACGCCTTCGTAAACACCGCGTTTCAGCAAGTCATACTGATAAGAACCGGAAGGCCCTTTAAGCAGACATTTCCAGGCTTTGCTGGTGCCGGAATTAATTTTAACCAATACCACACCCCTGCGGGTGCTGCCGACATCGATGCTCACTACACCGTCTTCGCTTGTAACAATGCTGGCATTTGTACCATAAGAACTGCGAGGGAAGGATCCGTAGTTTTTAACCGGAAAATTACTGGTTGAACCTTGCGTGGTAGGCACAGTTGTAGCTTGGGTAGTGGCTCTGGTTGTAGTTGTGGTCGGAGCCCTGGTGGTAGTGGTGGTTGGAGCTCTGGTGGTTGAAGTTGTGGGTGGCCGGGCAGTTGTCACGGTAGTTGGCCGGGGTGTGCCGGTTGTCCAGGGAGTAGTATTGGTTGTAAAACCTGTGTTGAAATTATTGGTTCCCGTGGTTCCCGTGGTTCCCGGCCGCTGTGTAGGGGCACTGGATGATGTTGAGACACTGGTTGAACCAGAGGTTCCGGTTTCGCTGAAACCAGCAGTACCCGACGGATCACCTGAAGATTGACTGGTTTGCGAGCCGTCCGCAGAAGTGCCGGAAGTGCTTGGATCAGAAACGGCTGAACCGGAGGATTCGGAGCCTGTAGTTCCGGTGGATTCTGTGAGGGATGTACCGGGTTCGGATTGGCTGGTTCCTGAATCGGACGGGCCTGTGCCGCTCTCACTTGTGGTCCCTGTAGGTATAACAGTTGTAATTGACGTGGGTGCCGGTCGCACAATACAGCCTGCAGTGATTGCGGGTAAAGCAATAATCACTGCCAGAGTGAAGAATAAAAGGCGAAACGGCAGACGGGGCGCAGAACGTTTAAAGAGCAAGATCGGCCTCCTGACCAGAATAAATATCGGAAACCCGTGGTAACAACATCAGCGGGTGAAATGAAGCAGTTGAATTTTGCTGAAACCAGCTAAATACTAATAATTCATTATAGTATTTAAGAGATAACTAGTTCAAGGTGATAAGTGCCCATGATGACAAACGTTTGTTGTGACAGATATAATGAACATGCACATAAGCCCGACCGGCTTACTGCCGGTTTCCGTTCAGGCAGGTGAAATAATGTTCGGCAAAAAAAGAACCTCAGTTCCGCGCGAAGAACTTGCCGCGTTTTGCGAGCAGGTTGCTTTAGTGCAAAAATCCGGCATTCCATTGGCTGAAGGCATAGAAATGATGCAGGACGGTGCTCGTGGCCGGAGGATTGAGCCTCTACTGGCAGGGCTTAGTGATGGTTTAGCAAAAAACCAGCCGCTCAGTAACGCTATGGCAGCCACGACAGGATTTCCTGACTACCTCGTACATATGACGCGTATTGGCGAGCGTACGGGTAATCTCGACGAAATCATGGTCAGTCTGGCAGCCTACTATACAAAGGATGCAGCCCTCCGGCGGAAATTGCGCAGCGCCCTGGTTTATCCGGCAGTGCTGGCGGTCATGATGCTGGCGGTTATTATTTTGATAATTGTCCGGGTTTTGCCCATTTTTCAACAGATTCTGCATTCTTTCGGCGGCACCATGCCCGGTTTCTCACGTGTTCTTATGCAATTCGGAATTTTCCTGCGCCGGCAATGGCCTTTTGTGCTTCTGGCCACGGCGATCATTATCGTTCTCTGGCTGATTTTCTGGCGCAGCAGCACCGGTCGCCGCCTGCGCGATCGGATTGTGCTGAACTGGCCGGTTGTCGGGCCTTTGTATCAGCGCATTTATGCTGCGCGTTTCTCTCAGGCAATGGCCAGCCTGCTGCATAGTGGAGTTGATTTAGATTCCGCGCTGAATATGACAGAAGCTGTAATGGAAAATAGTATTGTCGCTAAGCGGATCAGCGGGTTACGTGCCAAGATCGCGGCAGATACTGACTTTTTCACTGCACTGAGCGCAGCTGATATTTTCCCCCGCTTGTTCGTGCGTCTGCTGGCGCTGGGCAACCGCACCGGTGAATTGGATACTGTGATGGGTAAAGTCGCTGATTCGTATGAAGCCGAGGTTGATGCTCATCTGACCCGTTTCTCGGGCATTGTCGAACCTTTACTGGTTGTTCTGCTTTCGCTGATTGTCGGCGCTATACTGCTTTCAGTAATGCTGCCGTTGGTTGAAATCATCGGCGCAGTCGGCTGAGGTGCAGCCATGAAAAGGATAAACCCTCAAAACATTGCGCTGATTGTAGTAGCCGCGCTGGTTCTGATCATCCTGATTCTGATTGGCAGCGCGCTGGCTGGTTTACCTGAGCGCCGCGCCGCGGAACAGCTTGAAATTGCCGCAGTCGCGATAGACCGTGCAGCCCGTCAGTGCTATGCGCTGGAAGGGGCTTATCCTCCTGCTCTCGAATATCTGGAGGCGAATTACGGCCTGATAATTGATCGGGAAAACTACGATTATTATTACGAGGTGGTCGGAGCTAATATCCGTCCGATCATCGAGGTGCAAAGTAAATGAGAAGTAGAAAAGGCTATACTCTGATCGAGCTGGTTTTGGTGCTGTTATTGCTGACATTTGTCGCAGTCGCAGTGTTTTTGCTGACCGATGTCGGCAGTGCAGCATATGCCAGAATATATGCCAACCGCGATCAGGCCGCAGATTTGCGCATCGGTCTCTCTTATTTGGATGTGCGCCTGAAAAAAATTGACGGTGTTGGTCAGGTTGAAATCCGACCGGCACTGTTCGGAGGCGGACAGGCATTGGTTCTGACGCAGGAGATCGAAGGCAATGTGTATGAAACACAACTCTATGTCGAAGCTGGAATGCTCAGAGAGCTGTTCAGCCGCAAAGGGCTGGAAGTTAACGCTGACATGGCAGCGGAAATTGCCAGGGCTGATAAAATGGCAGTCAGTTTTGCAGGAGAGCAGTTATTAGTTTTGACTTTAACTACTGGTTCGGATACTCCTGTTTCTGCCAGCCAATGGATCCATTTACGTGCTGTGCAGGAGGCAACACCATGAGCGCACAGCGGACAAGAAGATACTCCTTAAGCAGGCGGTGTGCCCCGGCTAAAACCAGGAGCTTGCGCAATAGCAGGCGAGGCTTCACTCTGGCGGAAATGATCGCAGCCATTGCACTGCTCGCTGTTTTCAGCGTTATTGTTGTCCAGCTCTTTGCTGCTGCCCATACTTTAACAACCAGGACCGATCGCCTCGACAACGCGGTGCTTTGCGCCCGCAACCTGGCCGAAGGCTGGCAGGCAGGACTTGACCAGCCGGAATATAGCTCGCTCGCAGATAATCCTTTTGCAGCCGGACCTTTGCAACCGACCCAGATTCTGCGCCTGAATTATACGGGTGATTTGCAAGCTGTCGAGCCAGGCAATGCGCAAATTGAGATTACCGCAGAGCTTAAGCTGGCTGATCGGCAGGATACCGGAGCAGAAGTGTTACAGATCAATATTTTGGGCCTGGAGGGCGACCTGGTTTTTAAACTGACAGCTGCCCGCTTAGCTCCGGAGGAAACAGCGCCATGAAAAACAAGCGGTTAAAATTCTGGCGCGGCCGTAGTGGCTCGGCTTCAGCCTTGATTGTACTTTTACTGGTTCTGTTGATATTTTTTGGGGTTCTCTCGCTGGTTACCACCGCAGCTGATAACCGTCTGGCCAATCGCCGGGCTGAGTGGCTCAGTGCCTACTACGCAGCCGATCAGGGGGCTGTTAATGTTGTTGCTGAGCTGCGACTCTATCAGGAATCCCGGCAAACAACTCAGCCTGCAGCGACACGAGAAGAAATAGTGGTACAGCTGCAGGAGTATCTTGAAACGCTGGCTGACGTTGAACAGCTGAAAACAGGGTTTGACGCTGACAGCGACTTGCTGTTCCGGTGCTGGCATGAAGACCAGGCAATAGAAGTAGGTTTGCGCCTGACTGAACAGGCTGCCGGCGCAAATAAACCTCAGCTGGTTATAGACCGCTGGACAGCCTGGCAAGAACCGTTTGATTATGACAGCGGTGAAGGCGGCGTTTGGAAAGGTGAGCTTGAATGAACAATTCTGATGTACTAAAAACGACATCCTTGAGTTTGGATGAAAAGTGCCGGGAATATATCCTCGCGATTCTAACTGAGGCAGCTGAGCAGAATGCTTCAGATATCCTGATTACGGTTGGTGTACCGCCGACCTTCCGGATCAACGGTGAGCTGTATCCGGCAGAGGGCAGGGCCATGCTGACTCCGGCAGATACTAAAGAAATCGCACTGGCATTTTTAACTCGCGCCAACAAGCCGCCAAGTGAGCTCAACATCGGAAGTGAACATGATTTTTCCTTGTCGGTTCCACAAATCGGCCGCTTCCGCGTCAATATTTTCACTCAGCGCGGCTCTGCAGCGGTTTCGATCCGGCGGATTTATACTTTTTTACCTGATCCGGAAGAACTGGCAATCCCTGACACTGTAATGGAACTCTCTCGCCTGCGACAGGGTCTGGTATTGGTTACCGGTCCCACCGGCTGCGGTAAAACAACAACTCTGGCTGCTTTGATCGACCGGATCAACAACGAACGCTCCTGCCACATACTGACTCTGGAGGATCCAATCGAATATCTGCATCAGCACCGCAAAAGCATTGTTAATCAGCGGGAAATCGGTACTGACAGTGATTCCTACCGTGTTGCCCTGCGCGCGGCTCTACGCCAAACTCCGGACGTAATCCTGATTGGTGAAATGCGTGACTTGGAAACAATATCCATAGCTCTGACCGCGGCTGAAACCGGACATCTGGTTCTATCAACCCTGCACACGATCGGGGCTGCCAAAACCATCGATCGGATAATCGATGTGTTTCCGCCTTCGCAACAACAGCAAATCCGGATTCAGCTTTCCACAGTACTACAGGCAGTTGTTTCTCAGCAGCTGATAGCGTCAGAATCGCGTGGACAACTGGCTGCTTTTGAAATTATGAGGATGAACAGCGCTATTCGCAATATGATCCGGGAGAGCAAAACTCCGCAAATCGACGGTGTTATTCAGATGAATACGTCAAGTGGTATGTCAACAATGGACCACAGTATTTTGCGCCTTTACCGGCAGCAGTTAATCAGCAGGGAAAAGGCATTGCATTGCGCCACCAACATAGAAGCGATGATTCGCAGCCTCGGTACCGAGATCAAGAAAGACGGAAACGGAAACGATGTCTGAACCTGAAACAGTATCTTTGCAAAAATTGCGTGTAGCCATTGTCGGCCTTGGGTTAATCGGCGGGTCACTGGCCCGTGCTCTGAAAAGCCAGGCGAAAATCGCCTCCCTTATTGCCTGCGACCGCGATGAAGAAGTTTTGCGCCTGGCCACTATTGATGGCACAGCAGATGAAGTTCTGCTATTACCGTCAACCCCGGTAAATGAGACAGACTTCAGCAGACTTAACAATATGGACATTGTATTTGTATGCACACCCGCCGAAACAGTGGCTGCGCTGGTCAACAGAATAGCTCTGTTTTGCGATGGTATTCTTACTGATGCAGCCAGTACAAAGCTTGAAATTTTCGAAAAGGTTGAGGCAAAAAGCTTTATTGGCGGCCATCCGATGGCCGGCTCGGAAAGGGTTGGTTATGCCGCATCTGCTGCCGATTTGTTCGAAAACGCGATTTATGTAATCTGCCCGCCGCCAGCGGCAAGCATCAAGACAACTGCTGATGTGGCCCTGATCTCAGCATTGGTGCGCGCGATTGGTGCTATCCCGTTGTGCCTGACACCGGCAGAACATGACCAGGCAGTTGCCGCGATCAGCCACATGCCGCATATTGCCGCAGCCGCACTTTGCCTTTTGGCGGATCGCTCGGAAGACCCGCTTCTGAGTCAATTGGCAGCCGGCGGCTTTCGCGACATCACTCGCATAGCCTCCTCAAGCCCGGACCTTTGGACTTCGATTTGTTTTTCCGCCCGGCCGGCTTTGCTGCCGGTTTTACACCAATACCTTGATTTGATTGCCGAGTTTACTACAGCACTTGAAACAGGAGAAAAGACCGCATTGCGTCGTCTGTTCGCTGCAGCCGCCGCGTATCGCGACGCTTTACCAATCGATGGTCGCGGCGCGCTCGAGGCACTGAGTTCACTTACTGTCAGACTGCCTGACCGCCCGGGCGAACTGGGGCGAATTACAACCTTATTAGGAGAGCAGGGCATAAATATCCGCAACATCCATATTCGCGATGCCCGATCCTACGCTGGAGGCGCTTTGCAGCTGATGTTCCCGGATACACGTCAGGCTCTGGCCGCTTCGGCTTATTTGAAGGAGGCCGGTTATGATGTCGACTGAACAACGCAATCCAGCAACGGGACCAAATAACACACAAACTAAACAATTTTTTCGGCACGGCTTACTGGGCTATCCCTTGGGGCACAGTCTTTCACCGCTGATTCATGAATCTCTGATGGCCGCGGCCGGGATCAAAGGTACTTATGAACTGATTGAAATCGCGCCGGAGAATTTAGCGGCGAATATGCCAAAACTCTTAAATGAGTTCGACGGTTTCAACATCACCATTCCCCACAAGGAAGTTGTGATTCCATTTCTAACTGGCCTTGACACCTCGGCAGCAGAATTTGGTGCCGTCAATACGGTTTTCCAACGCCGTGGCTTCAACACCGACCGGATCGGGTTCCGGCGGGAACAGCTGCCATTAGCCGGTCGCCGAGTACTGGTAACTGGCGCGGGCGGAGTTGCCCGTACTATGATCTGGGAAAGCCGGCTGGCGGGTGGAGATGTCTGGATCACATCACGCACATCCAGCCGCAGCGAAAAGCTCGCAGCCGAATTAGGCGTAAAAGTAATCCCGCTTGAGGCTCTCAGCACCTCCGAGCCTTTCGACGTGATTCTAAACGGTACCCCTGCAGGCATGTGGCCGCATACAGGTGCTTTGCCTTTGCCTGAAGCAATGGCTCGTGCTGCAAGCTGTCTCTATGACACGATTTATAACCCCTTAGCTACAAAACTGCTATTAGTTGGTCATTCGCTTTCACCTGAACAGATGCTTACCGACCTGAACACAGGCGACAGTGATAAATCGGCAACCCGCGATCTGGCCCGGGCGAAAAAACCAATCATACGCAACGGACTGGGCATGCTCTTTGAACAGGCATTAGTAGCCCAGCAGATCTGGCACCCGGATGCCGTGTTCACACCGGAAGATCAGGCAGCGATCCGCAAAACACTGCCCGGCGCTGTTTTTAGTCGTTTCCCGATCAAAATTATTCTCAACGGTTTTATGGGCAGCGGGAAGTCAACAATCGGTAAAGGCCTGGCAGATCGCTTAAAATTGTCATTTATTGATCTCGATGCGACAATGGAACGCACAAAAGGACAGAGCATACCGGAAATGTTCGCTGAGCAAGGGGAACCCTGGTTCCGTGGCTTTGAACGCCAAACCCTGGAAAAAGTACTAAATCAACCGGGAAGCCTTGTGTTGTCTGTTGGGGGCGGCGCGCTGGTAGAAACAGAAACGACAGATTTGCTTAGAGCACATCCAACTCAGACAGTATTTTTGCATGTGCCGATCGCGGAACTGAGCAAACGGTTGGCTGACGGGTCTGGCAGGCCGATGCTGGATGGTGATGTTGCCCAGCGCACACAGCTGTTGTATGAAAAACGCCTGCCCCGCTATATTGCAACTGCAGATCTAGCGGTTAATGCTGCCGGAGATGAAGCAACAGTAATCGAAAAAATCGTCTATAGTTTGGGCTTGGCAGATATTTAAAGTCGAAAAACCAGTCCCTGATCTGAGCCGGGCAGTTGAGCAAAAACGAAACATGTCCATGACCTTGGGCTTAACAAATTTTAAGGAGTACCACCATGATTTTAATTCTCAAACAGGGAACCGACCACCAGAAAGTCGACGAGCTTTGCTCGCGTTTGCAGGCAGCATATGGCGTGCAGACAAGTCCGATTTTTGGCAGCAGCACTATTATTGTCGGCCTGGTCGGCGACACCTCGGATATTGATATTTCCAGCCTGGAAATGGACGACTCGATTGAGCGGGTGCTGAAGGTCCAGGAACCCTACAAACGCGCCAATCGCAAATTTCATCCAGATGATACAGTGATCAAAGTGGGCAACATCGAAATTGGCAGTCAGCGGATTTGTATTGCCGCCGGCCCCTGTTCTGTTGAATCGGAGGAACAGGTGAAAATGCTGGCCAGAGAAGTTTCGGCCTCCGGAGCAGTACTGTTGCGCGGCGGCGCCTTCAAGCCGCGTTCATCACCTTATGCGTTCCAGGGCCTGAAGGCCGAAGGCCTGCTTTACATGAAAAAGGCGCGGGAACAAACCGGACTGCCGGTTGTTTCTGAAATTACGAACCCGTCTCAACTGGAAATGTTCATGGAATTTGTCGACATTATTCAGGTGGGAGCGAGGAATATGCAAAACTTTGAGCTCCTGAAAGAACTGGGCCGTGTGCGCAAGCCGATTTTATTGAAGCGAGGGTTTTCCAATACCATTGAAGAATGGCTGATGTCGGCTGAATATATCATGAGCGGCGGTAATTCCGATGTTGTCCTCTGCGAGCGGGGTATACGGACTTTTG
>CAYPHB010000004.1:18767-28937 GCA_964410445.1 uncultured Oscillospiraceae bacterium
ACCAGTACACGCAACACTCTGGATATTTCCGCTATACCTGTGCTTAAGCGGCTGACTCATCTACCGGTTTTTGTCGACCCGAGCCATGCTGCCGGGCAAGCGGCTCTAGTGCCTGCCCTGGCCAAGGCTGCAGTAGCCGCCGGTGCTGACGGCCTGATTATTGAAGTGCATAATGATCCCAAAAACGCTCTTTCTGACGGGGCGCAGTCGCTGACTCCAACCGCATTTAACCAGCTTGTTGCTGAATTGCGCCCAATCGCAGAAGCTGTTGGCCGCACGATCTGAACAAGGAGACCATAATGCCAGAACTTTTATCCTCTGATCAAGCTGGATCCTACCCGATCCGCATTGCCGGCAATGCCTTAAACATGCAAGCCGGAATAGTCGCGGCAAGTTGTTGCCGCGGCCGCCGAACTGTAGTTGTCACCGACGAAAATGTGGAGGCTCTTTATTACGATTCCCTGCGGCAAACACTTGAAGCAGCGGATTTTGAAGTTGCCTCGGCTGTCATCAAGCCTGGTGAGGCCAGTAAGACAATGGCTACAGCTTTATTACTCTACGAAGCTTTTACCACTGCCGGCCTTTCCCGCGAAGACCTGGTTATTGCGCTGGGCGGCGGGGTAGTGGGTGACCTGGCTGGATTCGCGGCCGCAACTTACTTGCGGGGCATACCGCTGATGCAGGTGCCTACCACTTTGTTGGCTCAGGTAGATTCTTCTATTGGCGGCAAAAACGGAGTTGATCTGCCTTATGGTAAAAACCTGGTAGGTACTGTATACCAGCCGCAAGCTGTTGTTATCGACCCGCTTGTGCTGCGTTCGCTTAGCCGGCGCCGATTTTCAGAAGGACTGGCAGAGGTTATCAAGACAGGGCTGATCAGCGATGCTGAGCTTTTTCGGCAGATCGAACAAAAAACCTATGATCTGGAGTGGGTGATCGACCGTTGTGTGCGCATTAAAGCCGGAATTGTGGCCCGCGATGAGCAGGATCACGGCGAACGCATGCTGCTTAATTTCGGTCACACCATTGGACACGCGATTGAGCTGGTAACAGGCTTCAGCAAATATGCTCACGGCGAGGCTGTGGCAATTGGCATGATGGCGGCAATAGCCGTAGGAGAAAAAATCGGCTGCACTCCTGCCGGTATCAGGGAACGCACGGCTGCGGTACTTGAAACGAATGGATTGCCCTTGCGAGCGCCGGAGCTTCAGGCTGAGGATCTTTTAAAAGCAGTAAAGGCTGACAAAAAGAAACGTTCTGACCGGATAAATTTTATTTTGCTGCGCGAAATTGGAGCTGGCTTTGTCCAGCCCATTCCTCTGATTGAGTTTAATCAGTTATTTTTGGAAGTATGGCCCGATGTCTGATGTATTTGTTGGACCGGGAGTTCTGAACGGCCGGATAACACCGCCGCCGTCAAAAAGTGATGCCCACCGCGCCTTGATTTGCGCTGCGCTGGCTGGAAAGCCTGATAGCTTAGATGGTCTTGAACCCCCTTTTTCAGAAGATCTGTTGGCAACTAAGTCCTGCCTGGCGGCATTTACCCAACCCGGTGCAGTGCTTGACTGTGGGGAGTCGGGCACAACCCTGCGCCTGATCCTGCCGATCGCCGCCGCTTTAGGACGGCAAAGCCGTTTTGTCGGCCACGGGCGGCTGCCGGCCAGACCTTTGCGAGAATATGAGCAGATTTTGGGACCGCACGGTATTGAATTTGATTTTCCAACAGTTGGCAGCCTGCCGCTTGAAATCAGCGGGCAGTTGCGTGCCGGTGATTATTCGTTGCGCGGCGATATCAGCTCGCAGTACTTATCCGGTCTGCTGCTGGCGCTGCCGCTCCTCGCAGGAGATTCAAAAATCAACTTAACGACGCCGCTTGAGTCGGCACCATATGTTGAAATGACAATAAATACAATGCGTCGATTCGGCGTGCAAGTTGAGCAGTCGACAGCTTCCAGCGTGCCCGGCGGGCAATTCATCGTGCCCGGCGGGCAAAAGTACCAGCCGACTGCTTATGCCGTTGAACGAGATTATTCTCAGGCTGCCTTTTGGCTGACAGCCAATTTTTGCGGCAGCAACGTGCAGGTGGAAGGGTTGTCGGCTGATTCCTGTCAGGGTGACAAAAGAATCGTAGAAATCCTGGCCGAATTCAGCAGTGGCCAGGCTGCTGGCAGAGGCATATATACTATCGATGTCTCACAAATACCAGACTTGGTGCCGATTATCACGGTAGCGGCTGCGCAGCTGGACGCTGTAACGACAATTGTCCGCGCTGCCCGTCTGCGTTTTAAGGAAAGTGACCGACTGGCCAGCACCACAGCAGCGCTAAATGCAATTGGAGCGGATGTCAGGGAAACTAGTGATGGTTTGCAAATTAACGGTGGTAAGTACAATCGCTGCTTTTCAATTGTTGACCGCAGCCAAACTGCTCCTGTTTTTACCGGCGGTATTGCTGACAGTGCCGGCGACCATCGAATCGCGATGGCCCTTGCTGTGGCAGCTTTACGCAGCGAAAAGGGAGTTACAATACAAGGCGCTGAATCCGTCCGGAAAAGCTACCCTGATTTTTTTCTGGAATTCAGCCGTTTAGGAGGTGAGGTAAATGGGCTCGATTTGGGGTGAAAACCTTAAGATCAGTTTGTTTGGCGAATCACACGGGAGTGGCATCGGCGTGGTTCTTGACGGCCTGCCGGCCGGCATTGCGTTGGATGAAGCGCAAATTGCCGCTTTCATGGCGCGGCGCGCACCCGGGCGTGCCAGCCATACAACGGCCCGACGTGAAGCCGATGTGCCGGAAATTCTCTCCGGCTATTACCAGGGCCGCACCACGGGCACCCCTTTGGCTGCGATCATTCGCAATACCGATACCCGCAGTGCCGATTACGCTGAACTGTTGGAAAAACCACGCCCCGGCCATGCTGACCTAACCGGTGCCATCCGGTATGGCGGCGCCCAGGATCCGCGTGGCGGCGGTCATTTTTCGGGTCGCCTGACTGCGCCGCTTACCTTTGCGGGGGCTGTTGCCAGCCAGATTCTGGCAGAACGCGGGATTCGTATTGCCGCTCACCTATATGAGGTGGCCGGTATCCGAGATTTGCCTTTCGACGCAGTTACAGCATCAACAGCGCAAATCGATCAGCTGCAGTCGCGCGAATTCCCTGTTTTGAATCCTGAGCTGGAAACCTCAATGGTGGCAGCGATCATGACCGCCAAGGAAAAACTGGATTCAGTAGGAGGCATTGTTGAATGTATTGTCCGCGGTTTGCCTGCCGGCTTAGGTGACCCTATGTTTGGCGGTGTCGAACCCCGTTTTGCCAGCCTGCTGTTTGCAATCCCCGCTGTAAAGGGAGTCGAATTCGGCAGTGGCTTTGCAGCCGCCCGTTCGTACGGCTCGGAAAACAATGACAGTCCTCAGTTTGTTGATGGCCAGATACGGACACGCACCAACAACAGCGGCGGCGCCGACGGCGGAATCACCTCAGGAATGCCGCTGTTATGCCGTGTTGCCTTCAAACCGACCGCTTCAATTGGCCGGGAACAGGATACAGTAAATCTGCGCACCTGCCAGAACGAACTACTGGTGATTCACGGCCGCCATGACCCGTCAATAGTTATCCGGGCTGTTCCGGTTGTGGAAGCTGCTGCGGCTATTGCTTCACTTGACTTGCTGATTGGTGACCGCTCGGTTTACTAAAATCAGAACTGATTACTAACCGGATTTAAGGAGCGCTTCCATGAATAAAACCAGCAAACACAAGCGTTTACTGCTGCTTAACGGGCCTAACCTGAATATGCTCGGCCGGCGTGACCCAATCCAGTACGGCAATTTTACACTCATTGACGTAGAAACTGCGGTGCGTGAAGCTGCTGGGAAATTTGGGTATGAATTAACTGCTAAGCAAAGCAATCATGAAGGCACACTGGTCGAACTAATTCAGCAAGCACGCGGAAGCTGCGACGGCATTCTGCTCAATGCCGGAGCCCTTACACACTATAGCTATGCTTTGCGCGATGCGATCGCAGACTGTGGTGTGCCCGTAATGGAAATCCATATCTCAAATATTCATAAGCGTGAACCGTTCCGGCGGATTTCTGTGATTGAGCCTGTCTGCGCAGCTCAAATCAGCGGTCTGGGCTTCAACAGTTACCTGGTAGCACTGGAACAGCTTTGTGATTTACTGGCAGGCTGCGAATTGCCAGAAAAAACATCGGATCTGACAGAATTGCGCATACAGCTTAATGACCTGGATGAAGCATTATTCGATAGGTTTCGCGAACGGCTGGCAATCGTCCGTCAGGTGGCTGACTACAAAAAACGCAGTGGTTTGCCTGTGGTTGATCTTGAAAGGGAAGCAGTTGTAGCAGCGCAAGTGAGCAGCCGTTTTCCGCAGGCGGACAGCCGGCGGGCCGAAAGCCTCGCCCGGACTTTGATGCGGCTCTCACGTGAGGCTCAGTACGAGGATTTATTGCCGCACGACCATGAGTGGGCGCTTGGAGAACGCCTGCATAAGGCAGCTGTCAAACCGGCGCGTGCTGCCAGCATTGCCTGTCAGGGTGCCAGTGGAGCATATTCCATGGAAGCCGGGGAGCTTCTGTTCCCTGATGCGGAACTCGTGCCGGCGCCAACATTTGCTGAAGCTTGCACCCGAGTTCTGGACGGTCGTTCCGACTTGGCGGTTCTCCCCCTGGAAAATTCTACCGCCGGCACGGTTGACGCTGTTTATGACCTTTTGCTTTCGCAACAACTTTACATAATCCAGTCGGTCCTATTACCGATCCAGCATCGGCTGGCAGCCAAACCTGGCACCACTCTGGCAGAAATCCGGCGGGTACGCTCGCATCCACAAGCCTTGGCTCAATGCCAGAGCTTTATCCGCAAGCATGGTTGGGAAACGGCAGAAGCCGCCAACACAGCTGTTGCGGCTGCTGAAGCTGCAACAGCAGCTGAACCCGGGCTGGCTGTGATCGCCTCAGCCGCCGCAGCAGAACTGCACGGTCTTGAGGTTCTGGCCGATGATATCTGTGACAGCGGTGTCAATCAGACCCGGTTTGTAGTTATCAGCCGGGAACTCGTTATTACGCCAGACGCCGACCGTGTCAGCCTGGTCCTGAGCACTCCGCACCAAAGCGGTGCCCTGGCAGCAACTCTTTCCATGTTCAGTGACCGTGGCATCAATCTGTTGAAAATCCAGTCGCGGCCTGACCCGCTCAAAGCCTGGAATTACCGCTTCTATCTTGATTTTGAAAGCCCGCGCGCTGACAGTGAAGCCATGCTGGTGCTCTACCAGCTGGAACACGAAATGCCCAGCCTGCAGCTTCTAGGCTGGTATCGGGAACTGGAGTCAACAGCTCTGACTGGCACCATAATTTGAACTGATCGGCGTTTTTATCTGAAGTGAAACGGGCGTTGGGTTGAGCAATTTAGCGCGTTGACTTGAATTGACAGGAGTGCAATTATTATCTTAATTTAATCGCAGGAGGCGAAAATGATTACGATTCGGAGTGTCAGCAAAACCTATAACGGTAAAGTGAAGGCGGTCGATAAAATCAGCCTCGATATCCAGGACGGTGAAATCTTCGGATTTTTAGGGCCTAACGGTGCAGGCAAAACAACCGCTATTAAAATGATGACCGGCATTCTCACCCCTGACGAAGGCAGCATTGAAATCAGCGGGCACGACATAGTAAAAGACAGCATCGCCGCCAAACGTGCTTTCGGCTTTGTGCCGGACGACCCGAATATTTTTCCGCGGCTCAAAGCAATCGAGTATTTGCGTTTTATGGGCGATATTTATCAGGTGCCCTCAAGTGAGCGCTCGGAGCGAATAACCGTTCTGGCAAAACGTTTTGAACTTACTGATTCCCTCGCCGACCGGATCCAGAGCTATTCGCACGGCATGCGGCAAAAACTGGTGATCATGGGCGCCCTGCTACACAACCCTGACATCTGGATTCTGGACGAACCAATGACGGGTCTTGATCCCAAGTCTTCTTTTCAGCTTAAAGAGATGATGCGCGAGCATTCTGACAGCGGCAAAAGTGTGTTCTTTTCGACTCACGTCCTGGAAGTCGCCGAGAAAATCTGTGACCGTGTGGCTATCATCGACCGTGGCCGGATTCTGTTTATTGGCACAATTGCCGATATGCGGGCGAAATTTCAGTCTGATGCTTCGCTTGAGGCGATGTTCCTGCGGCTGGTAGAGTCGGAGAATAAGGAGGCTTAACCCATGGCCAATCTGTTCCGTCTCACCCGTGTTCTACTGTTTGGTAACGGCTACGCCGGCCTTGGTTCCGACGCCCGCCGCAAACGGCGCTTTTCGGGTGTGGGAAATGTCTTGCTTTTCAGCTTCCTGGCTATATATTTTGTCGGAGCGATCGGCGCTTCTGCCTGGGGTCTGTACGGAGTGCTCAGTGCTGTAGGCCTCGAAGCTGCCATGGTGGGACTTTTTGCTTCTGCCGGCGTTTTGGTTGTCTTTGTCTTCGGCATGATGTATGTAATCAGCATTTTTTATTTCGCCAATGATATTGAACATCTGCTGCCACTGCCGATTTTGCCCGAACAGATAATAGGCGCCAAATTTCTGGTTACCCTGATCTACGAGTATATGTTTGTCGGCGTAATTGTGCTGCCCGCCTTGACCGTCTACGGTTATCGCAGCGGTGCTGACTTCATATATTACCTGACGATGGTCGTCGTCTTCTTACTGCTGCCGGTTATACCGTTAGCCGTCGCCGCCATAATCATCATGCTGCTGATGCGTTTCACCCGTTTCGGACGAAACCGTGACCGTTTCAATATGGTCGCTTCGATCCTGGCCCTGGCGCTGGCATTGGGCTTTTCGTTTGGGATGCAATCTTTGACCGCGTCCTCAACGACCGATATCGGTCAATTAATAACCCAGGGGGGTGAGCGGATCGCCCAAATCACAACTACGGCTTTTCCCGGAACAATATTTGCTTCCCGCGCTCTGGCTGACTCGGGCACTTCAGCTGGCCTGGCCAATCTGGGTTTACTTTTCCTGGCAGCGGCAGTTGCTGTTGTGCTTCTGCTTGCGGCCGGCAGGCTGCTTTATTTCAAAGGTGTAATCGGTCTTACCAGTTCCACTGCTGTCCGCCGTCGTCTGACCAAAGCTGAGCTTGACGGCTCTGGCCGCGGCGGTTCTCCAATGCTGGCGGTATTTGTTAAGGATATCCGGGTGCTTTTGCGCACCCCGATTTTCTTCATCAATTGCGTGCTCTTGAATTTTCTCTGGCCGCTGTTTATTATTCTGCCCTTTGTGACCGGCGGGGAAGCCTTTTCGCTTGATACACTGGCAAATATCGTAAACTCATTACTGCAAGCGGGGGACGAACTCATTGTACTGTCTCTGGTTGTGGTTTTTGCCTTTACTGTTTTCCTCAGCGCCACGAACGGGATCTCAGCCAGTGCCCTGTCCCGAGAAGGCCGCCAGTTCTATATTATGAAGATCCTGCCTATAAGCTACGCCAGGCAGGCTGCTGCCAAAATCTCGGTCGGCGTACTGTTTGGCTTTATCGGTTGGCTGATGCTTTTTCTGATGGGAGCCTTTTTGTTTAAGCTGCCCTTGTGGTATCTGCTTGCCCTCGTCCTGATTATGCCTGGCGCCGTATTGTTGCCCAACCTGTTGGGGTTTTTCTTTGACCTGCTCTGGCCGAAGCTGCATTGGGACAATGAACAAACAGCTGTTAAGCGGAACGTAAATTTATTGTACTGCATGCTAAGTTCTCTTCTCGTAGCAGTTTTACTTGGAGTTCTGGTGTACTTTTTAAACCCGGGTTATGAAATTTCGCTGTTGATTCTGGTAGTTGTGCCGCTGTTAATCAGTGCTGCGTTTATAGCTTATTTACGCCGCAATGCAGCGAAACTTTTCAGTGGTCTGCAAGACTAGAGTATCAACTGCGCTTTATTCACAAGAATAACAGCAAAATAAAATGCAAATGCAGTTTTTTGCCTTTAACTGGTGGCTAATTTGCCGGGTTTTGTGTAAAATGTCTTTCATATGCCGATTGGCGAAAAAAATAATTGCCCATCTGTCCAATCCATCATCGGACAGCTTAATGAAGATGCCTGACTTCTTGATAACAACTATCGGAGGATTAAGATAACTATGCCCGATCAGGATTACCTTAGCCTTATCCGCGAAACAGAAGCAAAAGCAGCAGCAATGATTTCTGAAGCACAGGCGCAAGCTCGCGAAACGCTGGAGGCTGCCCGAATTGAAGCAGGGCGCCTGGTGGTTGAAGCCCGCGAAAAAGCTGACGAATTAGTGCGTGAATCGTTGCGCGGTGCAACTGAGCAAGCAGAAATTCACACGGACGAACAAGCTGTCGCTGCCGCAGTCCAATCAGAACAGCTCCGCATTGAAGCGCGGCAGTCTTTTCCAGAAGCGGTTCGGGCTGTTGCTGAAAGGATCGTGAAGTAACGTGCCGATTGTCAAGATGGACCGCATTACTGTAGTTGGTATGCAACAGGACAAAGCAGCAGTTGTCGAAGCTTTGATGAAACTGGGCGCGCTGCATGTGGATGAAGCAGCCGCATTACCGGGTCAAGATGCAGCCAGCGTTTGCGACGTTGCTGCAGCAGCTCCTGCTGAAACAATTGCCGTTGGCAATCGCCAGCTGACCGTGAACGAAGTCCTGCCTTTGATGGCACGTCTGGAACGGGTTATAACCGAGAGCAACCGCTTGCGTCCGGTTAAGAAATCCCTGTTTGCATCTAAACGCAGTGTCAATATTACTGATTTCAATCAGGTGGTTAGTAAACAAAGCGACATTCTGGCGCGCCTGGCAGCTTTCGAGGCAGCCAGCACCCGGGTTGGCGAAATTGAAGGCCAGTTGCTGAGGCTACACAATACAGAAACCATGCTTTTGCCCTGGGAATCCCTGTCGCTCGATCTCTCAGCGCTTAATACCGAGCATACCCGCTCTTTTCTGGGCAGTTTCCATAACAGAGCAGAGCTGACTGCTTTAGAAGAGGCGCTTGCAGATGAAGCTCCTGAAACGATCGTCAACGTTTTAACCGAAACCAAAACAGGTATTCAGCTTCATGTGATCACACTTAAGTTACGTGAATCGCTGGTGCAATCGCATCTGCGCCGGCTGAACTTTTCTTTCCTGCCAGTGCAGACCGAAACAGCTACGCCCCGCGTGCTGCTGCAGCGTCTGCAGGCAGAGCAGGTCGCTTTGCGCCAGGAACAGGAACGCAAGCACGGTGAAATGGCTGAAATCGCCGGTAATCTGGTTGCGTTTGAAATTTTGCATGATCATCTGCAAATGCTGGTGGAAAAACATAATGTACTCTGCCGTCTGGCTGACACTGAACAAACGTTTATCTTGAAGGGCTGGACGCCACAAAACCTGACAACACCAATCAAGGAAGGCTTGACCCGGCAATTCACAGTGGCTTATGGCAGCCGCCCTGCCGCTGACGACGAAGACTTCCCGATTCTACTGCAAAATAACAAACTGGTCCGACCTTACGAAACAGTTGTGGAAATGTTCAATCCGCCTCTGCCGCAGGAGGTTGACCCCACGCCGGTGCTGGCGCCGTTCTACTTTATCTTTTTCGGCCTGATGTTAAGTGATGTCGGCTACGGCCTGATGCTTACTCTGGGCTGTCTGTTCGGCATCTACAAGCTCAAGCTGACTGGCCGTACGCGTCAAACAGCCATAATGTTCCTGCAATGCGGCATCTCCTCCATATTCTGGGGAGTTATGTTCGGCGGCTATTTTGGCGACATGATTGCGGTAGTGACCAGCGGCCGGGTTGTTATTCCCCCCGTTATCCTTGACCCTCTGACCCAGCCAACCGAGCTAATGCTGCTCAGCGCCATTTTCGGCGTTCTGCATCTTTTCAGCGGCATGGCTGTCAAAGCTTACATGGCCTGGCGAGATGGCGACTGGCAAACCGCGGTTTTTGATGTTTTCGCCTGGTATATACTCATAATCGGCCTCGCGCTGACTATTGCCGGCATCGGCAAACCATTTACCGGCTATCTGGCTATCGCCGGTGCAGCTACAATTGTTCTTTTCTCAGCGCGTGACAGCCGTAACCCTATTGCCAGGGTAGGAGCCGGCCTCTATAATCTCTACGGAATCACCGGCTATTTTGGCGATATTCTTTCCTACTCCCGCGTACTGGCACTTATTCTTGCT
>CAYPHB010000004.1:28947-29847 GCA_964410445.1 uncultured Oscillospiraceae bacterium
CGGTGTTATTGCCATGGTTGTCAATAAGATCGGCTTCCTGGGCGGGCCCAGCTTTGCAGGTTATATCACCTTTATCCTGGTTGGCATTGTTGGCCATGCAGTCAACTTTGCCCTGTCGTTACTTTCTGCCTACATTCATACCAGCCGTTTGCAGTTTGTTGAATTTTTCGGCAAATTCTACGAAGGCGGCGGTATTATTTGGAAACCAGAGAAACTAACCTCCCGTTACGTTGAAATTGAACGTGAACAACCGCTGCCCGCGTTAAAGGCACTCGATTCCTGATCTTCAAAGCTGACGCTGCGGCGTTAATCCAAAGTCTTATCGGACGGCCTTAAGCAGGCTGATCCTGAAAGATAAAGTGAACGCGAATCAATAGGAGGATTCCATCATGGCAAATTTCGTTGAATTAATTGGTCCTGCCCTAACGCTGCTGGGCGGTATGCTTGCCGCCATCGGAGGCGGCATCGGTTCTTCAATCGGTGTTGGTCTAGCCGGTGAAGCGGCTGCGGGTGTTCTTACCGAAGATCCTAACAAATTCGGTAAACTGCTCATTCTGCAGGCTTTGCCAGGCACCCAGGGTATTTATGGTCTGCTGACCTGGTTTATGGTCATGCAGTCATCCGGTTTGCTGACCGGCAATGTCAATCTCAGCTGGCAGACAGGCCTGCTCTATTTCCTGGCTTGTATGCCGATCACAATCGTAGGCTACAAATGTGCAATCTACCAGGGCAGAACTTCTGAAGCCAGTATTGCCATGGTTGCCAAACAGCCCGACGCCTCTTCAAAAGCTATCGTTCTGCCCGCCATGGTTGAAACCTACGCGATTCTTGCCCTGCTGGCATCAGTGCTGTCAATTCTGAGCATCAACCCGGTCTGAGCAGTTGTACTACCCCGCCAAT
>CAYPHB010000005.1:0-29028 GCA_964410445.1 uncultured Oscillospiraceae bacterium
CAATTTGTTTACGATTAATTCGTGTTTTGCCTTATTCCGCTATAGTATAATTCATGTTAGTTGAATTATCTTTGATTTGCGCAGGAGCAATTTCGCTTCATCAGCACAAGTGTTTTTTATGCTCAAAGAGAAAGCGGAAGGGGAACCATGAAGAAAATTTGTGAAGCTCTAAGCAGCACCGTCCTGTTTAACGGCCTCGATCACGGGGCATTCCATCAGTATTGCATGAAAACTACAGTCCGTCTGGTCTGGAAGGGCGAAGTCATTGCCAATGAAGGTGATATATGCCCTGGTATTGGCATAATAATTGACGGGCAAATCGCATTGCAAAAATATGCAAGCTCAGGTGATTTCGCCACGATTGAGCTACTGTCTGCTGGTGATATTTTTGGTGAAGACCTTATGTTCGGTACACATAAAACCTTCATGAATACCATTGAGGCTGTTGCTAATTCCAAAATAATTCTGGTGCCGCGCGATATGCTAAACACAATGCTGCAGCAGAATCCGGTAATCATGGAAAATTTCCTCACTGTTCTTTCGGATCGTGTGCTGGCGCAAAACCGCCGAATTTCATTGCTTTCACAAAAGAGTCTGCGGCAAAAAATTTCCAGCTATTTGCTGGAGCTGCTGCGTGAGCAACGTGAAGAAGAAGCGGCAGATCCTCGGCCAACACGCTCGGTTGTTTCCACCCAGGCGGTCGAGCTGCCTGTTTCCAAAGAGGTTGTAGCCAGGCTGCTGGCCATGCCGCGGCCGTCTTTTTCCCGTGAGCTTATCACGATGGAACGTGATGGCTTGATTCGAGTCAGCGGGCGGGTAATCTGGCTGTTGGATATCGACGGTCTTGAACGTGGAATGGTTGAAACTCTGCGCCGGGACCGCAATTGAACGGGATATTTTTTAAACTGACTTAACCGTCTGCCGCAGTACAGCAAGCAGACGGTTTTGTTGATTAATCAGGCGCTGTAATAACCGCGGCAAGTTGATTCACAATGCCCGCTAACCCTCGCGTCAAGCCGTTTGGTAGTATATAATCAATAGAGCATCAGGGAGGTGAACGAGCGCGGATGAATGGTGACTTGCTGTCGGGTATCGGGCGATTTTTTCAAGAACTTTTTCAGGATCTAACCAATGGGCTTATTTTGTTCGGCGGTCCGCTTGACATAGCGATCGCTGTTGTTGATGTCCTGATCACAACCCTGGTCATCTATTATATTTTGCGTCTGCTGCGCGATTCACGCGCCTGGCAACTGCTCAAAGGCCTCATTCTGATAATCGCCTTCGCGCTGGCCGGAAGCCTCGCCGGTCTGACAACACTCGGCTTTATCCTCAACAATACCATCTCCGTCCTCGCCATTGCTTTTGTAATTATCTTCCAGCCGGAACTGCGCCGCGCCCTTGAAACCGTGGGCCGCAGCTCGCTAATTGTTCTTGGCGGCCCTGAATCACCTGCCAAAGAAGGCGTTATCCAGAACATGATCGAGTCCATAGTGCGTGCTTGTGAGCAAATGTCAGCAGCACATACCGGTGCATTAATAATTATTGAACGGGAAACCAGGCTGACCGAGTTGTTAGAGCAGGAAAACGTTGTTACTCTCGACTCAACCATATCTTCCACAATATTACAGCAGATTTTTTACACAGGTTCACCATTGCATGACGGTGCTGTGCTGATCCGTGACGGACGCATTGCCGGAGCCCGGATCCACGTGCCGCTCTCCGATAATTACCATTTAAGACGTGATTACGGTACACGACATCGCGCAGCCGTTGGAGCCAGCGAAATTGGTGACGCCATTGCCATTGTTGTCTCTGAAGAACGCGGTTCCATCAGTATTGCTATAGAAGGCAGGCTTTTTGTCCTCGATAACGCTGATGCTCTGCGTACACTTTTGCACAAGATTCTCAACCCGACACGCCCGGCGAAAGGCTGGAGCAGCCTGTTCCGCGGACGGCGTGCTGACAGGGCAGCAGCTGTAGCAGCCCTGCGCGAAAAGCGGGTAACTGATAAAACAATAGAAGACGCAACTGCGAAGCCTGAGGCCGGTAAGAAAGAACCAGCCAAAGCTGATGAAGAATTCACCGCAGCTGAAGCCGCTATTCAAGGTACGGTACAACCTGCAGCAAGTAAAATTCCGGGAACCGGCCAGCAACGGCCTGCGTCTGCTTCTTCTGCCCCGTCAGCTTCAACAGCTTCCCGCTCCCGGGCAGCGGCGCGCAACCGCTCTGCGCAACTGATCGACGATCCCAAATCCGCAGTGCGTTCCCGGACACCGCGTCATCAACGCGTTATGCTCATGGTTTTTTCCTTCGCGATCGCGCTTATACTCTTCCTGTTTGTCCAGGTTACTATTAATCCGGTTGACTCGCGTACATTCACAACAACTTTAAGCTACGAAAATATTGAGATAGCAGAAAGCAAGGGCTTCGATGTCCAGGTACCGATCGAGACTGTTCAAGTGACCCTGATGGGGCGGCAGAATACTATTGTTGACTTGCGCTCTGAAGATGTCACCGCGTATATTGATTTCGCTGAGGTGGACAGCACGGGCATTTTGCAGCTGCCAGTACAGGTACGGGTGGCACGGCTCGCGCATTTAAGGCCCACTGATATTTCGCCGATGAAGATAACAATCAGTATTCGCAGCAATCAATAATACTGATGACCTGCTATAATTATTTATTGTTAAAACTCAAAACTGAGCAGTCAAAATAGAATTATTCGCAAGAGGTGTTATATGTCTAGATTATTTGGTACTGATGGTGTCCGTGGAATTGCAAATAAAGAACTTACTCCCGACCTGGCATTTCGCTTGGGGTTAGCCGGCGCGACTGTCCTGGCTGGTGAAACCAGCCACAAGCCTGAAATTCTGGTTGGGCTCGACACGCGGATTTCCTGTGGCATGCTCGAGTCAGCTTTAGTTGCCGGAATCTGCTCTGCTGGCGCTGATGCGCTGATCTGCGGTGTGATTCCGACACCCGCCATTGCTTATCTGGTACGCAAATATAATTGCGATGCAGGTGTAATGATTTCAGCCTCGCATAACACTTACGAATATAACGGTATCAAGTTCTTCGCCGGCAGCGGCTATAAACTGCCCGATGACACTGAAGACAAGATAGAAGAAGTGGTCCAAAGTTATGACGCTGAAACGATGGTGCGCCCTACTGGTGCCGAAGTCGGGCGCCGGATCGAAAAGAAAAATGCTTCGCGCGACTATTCAGAGCACCTGAAACGCCGCATGGGCGTTGATCTTACAGGTTTAAAAATCGGTTTAGATTGCGCCAATGGTGCCGCTGCCCATATCGCGCCCAATCTGTTCAGTGATCTGGGGGCTGAAATTGTAGCCATTGGCGTTGAACCGGATGGCCTTAATATCAACGATAATTGCGGCTCTACTCATTTGGACCGACTGCGCCAGCTGGTGCGGCGGGAGGATTGTGACCTTGGCATTGCTTTCGACGGCGACGCCGACCGCATGCTGTGCATTGATGAACACGGCGAGCTAATGGATGGCGACGTCATTATGGCGATCATCGCGCTCGACATGAAGCGCAAGGGACAGCTGCCTGACGACACTTTAGTAGTAACTGTAATGAGTAACCTGGGACTCGATATAATGGCCCGCGAAAAAGGAATTAATCTGGTCAAAACCAAGGTTGGCGACCGTTATGTTCTGGAAGAAATGCTCAGAGGCGGCTATATGATCGGCGGCGAACAATCCGGCCACGTAATTCTGTTGGATGATTCTACAACCGGTGACGGTATGCTCAGCGCCTTGCGCCTGCTTCGTGCCATTGATAATGGCTCACAAACCTTTTCCGAGGCTCGGCAGGTGATGAAATCGCTGCCTCAAGTGCTCCGAAGTGCCCATGTCCCTAACGAGAAAAAAGCCCGTGCTATGGAGGATACTGACATTTTAGAGACTTGCAAGCGGCTGGAAGAAAAGCTCAATGACCGCGGCCGGATTCTGGTGCGCCCTTCTGGCACCGAGCCGATAATCAGGGTAATGATCGAAGGCGAATCAGTTGACGAAATCAGCGAAATGGCAGACCAGATAACCCGTCTCATAGTCAGCAAGTACGGAGTTTGACGCTTTAGCCGGCACAACGGAAGGGATAAATTATGTGCGGAATAGTTGGCTATGTAGGACCCGAAGCCGCGCTCTCAATTTTAATGCATGGTCTGAAAAGGCTTGAATACCGGGGGTATGACTCAGCCGGAGTTGCTTTTGTGCGTGACGGCAGGATCGATGTGCGCAAAAAGAAAGGCCGTCTCACCGTTCTTGACGAAGCACTTGCTACTGAGGACCTGCTTGATAACCCACAAATAAACATTGGCATCGGCCATACCCGCTGGGCCACGCATGGCGCACCCAGCGATGAAAACTCACACCCGCATCTTTCGCGTAACCGCAAGATAGCCATTGTCCATAACGGGATAATCGAAAACTATCTGGAACTGCGACGCTACCTGACAGACCTGGGCTATGAATTCCTCTCCGAGACTGATACCGAGGTTATCAGCCATCTTGTTGAATATCACCTGGAAAAACAACCGCAATCCGATTTGCTGGCAGCTGTCCGTGCCACCCTGGAAGACCTCGAAGGCTCTTACGCACTTGCTGTTATTCATGCTGAAGACCCCTGCCAGATCATTGCCGCCCGTAAAGACAGCCCCCTGATTATCGGGTTGGGTGACGGCTGCAACTACATTGCCTCGGATATCCCCGCGATTTTGTCTCACACTCGGGAAGTCATGATTATGGAAGACCGCGAAGTAGTGCGGGTGACACAGAACGCTATCGAGCTTTGGGATGAATTCGGGCGGCCGGTGGAAAGAAAGCCTCTCCACGTCACCTGGGACAGCGCAGCCGCGGAAAAGGGTGGTTATGAGCACTTCATGATGAAAGAAATTCATGAAGAACCGCGAGCCATCCGTGATACAATCTCGCCACGTATCCGGGGAAATTCGATCCGCTTTGCTGAGATTGATCTCGATAGTTTGCTGCAAGGCATCGACCGCATCAGAATAATTGCCTGTGGAACCGCGTTGCATGCCGGTGTTGTCGGTAAATATCTTTTAGAAAAGCTAACCAGAATTCCGGTTGAAGCTGACTATGCTTCTGAATTCCGCTATCGTGATCCAATTGTCACCGATACCACCCTGGTAATTATTATCAGTCAGTCCGGGGAAACACTCGATACCCTGGCGGCTATGCGCGAGGCCAAGAGCCGCGGCGGCCGGATCCTGGCAATCGTCAATGTAGTTGGCAGCTCAATCGCGCGTGAAGCAGGTTCGGTAATTTATACGGGAGCCGGGCCTGAAATATCAGTAGCCTCGACAAAAGCCTACAATACGCAATTGGCTGCCTTGAGCCTCCTGGCTGTTGAGATCGGCTATCGCAAGGGCCAGCTTAATGCTGATGAATATGCCCGCTATATTTCCGAACTCGAGCAGCTGCCGGCCATACTGGAACAGGTATTAGCCGCCAAGGATGAAATTCAGCGGTTTGCTTCCCAGCATTTTAACGCGCGCAGCATTTTCTTTATGGGGCGCGGTCTTGATTACGCCTTGGCCATGGAATCTTCACTCAAACTCAAAGAAATTTCTTATATCCATTCTGAGGCGTACCCCGCAGGTGAGCTTAAACACGGTACAATTGCCTTGATTGAGCAAGGAACCCTTGTAGTGTGTCCGTTAACCCAACCGCAGCTGCTGGACAAAATGATCAGCAATATCAGGGAAGTGAAAGCCCGGGGCGCCGTTGTTCTTGGTATCGCTACGCCAGCCTGCGAACGTGCTTATGAAGTTTGTGATGTGGTAATTAGATTGCCGGAGGTAGAGCCGGACTTTTCACCGATTGCAGCGATAACGCCAGCCCAGATGTTTGCCTACTACGTAACAGTTCACAAAGGTCTTGATGTCGACAAACCGCGCAATCTTGCTAAGAGCGTAACGGTAGAATAACTGCAACTCAGAAAAACCCATCGGAGTATTAAGGAGAAAACAACTTATGCATAATGCGATCAGGATTGAAACACTGCTTGATTTAAGCCAAACCATCGCGGCTGATCTTTTCCGTGATTTAACCTACCCCTGGGAAGCTTTGCCGAAGTTGAAGGATTTTATCCGTAAGCTGGGCACAACTTTACCCGCGAATGAATATGAACAGCGCGCTGAAGATATCTGGATAGCCCATTCAGCTGTGGTTGCACCTACTGCCAGCCTGGCAGGCCCGCTGATTATCTGTGCCGGTGCGGAAATCCGTCACTGCGCTTTTATTCGCGGTTCGGCGATTATTGGCCAGGACGCAGTTGTTGGTAATTCTACGGAAGTAAAGAACAGTCTGCTTTTTAACAACGTTCAAGTGCCGCACTATAACTACGTGGGCGATTCCATTCTCGGCTTCAAAGCACACATGGGCGCCGGCTCCATCACCTCCAATGTCAAGAGCGATAAAACCCTGGTTTATGTGCCTTTTGGCGGCGAACATATAGAAACCGGCCTACGCAAATTTGGCGCTGTTCTGGGTGATTTCGTTGAAGTTGGCTGCAACAGCGTACTCAACCCCGGTGCGGTTGTGGGTCGCAATTCCAGTGTTTACCCGTTGTCGAGTGTCCGTGGTGTAGTCCCGGAAAACAGTATTTATAAAGCACGTTCAGAAATCGTTCATAGGTTATAGGGAAGACGCGAAAAATGAAATGCATGTTTATGCTCGCGACACTATAGAGAGTGACATAATGACAGCAGCCGAACGCAGGGAAGAAATAGCGACATTATTAATTGGTGCTGCAGAGCCAATCAGCGCTGGCACACTTGCCGTGCAATTTTCTGTGAGCAGGCAGGTTATTGTTGGTGATATAGCATTATTGCGGGCTGCGGGAATAGATATTCAGGCAACACCGCGCGGGTATATTATGCTGCAAACAGACCTTGATGGTTATGTTGGCACAATCGCCTGCCGTCACGGCAGGGAAGAAATGCGGGCTGAACTTTACGCGATTATTGATAACGGCGGCAACGTACTTGATGTAATTGTGGAGCATCCGATATATGGCCAACTGGTTGGTCAGCTTCATCTGTTTTCCCGCCATGATGTAGATGAGTTTGCCGAACAGCTGGAAACGACACAAAGCAACCCTTTATCAGAGGTTACCGACGGAATACACCTGCATACAATTCACTGCCAGGACGAAGAGGCATTTCTCCGAATAAAGGGTGCATTGGCGAAACTCGGTGTAATTTACGAATAATAACATTACAGGCAACGCAGTATCTGTAAAGTAGTACGTGACCGGTTTTCCACAAAAACGAATTTTCTTGACAGCTATAACGTAACTATCTAGAATAGTCATGACAGGTGTCAAGACACCTTTTAATATGCTCGAAATTACTGAAAGGTGAACCAATGAAAAATAAAAAACTATATAATATGCTGATTGCCGCAATGCTTAGTGCTATTGGTATAATAATTCCCTTGTTTTCTCCGGTAAAGATCTTGCTGGAACCGGCGTCTTTTACGCTTGCCAGCCATGTCGCCATTTATATCGCCATGTTTATTTCACCGGGGGTCGCACTCTCGGTGGCTGCCGGCACGACCCTGGGTTTTCTGCTGGCTGGCTTCCCGCCTGTTGTTGTCGTGCGAGCTGCCTCTCATTTGGTTTTCGCATTTGTGGGCTCTTATATACTAAAGAAAAACAGCAAAATTATCGACCAGACAGCATCTATGATTATTTTTGCTCTGCTAATCAGTCTTTTACACGCAACTACAGAAGTACTGGTGGTAATGCCGTTTTATTTTGGCGGCGGTCTGACAAGTGGTTATTACGCCAGAGGCTTTTTGACTTCGGTTATTCTCCTGGTCGGTCTTGGCACGGTAGTTCACAGTCTGATTGACTTTGCCATCGCCCGCGTTGTCTGGAAACCGCTGCGTAAAACTATTTCCGGCCGCTATCAAGAGAAAATGGAAAAAACTTCCTGATCTGCTTCGAGTAAGCTGCGGCCTGCCAAATAGCAGCAGATTTCAACAACAAAAAACAAACAAAACAGCCGGCGATGACATCGTCGGCTGTTTCGTTTCGGCTGAGTCGATTGACATAAGCCAAATAAAGTATTCTCTGTTAGCCAATGTAGGACATAGGATTTTTGGTTGAGCCGCCTGAGCGGACTTCGAAATGGACGTGCGGACCGGTTGAAGTACCGGTGCTGCCGCATAAGCCGATCCGGTCACCGGCTTTGACGGATTGACCATTTTTGACTAATGTCTCTTTCATGTGTCCGTATAAGGTTGACAAACCGCCAGCGTGAGCGATAACAACATAATTGCCATAGCCTGAGCCACCTTTGTTGCGGCCTTGAACCGGATTCGAAACGATTATTACCTTGCCGTCCCGCGCAGCGACAATTGGTCTGCCGTAACTCCCTCCCAGGTCTACACCCGAATGGAAGCGCCGTACTTTGTAAACCGGATGCAGACGCCAGCCGTAAGGTGAATAAACGCGGGTATCGCCGGGGTAAGGCCAAACCCAACCACGACTGTTCGGGGATGAGGCGGAAGGAGAGGAGACGGACTCCTTAGGTTTTGCATTCTCTTTGTTTTTTGCTGCTTTGGCAGCAGCAGTTGCCTGTGCTGCTGCTGTTGCTTTGGCTGACTCGGTTGCCTTTGCAGAAAGCTCTGCTTCGAGCTTCTGCTGCAAAGCAGTAATTTCGCCGTCCAGGCGCAGTGCTTCCTGGGTTAGCGCTTCTTCATCCTCTGCAGCTCTGCTCATCTTAAGCTGAATGGATTCCAGCTCAGCGAGAGTTGTGGTTTCCTGTTGCTTCAAGGCTTCCATCTGGGCTTCGATCTGGCTCACTACAACAGTCATGTCTTCAGTTGTCTTTGCAGCAACCTGTTGCTGCAAGTCAGCGTCATCCTGTGCAATTGTCAGGTCGTCGATCATCAGCTGATCCGATTCTGCAACCATTGCCATGAATTGAATCGTGGTAAAGAAGTTTTTAATATTGCCTGATTCGATAAAAATCTGCAGATATGATTTTTGCCGGTGGGAGAACATGGTCTGCAAGCGGGAGCGGTATTGCACCTGTTTGTTGGCAAGATTGTCGCAGGCATCTATATAAGCCTGGTTAGCAGCTGCCATTTCGGCATAAGCAGCTGCAAGCTGAGCTGATTTTTCCGCGTATTGCCGACGTTGCTCTTCAGAACGGTTATTCAGCCAATTGAGATGGCCGCTGACCTTATTTTTACTGTTCGCGAGTTGAGCGCTTTCCTGCTCAAGCTGGGCAAGCTTATCAGCCAGCGTGGTCTGGCTTTGACGGGCCTGATCAAGTTGAGAGGCAGTAGATTGGGCATATACGGGGGTTATGGCGGTGAAATCCAGCATAAGTCCCATTGCCATAATCAGGCAAAGTACGAATGCTGCAAACCGAACTAGTATGGTGCTCCGGTTCGTATGCATGATAAAGGGGTCTCCTTGCTTTGGTTGACGTTATGTCTCCTCATGTAGTCAATAAAGTAACAACTTTTAACTGTCAATTGAATTTTCGCTTATCCCGCAACATATGTCAAGAAAATGAACATGACAAGCGGGCTTGCGGTTGATTGTTTTTAGCAAAAGTAATAGCACTGTAACAGAAGCAAAGCAGGCCATAGAAAATAGCGTCGTGCTATAATAATTTGATTAATTGAAACTAGTGTTCAGCGAACAGGAAAAAGAAAACCAGAGCAGAGTAACTGATTGAGGAGACTACTTATGAATGATTCTTTTATCCAACAGTTTTCACTTGACGGCAAAACAGCAATTGTCACTGGCGCGGCTAAAACTTCTGGCTTATGTTACGGCATGGCAAAGGCACTGCATGATGCTGGTGCCTCAGTAGTGTTAATGGACGTTTCACCGGAGGTCTTTAATCTTCAACAGCTGATGGGCGGTGAGGAAAACCGCTATTATGCCGTGCAGGCGGATCTTTGTGACCAGGCCAGTATGGAAGCAGGTTTTGCTAAAGCTGTTGAGCTGCTCGGCGGAAAGCTGGATATCCTGCTTAATGGTGCCGGACTGCAGTATCGTGAAGATGCTATCGATTTCCCTGCTGATAAATGGCATAAGATTATTGATGTCAACCTTACAGCGGTTTTCCTGCTAAGTCAGTTGGCCGCCCGTGTTATGATTCCACAAGGCAGCGGTAAAATCATCAATATCGCCTCAATGACCTCGTTTGTTGCCAGCCGCCGTATCCCGGCCTACTCCGCCAGCAAAGGCGGTGTAATGCAGCTTACCAAAGCGCTTTCCAACGAATGGTGCATTAAAGGCATAAATGTCAACGCAATCGCACCGGGTTACATGGATACAGAACTCACGGCCAACCTGATCAATACCGAACTCGGCAAAATGACTACAGCCCGCATCGCCGCCGGACGCTGGGGCAAGCCGGAAGACCTGGCCGGTGCCGTTGTATTCCTGGCATCATCGGCATCAGACTATATCAGTGGCGCGATCCTGCCTGTTGATGGCGGCTACCTCGGATTATAGGTACAAATCGGATAAGGAGACTAATATGAACAAAGACACTATTTACATTGGTAACGATCATGGTGGTTATGAAACCAAGGTTCAGATCCTGAAGCAGCTCGATGAACTTGGCATCCCCTATGTTGACTGCGGCTGCAATTCCACTGAGATTGTGCGTTACCCATATTATGCCGCACAGGTGTCAAGTGCCGTTTCTACAGGCAAAGCCAGTCGTGGCATCCTGATTTGTTCAACAGGTATCGGCATGAGCATTCTGGCCAATAAGTATCCAAATGTGCGGGCTTCTGTCTGCACCAGTACTTATATGGGCCGCATGACCCGCGCTCATAACAATTCCAACATTCTCTGCCTCGGCGGCAAGATCACCGGTATTTTCGAAATTCTGGATATTCTCAATGCCTGGCTGACAACTGATTATGATGGTGGCAGGCACGCGATCTCACTCGGCTTAATGGCTGAGGCAGAACAATGCCTGGCCGCTACCGGCAACTGGGAACCTGAAGTTCCGGAAGAAGGCAAACAATAGAAAACCGCAAGCAGGAGGAAAACAGATGTCTGTAATCGCGATAATCGGCACCGGACAGATTGCCACCAGTATGGCTGTGCTGTTTACGGGGAACGGCCATCCCTGTTGGCTTGTCTCCCGCTCTGAAGCCAGCAGCGTTCGGATGCTGCAGGATTACAAGGATTACTTTGCTGATCTGGCAGCGGCAGGTCTGGTTACAGCAGAACAGGCGGAGTGCTGCCAGGCCTTGCTGACAATAACGCGGGATATCAACGATATCAAAAATGCCGAATATGTGATTGAAGCGATAATTGAAGACCTTGCTGCCAAGCACAACCTTTATCGCCAAATTGAAGCTGTATGCGAACCCGATGTCGTTATTGCCTCTGTTACCTCAGGCATCCCGCCCGACCAACTTGCCAGTGAAATGGCTTATCCCGAACGCTTATTGGTTGCTCACCCCTTCATGCCGCCGCATCTCGTTCCCTGCATTGAGATAGTCAGGGGTGCCGCAACCACAGACGCGGCAGTTGAAAACACCATAAGTATGTTTGAATCTGTTGGACGTATAGTTGTTGTACTGAAAAAAAGCGTTGCCGGGTTTATCGCTAACCGTCTGCAGTATGCCATGCTCCGGGAAGCTGTCCACCTGATTGAACAAGGGGTTACAACAGCAGAGGATATTGACAGGACACTAATGACCAGTTTTGGCCCGCGTTATTCTAACATTGGTTTATTTGAACACATGGAAAACGCGGGTCTTGATCTCTGCGCCAGCATTCAGGAATACCTTTTGCCCTTGCTGAGCTCAGCACAAGGGGTTCAACCGGCCATAGCCGAGAAAGTTGCTGCAGGCGATCTAGGCAGCAAAACCGGCCGCGGCTTCCTCGACTGGTCCAAAACAGACATGGCAGATTTCCGGGTGCGGCGGAGCCAGCCTTACTACAAATTTTTCAACTGGCAGTTGCCAGAATAACTTTTTAAGGAATTCATAATGGTAAACACAGCAATTCAAAGTGTGCTTTCGCTGCTGATCCTGATCGGGGTTGGCTATGTTGTCGCTGGACAATCCTGGTATCCCGAAACGGGGACATCCTTTCTCTCGAAACTTAGTATGAGAGTAGCTATACCCTGCCATATGTTTACCAGTACAATTATGACAATCAAAACGCCCGAAGCATTGGTCAGCCTGGTGCGGAACCTGCCGATACCCTACCTGACCATTGGCTCCAGTCTGCTTTTAGGCCTGGTGCTGACAAGGATCCTGAAAATTGACCCCAGACGCCGTGGTGTGTTCATTAACGCGATTTCTTTTACCAATACTGTGTTGGTTGGCTTTGTGGTGGTAGAAACTATCTTTGGCGCTGACGCTATGCCCGATGCGATGGTGTATTACTTTGGCAACACTACTTTGTTTTGGACAGTCGGAGTCGCAATGCTGCGGCTGGATGCGGAAAAGGCACGCGAACTGGCTGATTCAGCCCCAGGCAAGAGCAATTATGATATCCCGGCTGGAACTGAACCTGTTGTATCTCTGTTGACAAGCGAATCAAATGACAGGCTCAGTGGCTCAGGCAGTGTTGCCATATCGGCCTCCGCGGCCGCGATAAACGCGCGAAAACCTGGTGCTGTCGCAGTCAGGTTTTTACGTAGTTTGCTGTCACCGCCACTGATCGCGGTTGCTCTGGGTATAGTTGTAATACTGACCAGGCTGCAAATACCTGATTTTCTGATGATGCCTCTAATGAACCTCCGTAGTATGACAACACCAATAGCCATGATTTTCACCGGCGCTATTATCCGCGGTACCGATTTTAAAAACTTAAAGGTATCTCGTGACCTGGTTTTGGTTTTAATCACACGCTTTATTTTAACGCCCGTTTTCCTGATCCTGATTTTAAAACCGTTTGCCATTTCTACTCAGATGAAACAGATTTTTTTCCTGATGGCAACCATGCCGGTTATGACTCAGCTGGGAATAATGTCCAGAGAATCCGGCTGTGATTATGAATATGCTTCGTTGCTTGTTACCTTCACAACGGCTTTCAGCATGCTGGCGATACCTTTTTACTTGTTTGTACTTGAACGTTTTCAGATATTCTAGTAACCGGAGGTAAAACGTTATGCCCTTTGCCACGGCGATCAATAACGCGATTATCCTCTCTGCCCATAACGGCTATGTCCCGTTTATTGGCAGTATCGGTATTAGTGACGGCCGAATCGCCTGGGTGGGTGAAAAGCCGATAGCGCCTGGCGAAGCAGCAAAACTGATTAATGCAGAGGGATCCATCCTCATGCCGGGTCTGGTTAATGCCCACTGCCATGGCGACATGACGCTCGCCCGCGGGCTGGGCGATGACCTTACCTTGCTGGAACAGAACGAGGCTTTTGCGGACACGGACTGGTTCTCAACGCTGATCGATGAAGATGACCGTTTCTACTCACGTCAGTTGACCTACTGCGAGGCGCTTCTTTCCGGGACAACATTCATCAATGAAAACATGTATTGGAGTTTAGGCGGCCGTTCGGCGGCTGCAATGCTCAAAATCGGCATAAACGGCGCGTTGAGCGAAGACGTCCGCTATGACTTCACTGTGCCGGAAAAACTGCTCAGCGACCGGGAAGTGGCTGATTTTGCCAACCAAGCCAGAAGCAACGGTCTGGTTCCTGTTCTGGGCGGTCTATCCGAAGAGGATTATGCCGCTGACTTGCTGCAGCGGATTGAGGCTAAACGTGCCAGGTTTGACATGCTCCTCACTTGCCATCTGTCAGAAACCGACTGGCGTGTAAAACATGTCACCTCGCTTTATGACTCTACTCCAATAGAGTTTCTGGCAAGGCATAATTGTCTGAACGAGAAGATACTTGGCTCGCATGTTGTCTGGACCACAGCAAACGATCTGGAACTGCTGGCTGCACATGGCGTGAAGGTTGTGAATACTCCGCTCTGTGAAATGAAAATCGCTGACGGCATAGCGCGAATTCCTGAAATGGTACAAGCCGGGATCTGTGTAAGCCTGGGAACTGATGGCGCCATGTGGAACAACAGCAACGACATCTTCCGTGAAATGAAAGGGATGCTGTTGCTGCACACGGTAAATTCCGGTATCCGCAGCCTGTCTGTGCAGGCAGTTTTGGATATGGCGACCATTAATGGAGCTAAAACATTTGGACTTGGCGCGGAATGTGGCAGCATTGAAGTCGGCCGGCGCGCTGACCTGATCCTGATCAACACTGAACAGGCTCATTTCACACCGCTGCGGCTTGGTTCCCACGAAAATGTGGCTTCGTTAGTGGTTTACAATGCTACCGGCAGGGATGTAAGTGACGTTTTTGTCAGCGGTAACCATGTAGTTGAGCGTGGGAACCTGATGACAGCCGACCTAACTGAAATCCGCGCCCGGGTTATAGCTGCCTCGGCAAAAATCGCAGCCGGTTTGGGCGAATATTAAAAATCAGGAGGTGGATTTATGTCAGAGGAGCTGAATTACGAAAAAGTCAACCGGGCGGTTGCGCCGCAAGCGGAAAATGAGGGCGTTTATCATCTACAGCTTAAGCCTGGCGACGTGCCTCCTTATGTTATCCTGCCCGGCGCGCCGGAACGGACTCTGATAATAGCCAAAGACTGGACAGAAGTGCGCGAAGTCGCTTCCTACCGTGAATACAAAACGGTAACCGGTAAATATAAAGACACCCCCCTGGCCACAACATCAACCGGCATCGGCGGCGCCAGCTCGGAAATTGCTATTCATGAGCTCAATACACTAGGGGTACATACCTGCATCCGGGTGGGCACCACAGGTTGCATTGTGCCCGAATATGACCTGGGCGACTTGATTATACCGGTTGCAGCAGTGCGCAAAGACGGAACTTCGGCAACCTATATTGAACCTGAATTTCCGGCATTCGCCAACACTTACGTGGTAATGGCCTTAATGCAGGCCTGTGAACGCCTTGGGTTCCGCTATGGTCTGGGACTCAGCTACACAGTCGGGTCTTTCTATATTGGCCAGGGCCGGCCGTTGAATGAAGACGGCACAGGCTACTGGCCTTCATTTGCCGATAAAATCATCCCCGATCTGCAATCGGCACGGGTTACCAATATCGAAATGGAAGCAGCGGCTCAATTCGTTGTCGGGTATTTACATGCCATGCGCATGGGCGCTATTTTGGCTGTTGTCTCCAACCGCGTGCACGACACCTGGGGTGACAACGGTGGAGAAGCGCGGGCTTGCCTGGCGGCTTCGGAAGCTTTAACTATTCTGGCTGAATGGGACAATGAGGGGCGATTACCATTCCAAACTTTAACCGAAAGATGATATCATAATCTAATGAGTATTTTAATTGTTCTGCAGCAGATAGCACCTCTTTTCATAATAATGTTCATTGGCCTTTTTGTCGGGCATCTATACAAATCCAACCAGGTAATAACTCAGTTTTTGTCCTGGCTCAGTATTTCGGTATTCCTGCCGGCTTCGCTGATCAAATCATTTTCTGCGCCGATGACAGCTCAGATGCTGCAGGAAGGCTCGATCCTCATTCTTACCGGCGCTGTTACGCTGATCTTCACATTTTTTCTTTCGTACGTTGTTGTTCGTCTGTTGAAACTGAAAATACCTTCATCCAATATTGTTTATTTTTCCCTGATGTTTTCCAATTTCGGCTTTGTCGGGGTTGGGATAATTTCGTCTGTCTACGGCGATCTTGGTTTATTCTACATGACCATGTATGTGCTGGTAATGCGGTTTGCCTACAACTCTTTTGGCACAGCTGTGATGCAACGGGGCGTAAACGACAAAGACCGATTGACTTTCCGGCAGATATTTTTAAACCCTCCGATCATCGCATTGGTTGTCGGCCTTTTTATTATGGTTTTTCAAATCCGCTTTCCGGCGCCGGTCAAAGCAAGCATTGACGCGCTGGCGGCGTGCCTTTCGCCGGTGGGCATGCTGACTGTAGGCATGCTGACAGCCAATTTCCCGCTGAAAGCCTTCTTCTCAAACGCTCGTGTTTATGTGCTCGTGTTTTTACGCTTGCTGGGCATCCCGCTGCTGGTGACTTTTGTTATGTGGCTGATCGGTTTCCGCGGTATGATGCTGACCGTTTCTGCCTTGACCCTGGCTCTGCCAGCCGCAGCTAATTGCTGCCTGCTGGCTGAACGGTATAATGGTGATGTAATGCTGGGCACACAAATAGTAACCATTACAAATACATTTTCTGTGATAACGATGCCGCTGATCGTTGCCTTCGCGGAACGACTTGCCGGCTGAAGCAAAAAAACCTGCTGATTCTCCGTTGCAGCTGCTGAAGCTGCTGTGGAAGCTACGGAAGGAGATACATGATGAACCGTACCGAAATACCGACGCCTGCAGTTCTTATCGACCTGGATGTGGTTGATGCCAACATCAGCGCCATGGTGGAGGGCACCAGCAAATATGGAATAGCTCACCGCCCGCACATCAAGACGCACAAATGCGTTGCCCTGGCGAAAAGACAGGCTGAGCTGGGTTGTAAAGGTATCACCTGTGCCAAGCTCGGCGAAGCCGAAGTGATGGCCGCGGCAGGATTCAAAGATATTCTGATCGCTTACCCACTGATTGGCGAGGACAAGCTGGAGAGACTGCAGAATCTGCTGAAGCAGGACATAACTATGCGCACGATAGTTAATAGTGTGGAAGGCGCTGCCGGCATATCCAAAGTCGGCGAGCAACTGGGCAACCCCGTCGAGATTCTGATCGAAATCGATGGGGGCATGGACCGTGGCGGCCTGAAGCCGGGCGAGCCTGCAGTTGAGTTCGCACGAAAGATTAAAGATCTGCCGGGTATCAAAATTGTCGGTATTCTTTATTTTGGCGGTGGCCTGGGGAAAAAGGACTCGCCTGTCAATGTAATTGAAAAGAGTCTGCGCGAACGCGATGAGATAGTCCATACCGCTAATCTGTTGCGCGCTGAAGGCCACACTATGGATATCCTCAGCGGCGGCTCATCTTTTACCTCGAAGAATCCGGAATGTCTTGAAGGTTTAACTGAAGTCAGAGCCGGCACATATATATTTAATGATGTGTCACAGCTCGTTATCGGCTATGCCCGTCCGGAAAATTGTGCTCTTACTTGCCTGGTTACCGTAATCAGTCGCCCGGACGAGTATTCAGCGATTATCGATGCCGGTTCCAAAACACTGACTTCGGATTTGAACGCCCAGCGCCCCGGTTATGGTTATGTTCTTGAGGACAGTCAGATTCAGATCGTTAAGCTCAATGAGGAACATGGCTTTTTGAAATCGGAACATCGCATTAAGTTCGCTATTGGTGAACGCATCACTATAATTCCCAACCACGCTTGCGTATTGCCTAACCTGACAGATGAAATGTTTGGTATGCGCGGTGATGAAGTAGAGCAGATGCTCAAAGTGGACGCCCGCGGCCGCAACCGTTAATTGCAAAGGAGCGAGCAATGCCAGCTCTTTTTGACCTTAATCCTTTGGCTGAAGTCTATGTGCCCGAAGGCATCGATCCCTTGGAAGCACTCCGGCGGACAACACATCTTGCTGTTGGGGCTCATCCTGATGATGTCGAGATAATGGCACAGCACGGCATTCTTGCTTGCTACCAACAATCCAACCGTCATTTTATGGCTGTAATTCTGACCAATGGCAGCGGCAGCCCACGCTCCGGCAGCTATACTGCAACCACAAATGATGATTTAGTGCTTCTGCGCCGCGAGGAACAATTGAGAGCCGCCGAAATCGGCGCTTACTCTGCAGTTGTATTGCTGAACTATGATAGTGCGGCGATAAAGGGTGACACCAATCAGCCTATTGACGATTTGGTGAAGCTGTTTACTCTGGCTAATCCGGAAATTCTCTACACACACCAGCCGTTTGACCGGCACCCGACCCATGTGGCTGCCTGCGTCCGTGTTCTGACAGCTTTGCGCCGACAGCCCGCTGCAGCAAGGCCGAAAAAAGTTTATGGCTGTGAGGTTTGGCGCTCGCTTGACTGGGTTGACGAGCCCGAGCGAATCTCGTTGGATGTTTCGGGGCACGAAGAGTTGCGCCGGGCGCTGTTGCAGGTTTACAGCTCACAAATTGCCGGCGGCAAGCGCTATGATCTGGCAGTTATCGGCCGTCAGCAGGCCAACGCAACCTTTAACAGTTCGCACACCACCGATGCTGCTCAGGCAGTTAGTTACGCGCTCGATCTCCTGCCTCTGATTTCTGAAGGTGATCTGGAAACATATATAAAGTTGTTGATCGATCGATTTAACGAACACACCACTGAAATTCTGTGGCGTGTCTGCACCTGACTGAAAGGAGGGAAAGGTTTGCGCTTTTTTCATTTGGGGGATTTACACCTAGGCAAAAAGTTACATAAATCCAGTCTGCTGGACGACCAAGTTATTGTGTTGTCCCGGATTGTGGAGCTTACACAGGAATACAAGCCTGACGCGGTGCTGATTGCCGGTGATATTTATGACCGCAGTGTGCCTGCCGGCGAAGCCGTGAACGTACTTGACGATTTCCTGACAAACCTCGCTCGGACAGAAACTCAGGTTTTTTTGATCAGTGGCAACCACGATTCGCCGGAACGGCTCAATTTTGCCAGCCGCTTGTTGCGCGCGCAGGGGATTCATATCTGCGGCAGCTTTACCGGCGAATTACAGCAGATAAAATTAACCGACAGCAACGGTCCTGTGCAAATATATCTTCTGCCGTTCATAAAGCCGGCTTTTGTCCGGCCCTGGTTCCCTGAAGCTGTTATCGAAAGCTATGAAGATGCTGTAAGCACTGTTATTGCAGCCGCGGACCCGGACCCTGAGGCGCGCAATATTCTGCTGGCCCACCAGTTTGTTACCAATGGCGGCCGCGAACCTGAGCGCTCTGAATCGGAAACCTTCAATGTCGGCGGCGTTGACAATGTTGATGTCTCGCTTTTTGAAGCCTTTGACTATGTCGCACTCGGCCATATCCATGGACCGCAGTCAATCGGCCGGACGGGGGTGCGCTACGCCGGCTCGCCTTTGAAATATTCTTTCTCCGAAGTTAATCACAACAAAGGTGTCTGTATGGTGGATTACAACAGCCGCGACGACCTGGAAGTGACCATGTTGCCTCTGCAACCAAAGCATGACCTGAGGGTTATCAAAGGCCCGTTGGCGGGGCTGATTGAAGCCGCCCGTAAAGCTGAAGCTGAGACAGGTCAAGTCTGCCATGATTACACCCGCGCCATCCTGACTGACGAAGCTGAACAAATTGATCCCTTCGGACAACTAAAAATCAATTACCCGAATTTACTGACACTTGGTTTCGACAATCGCCGCTTACAAAACCAGTCAGAAACAACAACTGCCCGACTCGACATCATCAAACGTTCACCGCTGGAATTATTTAATGATTTTTATGAAATTCAGAATAATTGCGAACTGTCCGCTGAGCAAACAGATGTTATGAGCAGGGTTATAGTTGAAGCAGGAGAGGAACAATGAAACCACGCCATTTGGTCATGTGTGCTTTCGGGACCTACGCCGACCGTTGTGAGCTGCCTTTCAGCGAATTTCTGGAAAGCGGCTTGTTTCTGGTTACGGGCAGTACCGGAGCAGGGAAAACAACAATTTTTGATGCAATAAGTTTTGCCCTGTTTGGCGAAGCCAGTGGCAGCAATCGTACCAATGACACACTGCGCAGTGATTACGCGGACGTACAAACAAAAACATACGTTGAATTGACCTTTGAACATCGTGGTCAGGAATATTCTATTTACCGCCAGCCTTCGTATCTGCGCCCCCGTTTGACTGGTGAAGGTGAGACCCGCGTAAACGGCAGTGCCACTCTGACTTTGCCGGACAAAACCGTTATAGACAAAGAAAAAAATGTAACTGCTTACATTACGGAACTACTGGGGTTTAACCATGGCCAGTTCAAGCAGATTGCCATGATAGCCCAGGGAGAGTTCCTTCAGCTGTTACTCGCTGACAGTAAAGACAGAGCTGTGATTTTCCGACGCCTATTCGGTACAGATTTTTACCAGCGGATTCAGGAACTGCTTAAGTTGCAGGAAAAGGAACTGCGTGAGATTTGCCAGGAGTTAAAACGCAGTGAACTGCAGAGCATGGCCGCGATAATTATTGATCTTGATAACTCCACAGCAACAGAGCTTACAGCCTTAATTGCGCAGAACAGTGAGCATGTAGCTGAACAAGTGCTGCAACTGCTGATCGCCCAGAATGAAAGTGACGCCAAAGCAGACGAAGCGCTGTGCGGGCAAAATGCTCAACTGGCTAAACTGGTTTCAGATCTGACCAGGCAGATCACCGAAGCAAAATTCATTAACGACCGGTTTGCTGAATTGGAGTTGGCCAAGGCTGCTTCCGTAGCATTAGCAGCTCGTGAAGATGCCATGAAAGAACTAGCTCAAAAAATCAGCCGGGCCGAGCTTGCCGAAGCCAAAGTGCAGCCGCTGGCAAAAGATTGGCAGCGGGAGCAAGCCGCTTTGGTACAAGCAGAGGCTCGTATTACTGAACTAACCCACGAAGTTGAGCAGCGCCGTCCCGCAGTAGCCTCCTGGCTGCAGGCATTTCAACAGGAGCAGGAACGCGAACCGGAGCGTGAGCAGGTAGCTGCAGAAGTCCGCGCTTTCACAGAGTCACTGCCTAAGTACGAATCGCTGGACAAACTCAGCCACGGATTGGAATCTTTGAAGCAGCAGCAGCAAGAACTGGTGGATCAACGTTCACAGCTACAAGAAGAAAAACTCATTCTTACCCAAAAATCCACGGAATTAACAACTGAACTGCAGGACTTAACTGAAGTTGATCAGCAACTGACCAGAGTTGAGAATCAAATTGGCCAGATCGACCAGCGACTTAATACATTACTGCGTTTGACCGGCAACCTGGCGGAAATCCGCCGCCAGATATCTGAAAAAAACAAAGCGCAGGAATACTACAGGCAGCAGCTGCAGCACTATAAAAATGCTCAACAGGAAATGCGGCAACAGGAAGCGCTTTTTTACGACGAACAGGCAGGACTGCTGGCAGAAAAACTTCTGCCCGGAGAGCCATGCCCTGTCTGTGGATCTCTGGAACATCCAAATAAAGCAGTGGTTACATTACAGCCGCCAAGTCAGGAAAAGCTTCTCGAAACTGGCGAATACTGCGACAAACTGCAGTCTGAAGTGCAAAAGGCAAGCAATCTTGCTGGTGAGCTGCAAACCCGGGTAACAACCGGTTTGCATAATATCCGGGAGCAGACTGCGGCAGTGCTCGAGACCGATTCCTTGCCGGAGTCTATACAAGCAGGTGAACTGCAGACTGCGCTTCAAGAGGCCCAAACCAGATTTGAGACCAGCAGGCAGCAGGCAACTGTTGAACATGACAAGCTAAAGGCACTTTCCCAACGCCGGATTCAGGCCATGGCGGAACTGACGGCTGCCAGTGAGCAAAAGGCAGCAGACGACACTCTGCTGGAAGAAATAAACACGAAGCTCAACACGCTGGCTGTTTCCATTGGCGCCGCTGAAAGCAGCATTCAAAGCTTGAGCAGCGATTTAGCCTGCCCAACACTGGAGGCGGCAAAAGCTGAGTTGCAAAGTGCACAGCAACGACTGCAAGAACTAAAGGTTGTCCTTCAGACGGCACAGGAAAACTATGAAAAGGGTCAGAGTGCTCTGAATGAGCAACAGACTCTGTTACTAGCGGAAGAAGAGCGGTTGCCTGCCGTCAAAAAAAGGGCGGCTGAGGCCAGGGAAGCTTTCACAGCCGCAATGGCAGCCTTGGGATTCGCTTCTGAAGCAGACTATCAGCAAGCCTTGATTACCGAGCCGGAACTGAAAGCCGGGCGGCAATCCCTGAGTGAATATGAAAAAGAACGTCAACGGATTGCGGATCAAATCGACCGTTTGGCAGAAGCCACACGCGAACGCAAGTTTGTCGATATCTCCAGCCTTAAGGAAAAACTAAAAGAGGCAGAAGATCTGAAGAATGAACAAGAAAAGCTGGAAAAAATAATTTTTGCCCGTCTCGACAATAACCAGCGGGTCGCCGCAGGGTTACAGCACAGTGAAAACGAGCGCTGGCATTATCAGGAAAAACTTTCTCTGATCAGCGGTCTGGCTAAAACGGCAAACGGCGAACTGAACAGCAAGCAGAAAATTGCTTTTGAACAATACGTCCAGGCGGCCTACTTTGATCAGGTTCTGGTGGAAGCCAATAAGCGTCTGGCACTGATGACCGACAATCGTTATACTCTGCTGCGGCAGGAAACGGCCAAGGACCTGCGTTCCCAGTCAGGCCTGGATCTCGAAGTAATGGATCAGTACACAGGTGTGCGCCGTGCTGTCCGCTCGTTATCAGGCGGTGAATCGTTTAAGGCATCGCTGGCGCTGGCGCTCGGGCTATCAGATATTGTTCAACAATCTGCCGGAGGCGCGGCAATCGACACCTTGTTCATTGACGAAGGGTTCGGCGCCCTCGACAATGAATCGTTGGAACAGGCAATCAATATTCTTAGCAGCCTTGCAACTGGCGACAGACTGGTCGGAATCATTTCACATGTGGCAGAGCTTAAGGAGCGAATCGAGCATAAGCTGGTTGTATATGGCAGCACCAGCGGCAGCCATATCAAAATGGTAAAACCGTAAAACCGCAAAGTGGTAAAACTGTAAAACCGCAAAACCGCAAAGCCGTAAAATAGTATTTTGTTGCGTTTATTGTTGACAATAACAGTGAGACGTTGCATAATTATTCTTGCATACCCCACCGGGGTATGGTGAGGAGTTGATTTTATGAAGGAAAAATTTGATATAAAGGGCATGACCTGCTCGGCTTGCTCAGCCGCAGTAGAAAAGGCTGTGGCTAAACTGCCCGGTGTCAATACTGTTAACGTAAATCTGCTTAGCAATAATATGATAGTTGAGTTCGATGATTCTGCTGTTGACATTAATTCGATCAGTAAAGCGGTAGCGGCTGCAGGCTACAGCGCGTCACCGACAAGCACTGCGACGACAAGCGCAGGAACAGCTGCTGACAGTAAGCAGGCAACAACCCAGCGCCGTGACGTTTTTGCTGAAGATCTGCACACAATGCGCACCCGTCTGATTGTGTCTTTTGTGTTTCTGGTACCGTTATTGTATCTGGCAATGGGGCATATGATCGGTTTCCCTTTACCTGCCTGGCTGCATGGTGTTGCGGGCGCGCCTAATTTCGCTTTTATGCAGTTTCTGCTGACTCTGCCGATAGTTATTGTTAACTATAAGTATTACCAGGTCGGTTTCAAGACTTTATGGCGACGCAATCCCAATATGGATTCGCTGATTGCCATTGGTTCGGCTGCTGCAATGCTTTACGGAATCTTTGCAATTTTCCGCATCAATCATGCCATGAGCCAAGGTGAGATGGAAGTCGTCCATCACTATATGAACGAGCTTTATTTTGAATCGGCGGCCATGATCCTGGCTTTAATCACACTGGGCAAATATCTGGAAACCCGTTCAAAAAGCAAAACCTCCGATGCGATAAACCAACTGATCAACCTTGCCCCCAAAACCGCTGTTGTCCGGCGCGACGACCAGGAAATCGAAGTGCCGATCGAAGAGGTTGTTGTGGGTGATCTGATTGTTGTCCGCCCGGGCCAAAGTATCCCGGTTGACGGTGTTATTATTGAGGGGCGTACATCTATCGACCAGGCGGCACTCACTGGTGAAAGTATCCCGGTTGAAAAGCAGGTTGGCGATAAGGTTTCAGCGGCAACCATTAACAAGTCCGGCTTTTTTGTCTTCCAGGCTGAAAAAGTTGGCGGCGATACAACACTGGCGCAAATTATTCAGTTGGTTGAAGAAGCAGCTTCTTCTAAAGCGCCAATTTCTAAACTTGCGGACAGGATCAGCGGTATCTTTGTTCCTGTAGTAATCACGATTGCGGTAGTCGCAACTGTGGTCTGGCTGCTGCTCGGTTACGGTTTTGAATTTGCGCTTTCAATCGGCATTTCCGTGCTGGTTATTTCCTGCCCCTGTGCACTTGGCCTGGCAACGCCTGTTGCGATCATGGTTGGCACCGGTAAAGGCGCAACCCACGGTATCCTGATCAAATCAGCTGAAGCTCTGGAAATTGCTCATACGATCAACACAGTAGTACTGGATAAAACCGGCACTATCACCGAAGGCAAACCGCAGGTGACAGACATTGTACCGGCAGAAGGCGTGGATCCGCAGGTTTTATTACAGCTTGCCGCTTCAATTGAAAGACCTTCCGAACACCCGCTGGCGGACGCAATTATCAGCCGCGCTGAACAAGCTGGTCTGGCTCTGCTGCCAACTGATGAATTCGAAGCTGTGCCCGGTCGCGGCATCGGCGCTGAAATTGAAGGCAGAATCCTCTTGGCTGGTAACCCGGCTTTCATGCAGGAGCAGGATATTGAAATTTCCGCTTTGCAGAACCTGGGCGATGCTTTCTCGGCGGACGGTAAAACCCCGCTTTACTTTGCGGATTCCGGCAGTGCACTCGGCGTTATCGCTGTAGCAGATGTGATCAAACCAACCAGCCGCGACGCAATCAGGCAGTTTAAAAAGCTGGGCATTGATGTAGTAATGCTCACTGGCGACAATCAACGGACGGCAGAAGCCATTCGTCGCCAGCTCGAAATTGACCGGGTGGTAGCCGAAGTAATGCCACAGGACAAAGAAGCTGAAATTCGCCGGATTCAGGAGAGCGGTCAAAAAGTGGCGATGATCGGTGACGGGATTAATGACGCGCCGGCCCTTGCCAGGGCAGATGTGGGCATCGCGATCGGCGCCGGTACCGATATCGCCATTGAATCAGCTGATATTGTGCTGATGCGCAGTGATTTGCAAGACGCTGTTACAGCGGTTGAACTCAGTAAAGCTGTAATCCGAAATATTAAACAAAACTTATTTTGGGCCTTTGCCTACAACATTGCTGGAATTCCATTAGCCGCGGGGGTATTTTACTCCCTGCTCAACTGGCGTTTAAGCCCGATGTTTGCTGCTGCGGCTATGAGCCTAAGCTCAGTCAGCGTGGTGACAAACGCCCTGCGCCTGCGCCGCTTCAAACCCTCAAACCGTACCTGGAAACAATAATAATCAGTTTTACCGAAAAGCAGAAAACAAGGAGACACATACCATGAAAAAAGAAATTAAAATCGAAGGCATGACCTGCGCGCATTGCCAGGCCAGAGTTGAAAAAGCCCTGAACGCCCTGCCGGGTGTGAAAGCAGAAGTCAATTTGCAGAACAGCAGCGCCGTAGTCACACTGGCTGAGGATCTGGCCGACGATGTTCTGCTGGCTGCTGTGCGTGAAGCCGGGTATGAGCCGGTGTCCATTCGTGAGAAAAAGAGTTTGTTCAACAAATAGGCAGGTGAAACAATGAAAGCCGATAACAAACAAATAACACGGCTGCTGAAAACAGCGCGCGGTCAGCTTGACGGGATTTTGAAAATGGTGGAGGATGATCGGTATTGCATCGATATTTCCAACCAGTTGTTAGCAACGCAGGCAATCCTTAAAAAAGTGAACCGCAGTATAATTCACAGCCACATTGAACATTGTGTAATGGAAGCCTATGAAAGTGGAGATCCTGCTAATCAGCGCGAGAAGTTGACAGAAATCGACAACATTCTCGAAAAACTGATGCGCTGAGCTCCGGCCCAACCTGTGTTGGCTCGAAGCACAACCTGTGTTGACCTCCAAGCACAATCTATGTTGATCTCCAAGTCAGCACGGCTATACAAGTTAATACAAGTATAAGGCGCTTGACACTCAAAGTGGCCTTGTCTATGCTGAATGCAAGAGGATTCAACAGGCAAGGCTGCTTTTTTATAGCCAAAAAACGGCATATAACGATCATAAAAAGATAAAGGCAAATCAGGTTGGTTAAGGAGAATTTTTGTGAAAAAAGTAGTGATCGCCCAAAAAACCAATCCACATGTAGTTGCGATGCTGGCAGAAAAAGCCGAAATTGCTCAGGTTGATGAAGGCAGCGTTGAGGATCTCAAGGAAAAGCTTAAGGGAGCTTACGCCGTATTTCTGGGTACCTGGGTAAAATTTACTGCTGAGCTGATGGACATTTCACCTGATCTGAAAGTTATTTCCCGCACGGGCGTAGGTGTCGACAATGTCGATATTGCCGCTGCCACCAACCGGGGAATAATGGTGCTGAATACGCCGCATGCCAATGCGGTATCCGTGGCCGAACATGCGGTGACACTAATGCTGGCTTTGGCCAAACAGCTATTCTTCCTGGATAGCAGCATCCGTGCTGATAACTTCAAAGCCCGACGGCTTAATCTGCCGATTGATGTTGATGGCAAAACACTTGGTTTGATCGGTTGCGGCGGCATCGGCCGAATGGTGGCGCAAAAATGCCGCAATGGCTTTAATATGAATGTCATGGGGTATGATCCTTACTTAAAAGCAGCGCCGGAGGGAATTGAGCTGGTAACTCAGCTTGAGGAAATTTATCGCAGGTCCGATTTCGTTTCTATTCATTTACCACTTACAGCGGAAACCCGAAACCTGATCAACGCAGATTCCCTGGCTCACTTCAAAAGCAGCGCTATCTTAATTAATACGTCACGCGGCGGCATTGTTGAGGAAGCCGCATTGGCACAGGCTCTAAACGCAGGACAGATTGCCGGCGCCGGGCTCGATGTTTTTACGCAAGAACCCGTCCCGCTTAACAGTCCTTTAATGCAAGCCAGGAATCTAATTATGACTCCTCACAGCGCCGCTTTAACTCAGGAATGTGTTGTCAGAGTCGCAACCGCTGCCGCCGAAGGCATTATCCAGGCAATCGAAGGGCGTGAACCTGAGTTTGTGTTCAACCGCCGCGAACTAGCAAACCGCTGAACTACCAGCTCAAGGAGGAAAGGGCATGAATGATCCACAATACATTCTTGGCATCGACTGCGGCACGTCTTCAGTTAAAACAGGTCTGTTTGACCTTGATCTGAACCTGATCGCTGAAACCAGATCACCTCACAGCTATATTACCGACGGGCTCGCGGTTGAGATTGACCCCAACGAGCTCTTCGCCTCGTTCTTGCGCTCGCTCGAGGGTTTGCACGAATACCTGCCTAATGTAAAGGCCATGGGCTTCTCCGGGCTTTGCCCCGATCTTATCCTGATGGATGAGAAGGGTAATTCGCTCGATAACGGCATTATTCATTTAGATCGGCGCAGCGAAAAACAAGGCTTGGAAATTGCCGAGAAATTTGGCGAGAAACGCTTCATATCTATAGCCGGTAACGTACCCTGCCCCGGAGGCATGTCGATAACCAGCCTGATGTGGATGCGCGAAAACAAACCGGATATATTCAATAAGGCCTACAAGTTTGGTCACACTACCAGTTATTTTATCGCCCGCCTTACTGGCAACTTCGTAATTGATCCCACTAACGCCGGGTTTAACGGCCTGTATGATACAGTCGGCATGACCGGCTGGAGTGAGGAAATCTGCGCGACTTTCGACATCCGCCGCGACATTCTGCCGGAAATTAAAATGTGCTATGAAGAAGCCGGGCGCATTACCCCGGAGGCCGCAAAAGTTACCGGGTTGCCGGAAGGTATTATGGTTATTGCCGGTGGCGGCGATACAGCCTGTTCTGTATATGGAGCCGGCTGCGATACCAATGGAACATTGCTTAATTCAACCGGCACTGTTGAAGTTATGGCCATGTGTACCGATAAACCGCATGCCACAGGACGTTACTTGCTGCGGCCTGCCTGCAATAAAGGCCATTGGATCGTAATGAATCTGATCGGGGCGGGCGGCGAAAGCCTTAACTGGTTTTATAATAATTTCTGCCGCGAAATGAGCAAGTCGGAATTCTTTAACGAATATCTGCCTAGCCTGTTGGGTAAACTGGATACCGAAGTGCTGATGACACCATATTTGGCAGGCGACCGCTGCAGTGTGATAAATAAGGCTGCAGTGGTAACAGGCCTAACACTTGCCACTTCACGCGACGATATGCTGGTCGGCCTGGTTAAAGGCATGATTGGCCAGCTGGAGGATGGCATGGCCGATTTCAAGCGCTTCGCTGGCAAACTGGCTGACACTATTTACTATACCGGCGGTGGTTCCGGTGCCTTGTTTGATTACAAAAAACAGGTCTTCCCGCAGTTCAAATTTGAAGCGGTTGATAATTCAGCCATGAAAGGAATTGGCCGCTTAATCCGAGAAGCTTATGAAGCAGAACGATAAATCAGGAGGTACAAGATTTGCCTGCATTTGAAATGAGTCTGGCCGAATTACGGGAATATCGCGGCAGCAGTCCGCTGCCTGCAGATTTTGATGCCTACTGGGACCGGGCATTAGCGGAACTGGACGCTTTGCCAGCAGCCGAAACATACCAGCTGGAACCGGCAGATTTCACAGCACCGGGGCTAAGCTGCCAACACCTTTGGTTTACAGGCGTCGGCGGAGCCCGGCTTCATTGCAAGCTTGTGCGCCCTGCCGCTAACGCAGGCGACAACGCCGTTGTTGCTAATGATGCCGCTGCTGCTGCTGCTGGTGAAACAGACGTAAAAGCGCGCGGTATGCCTGGTGTGGCGTTGTTTCATGGCTATACCCACCACAGTGGTGATTGGTTTGATCTATTGCCTCATGCTTACGCCGGCAGAGTTGTACTTTCGCTCGATGTACGCGGCCAGGGCGGTCTTTCAACGGATCCGGCGAACGCTGCCGGGCCAACGCTGTTTGGCCATATAGTCCGTGGTGTTGCTGATCCGGATCCTGACAAATTGTTTTATCGTTCCGTTTATCTCGACGCTGTCCAGGCAACGCGCATACTTATGTCACTGCCAGGGGTGGACTCGGACAGAATCGGAACCAGTGGCAATTCTCAGGGCGGTGCGCTGGCTTTGGTTACAGCCGCCTTGAACCCCAGGATTGCGCGCTGTGCCCCAATTCATCCCTTCCTTGCTGATTTTCGCCGTATGGTTGAGCTTGATTTCGACGAGGGCGCTTATGAGGGCTTCCG
>CAYPHB010000006.1:0-1648 GCA_964410445.1 uncultured Oscillospiraceae bacterium
GCTTTGTGTCATTATAGTTCGGCTATCTACGGACATTATGAGGCGGTAAAAGCAACTTATCATCTGAATGAATTATGCATCTCGAGGAGCTTAATTGTTAGTCTTCCTCGACACCCATCCTGTCTAGCAACCTGCTTAAATCATCATTTGAATAATAATCAATGACGATGGAGCCACGGCCTTGCCGATCACGCAACTTTACTTTTGTACCAAGCGAACTTTTAAGTCTATCCTCAACCTGCCTGATGCTTAAAAGATAAGCATCGTCCTGCTTTACTGGCAGAGGTCTTGGTTTTTGCCATCTTTTAACTAATTTCTCGGTCTCTCTTACGCTAAGACCCTTTTCAGTTACATGATCTGCCAGTTTTTTTTGTTCAATAGGGTCCGGAATAGCTAACAAAGCCCGCGCATGTCCAGCTGTTATAGCTTCACTTATCAGCATTTGCCTGACTGGCTCAGAAAGGTTAAGTAAACGCAAAGTATTGGCGATAGCTGGCCGGCTGCGGCCTACCACTGTCGAAAGCTTCTCTTGGGTCAAATTATGCTCGCGAATTAGTCTTTCCAAGGCGTGAGCTTCTTCTAATGGGTTAAGATCCTGTCTTTGAATGTTTTCGATAAGGGCATGTTGCAATACTTGTAATTCTGTTAGTTCGCGAATAATTGCTGGTATTACTTTAAGGCCTGCCAGACGCGAAGCGCGCCAACGGCGTTCACCGGCTACAATTCGATATCCGCTTTGCCCCTTACAAACGATAATTGGTTGAATAATTCCATTCTCGCGAATAGAGGCCGCTAGTTCTTCAAGCTTTTGCTGATCAAAAAATTTGCGTGGTTGATCCGAATTCGGGCTAATATCCGTAATTTTTAGCTCAACAACTGCTGATTGGACATCTTCAGATAGTTGATCAGCTTGCGACAGGAGCGCTCCTAAACCTTTACCGAGTCCTCTGTTAGTTGAACTTGCCATTAGTGCCAGTCTCCTCTTGCTCTTCTTACGACTTCTTTTGCTAAAGAATCATAGCTTTCAGCCCCTTTTGAACGCGGGTCATACTCAAGTATTGATTTGCCATAGCTCGGAGCTTCGCTCAAACGCACATTTCTAGGGATAATAGTCCTAAAAACCTTGTCTCCAAAATACCTGCGGACATCATGTGCGACTTGATGCGACAATTGTGTGCGTGAGTCAAACATTGTTACTACAACGCCAAATATAACCAAAGTTGGATTTAAGCTGCGTTTTACTATGCTAATAGTTTCCATCAATTGCGTAACGCCTTCCAAAGCATAGTATTCACCCTGGATTGGAACTAAAACACCATCGCATGCCGTTAATGCATTGAGTGTCAAGAGACCAAGTGAAGGCGGACAATCCATTAGAATGAAATCATATAACTCTCGTTGCGTCGTAAGAGCTTGTTTTAACAAGTATTCACGATTTGATAACGCGACCATCTCAATTTCTGCTCCGGCCAAGTCGATATTGGCAGGACAAATGAAAAAATTATCCCTTCCCGTATCTGCAACTACGGATTCAAGCAATAAATTATTGATCAAAACGTCATAGATTGTATTTTCAAGCTTCTTTTTATCGAGGCCACAACCTGTTGTTGCATTTCCTTGTGGATCTATGTCTATAAGAAGTACTTTT
>CAYPHB010000006.1:1658-13890 GCA_964410445.1 uncultured Oscillospiraceae bacterium
ATAATATGTTAGAATGATAAATAAAAAGAAGTATCTATAACAAGTACTTTTTTTCTCTGAGCTGCAAGAAATGCAGCTAGATTGACAGTAGTCGTTGTTTTCCCGACTCCGCCTTTCTGATTTACAATAGCCAGTACATGCCCCATACCTCTTTGCTCCTTCATACGCTATCAACAATTCTATCATACGAATACAGATAAATCATTTGAATACCAGTCAAAACAAGCCGAAATCTGACTAACTAGGGCAAGTAATCACAAATGCGCAGAGATTAAATGCAGATAAATTGTTTCACATGAAACAATTTATCCTAGATCTGTTAGCCTGATGGTCTTTTGGTATGAACAGAGCACAATATTCGAAGCGGGGACAATGAATAATTATCTCTAAGCAAAGCTTTTTATGTAGGTTTTCTATTTGAGGCTTATCATACTTGTTTGTCATGAAATAATTATAACATGTCAACCAATGATACCTTCAAACGCATAATTAAGCCAGCAAAGAAGAACAGCGAATGTTTCATGTGAAACATTCGCTGTTAACGTAGTAGTGCCAGTGCTTTTCGCGATTATTAATCAATTATTTGTTATATGTTCATCGTTCATATTGTTTATATTATGAGCAATATTTATATAGTTTCAATTTACTTCTGGCTACTTTTAGATATCCATTGTGGCATATTTCGCGTTTGTTGTAATAAATTCGCGGCGGGGTTCAACCTTGTCGCCCATTAGCAGGGTGAACACTTCATCTGCTTCCTGAAGGTCACAAAGCTCAACCTGTTTGAGTTTTCGGGTTTCAGGATTCATTGTTGTTTCCCATAGCTGTTCAGAGCTCATTTCGCCTAAGCCTTTATAACGTTGAAGCTTTGGATTCTTCCAGCCGGTTTTTTCTTTAATCTCATCAACTTCCTCTTCTGTGTATGCGTAGTGTGAAGTATTTCCCTCATAAACCTTATATAGAGGCGGACAAGCTATGTAAATGTGGCCTTCTTCAACCAAAGGCCGCATGTGACGGAAAAAGAAGGTCAGCAGCAACGTGCGTATATGAGAGCCATCAACGTCAGCATCTGCCATTAATATAATCTTGTGATAGCGCAGCTTTTCCAGATCGAAATCTGAACCAATTCCAGCGCCCAGCGCCAATACAATGGGCTGCAGCTTCTCGTTGTCGTAAACCCGGTCAATCCTGGCTTTTTCAACGTTCAGCATCTTACCCCACAAAGGCAGTATCGCCTGGTATTTGCGCTCACGTCCACCTTTTGCCGAACCACCGGCAGAGTCACCCTCAACGATAAAGAGTTCACAGAAACGCGGATCCTTTTCCTGGCAGTCTGCAAGCTTGCCAGGCAAAGCATTTGATTCCAGTACGTTCTTGCGGCGTGTTAATTCGCGGGCCTTACGAGCCGCGTCACGAGCACGTGATGCTGACAGGCACTTATCAATGACAATTCGCGCAATTGAAGGATTTTCCTCTAGATAAGCGCTCAGTTTTTCATTAATAATACCTTCTACCAATGTCCTGATTTCAGCATTGCCCAGCTTTGTCTTGGTTTGTCCTTCAAACTGCGGCTCAGGCAGCTTAACACTGATTATAGCGCCAATACCTTCACGAACATCCTCACCTTGCAGATTCTTATCGCTGGCCTTCAGCATGCCGTATTTACGGGCGTAATCATTTACTACCTTGGTTAAGGCTGATTTAAATGCTGTTAAGTGAGTGCCGCCTTCAATGGTCGCGATATTGTTTGCATAGGAATAGACGTTTTCAGCATAACTATCGTTATATTGAATTGCTACCTCAACAAAGGTATCTCCACTCTTCGTTGCAATGTAGATCGGCGGCTTATGCAATGCTTCACGATGCTTATTTAGATACTCAACAAAGGAGATAATGCCGCCATCATAGTGCAAAATCTTTTCAACAGGCACAGTTTTACGCTCATCACGTAAAATAATTGTGATTTCACTGTTCAAAAACGCCATTTCCCGGTAACGGGTAAGCATCATATTGAAATCAAACTCGTAATCACCGAAAATCGTGGAATCTGGCTTAAAGTGAGTCTTTGTACCAGTCTCGTCTGAATCACCTGTAACTTTTAAGGGATCAACAGTGATGCCTTCTTCAAACCGGATACAATAGATATGCCCTTCGCGCTTAACCTGTACTTCCATCCATTCAGACAGTCCGTTAACAACAGAAGCGCCAACTCCATGAAGTCCACCAGAGACGCTATATGCTCCGCCGCCAAACTTTCCTCCAGCATGGAGAATAGTATGGACAACCTCCACAGAAGGTATACCTGTTTTGGCATGTATCCCAACCGGAATTCCGCTGCCGTTGTCAATTACAGTAACAGAATTATCGGGATTTAAAGTAATCCAGATGGTGTCACAACGGCCTGCCAGTGCCTCATCCACAGAGTTCGCGACTATTTCGTATATCAGATGGTGCAAGCCACGTGTGCTGGTATCACCAATATACATGCCGGGGCGTTTACGGACAGCCTCCAGGCCTTCAAGTACCTGAATATCGCCTTCATCATAAGCAGAACTGTTCGTTGTATCAAAAGAGTCGTAATCGCCATCCAGGTGATAATCCTCTTCATTTTCATGGAAATCATCATCAACCAGCGCATGAGGATTTGCCGCCAAATTGATCAGCTCGTCGTCATTTGCCTCGAAAATATTATTTTCGCTGAGCTCATTATTGTTATTTGTCATTATTCAACCTTTCATGTGGCTTGCAAATTATTACGATTTGCCTCGCGGGTGTATCTGCCAATTAAATCATCTTTGGCAATAAATCATAAATGATTATATAATTCGTTGTTTTTTGCTTTTAGACGTTTACGCAGCGTCGCAACAGAAACGGGCGAAACATATACCCGCTCGAGTGTCACTATAAAGGATCGCGGCAGTTCGGGAGATACAACTTCAATCAGATCGTGCTTCTCGGCTGCATTAAGATAATTAACCGTATCTTCTGAATTTTCTGTTGTTTGATCAAGATCAAAAATACCCAGAATAAGCCGATGCGAAATTGTGTAATCCCCGCCAATATGAACGTACATTATATGCTGCTTTCCTCTCGCCAAAATTTTCGTTAACTACGAGTTGGAAGCTATTTGGAGCCGATCAGCAAACCATAATCCAAGCAAACATGCTCCAAACAAATCTGATTACATTACCTTATAAATTATAACATATTTCAGTGTTTAAATCCAGTAAAAGCCTTGACTTTAGGCGGTTTCACGTCAATCATGTTATCTTTTCGAGCGCTTCAGGTTCTTCTTTAATAACAGTGCCTTTACTAACCTCATAATAGGAAAATTTATCAGAAGCAGCACCTTCGAGTTGGCGGTTTACCTGGGCTTTGTCTGTACATGTCAATAGCACTTGTGCCTGCTCTATGCCCGCCAGCAAGCTATGCCGCCGGATAATGTCCAGCTCCGACATTACATCGTCCAACAGCAATACCGGCAGCTCGCCTGTGTCCAGACGGATTATTTCCAACTCGGCAAGTTTCATCGACAAAACAGCTGACCTCTGCTGCCCTTGTGATGCATACGGCTTTAGACTTTCACCGTTGAGGCTGATTTCCAGATCATCACGATGCGGGCCTATGCCGGTAACACCTTTTTCGATGTCATCCGCCATAGTTGCCCGAAGCTTCTCCGCAATTAGCTGCTGAGTCTCCTGGTCGTCCATTTCTGGCCTCAGGCCTGTTATTGTTCGATAACGTATACCTAAAGACTCCTGCCCCGAGGAAATGCTCTGGTGGGCCTTGGCGGCGATTTCTGAAATCCGGGCAGTGTATTCCTGCCTGCGTCGGATCAAGCGGCTCATACTTCCTGAAAGCGCATGGTCCCATGTTTCCAATTGCATCAGCTCCTCAGGTTGCAGCTTTTTATCAGCTCGCAGAAAAATTTTCTGACGCAGGTTTTTCAGTAAGCGGTTGCGCTGGCTCAACAAGCGGTTGAACAGCTGTAATTCCTGAAAATAGGTCGGTCGCACCTGAGAAAGCAATAAATCCAGATATCGCCGACGTGTTGCAGGGCCTTCTTTGATCAACATCAAGTCTTCAGGTGCGAAGATAACAGCATGAAAAAGACCCATCAGTTCACTGATCCGTTCAAGGCGCATACCATTATGATATACAAGCCTTTGAGGACGGCTACGACGCGGATCCTTGGGATCTGAATCAAGGTAACGGATCTCGATCGATTCTTCGAAATCTGAATTATTAGTGAATGTAATTTTAATTCCGTATTCATTACTGCCATTTTGGATCATGTCAACGTCACGGGATGTACGGTGTGAGCGGGCGCAGGCACAAACATAGACAGCCTCGAGAATGTTTGTCTTTCCCTGGGCATTCAGCCCGTAGAAAACATTGATTCCCGAGGCAATATCTACCTTGAGTGATTCATAATTTCGAAATGTTGTCAGCTCGACGGAATTTACTTGCATTGAAACGTGGTCAGCGTCGCAACGGCAGTACTAAATAAGCGAAGTCATCGCTATCCGCCGGCTTAATCACGCTGGGGCCCATCGGACCGTTAAAGGCAATTGCAACCTCATCATCATCAATAACCTTGAGGGCATCTAGAAAATAACGCGGATTAAAATCAATATCTATCTTATTTCCCGACATGGAAATCGGCACTTCTTCGCGTAATGTCCCGATATCGGTATTAGCACTGACCAGCAGCGTATCAACATCCGGCGTCGAAAGTCGGACCGGATAACGGCGCTCCTCTGTAGAAATGATCAGAGCCGCGCGCTCAATTGCAGCCAGGATTGACTGAGGACTAATTTGAATTGTTGTTTCCGCTGACTGGGGAATAATCGAGTTGTAATTCATGTAGTCGCCTTGGATCAGACGAGAAACCAGTTTAACCCGGCCGGTATCAAACAAAATGTGATTTTGAGATTGCGAAATGTCAACCGTTGTCTCGCTGGGCTGAAGAATGCGCGCTACTTCATTAAGTGCTTTGCCGGGAATAATGTAGCGCATCTCCGGCAATGGCTCTTCGCTGACATGACGCCTCAGTGCCAGACGAAAACCGTCAATCGCCACCATTTCCAGTCTTTTCCCGTCACTTACCAGGCAGCAGCCATTAAGAACAGGTCTGCTTTCATCACTGCTCACCGCGAAAATTGTCTGACGAATTAGATCACGCATTACGTTCTGCTTAATACGCAGCTGGGCGCCTTCTTCAACTGTGGGGATTTTGGGAAAATCATCCGAGCGGATTCCCTTAATTGAAAAATGACTGCTGCCGCTGTCAATAGTAATACTGAAATTAGCTGTACTTTCGATCGATACGATGTCATCGGGAAGCTTTCTCACAATGTCACCGAACATCCGGGCATTAATTACTACACTACCGGATTCAGGCACATCGGCTTCAACCATGCATTCAATTCCCGTCTCCAGATCGTAGCCAATTAGCTTAAGACCTGAACCAGCCGTCGATTCAATCAAAATGCCATCAAGGATAGGCAGGGTAGACCTGGTGGCGACTGCCTTTTGAACAATAGAAACAGCTTCCATCAGACGTTCGCGGGAGCAAATGAATTTCATGAATGATCCTCCTTGATTTACGCATCTTGTTTTATTAAAACGGGCCAACTGGAATCAGCGGGGCACTGTTACTCTCTATGAATAATTTTATCACTATTTCTTCTTATGGAGTGTGAATCATGGGGAAAACCTCTCAAAGCCAGACAATCAAGAGTTTTCGTCACTTTTTGTCGTGTTGATAACCCTGTGGGAAAGAAGTAAAAAATGGGGACCCTTTTCCACACTGTTTTTTTCCACAAACCAATTCACACGTTTTTATACACATATCCACATTAATTGTGGAAAAATGGGTATAACTTACCATTTTCGTTAACTTACCAGCCGTTTCTTAATCTCATTAATATCGCGGCTCAGGGCATCAGATTTAGGCAAATCGTTGGTTATTTTGTTACAGGCATGCATAACTGTTGTATGGTCACGATTACCGAATTCCTGCCCAATGTGAGGCAAAGTCATATTAAGTAGATTTCTGCATAAATACATCGCGATTTGACGTGGATTGGAAATCTCTTTATTGCGGCGGTTTGACTTCATATCTTCGACCGTAATGTGATAAAAACGTGAAACAACATCCATTATTGTGTCGCTGTCAAGTTTACGCATATTCATTGGCGCAATGATGTCTTTTAAAGCTTCCCGTGCGACGTCTAAAGTTATGCTCCCGGCCAGAAGTGAATAACAAAGCACGGTATTAAATGCGCCTTCCAGCTCACGAATACTGGAAGCAACATTACTGGCTATGTAATCATAAACATCATCTGGCACATTTACCCGGTTTGCCTGGGCTCTGCGACGCAAAATAGCTACACGGGTTTCGTAATCCGGCGGCTGGATATCTACAGTCAATCCGCTCGCGAAACGGGTGCGCAAACGTTCTTCTAGTGAAGCCAGACTTTGCGGTGGTTTGTCGCAGGTCATCACTATATTTTTGCCGGATTCATACAGAGTGTTGAATGTATGGAAGAATTCAATCTGCATTTGCTCTTTGTTTTCAATAAACTGGATATCGTCAATCAGAAGCAAATCGGCATTGCGGTATTTCTGGCGGAAATCGTCATATTTATTTTCTTTAATTGTATAAATAAATTCATTTACAAACTGCTCGGTTTGCACATAGATGATCTTTTTATTCGTTTGTCGTTCGTGTACATAATTGCCAATTGCGTGCATCAAATGGGTTTTTCCCAGACCAGAACCGCCATAAAGAAACAGCGGATTAAAATTCCTGCCGCCTTGCTTTTCTGCTACTGCAACACAGGCTGCGTGAGCAAAGCGGTTTGCACTTCCGACAACGAACGACTCAAAAGTATATTGCGGATTCAAACGGCTTTTGCTATGTGTTTCGGGGTTGTTTGAACTAAGTTCGAGTTGTGGCATCAGCTCTGCGGAATTGGCTTCGGCAAAATCGGTACTTTCGATTACGATTTGAACATCATAATCGACCGTGCTGCTGACTTTAAGCGTGTTGCGAATCAAAGGAATGTATTGCTCTACAAACGTTTTATGAAAATCATTCGGTACAGCCAGCAGGAAAACGCCGCCTTCTGCAGACACAGGCTTCATCGGTTTAATCCAGGTGTTAAGGCTTATTTCTGACATCTCATTTTCTAAATGAGTGACGGCGCGATTCCAGATAATTTCAACTTCAGGCTGTTTCATATCGACCCCTTCTATAAACAAGACAGTTACATTAGTTTAGCAGGTTTCGCAGCATGATTAAAGCTTGCAGCTGCGAGCAGATTTTGGTCCTTTTCTGGACATATTTATGCTATATTGAATGGCATCTGAGCATTTTTTTGCCATATTACTATTCTGGCAAATAAGCTCCGGCGACTGCAGCTGTTAGCTTCCCAACCTATTACTCAAGTATGATAATCCGGAAGCTCTCATGGAAGATATATCGAAATATTCAACCCACAGGAGGCAAAATGCGAGTCGACAGAATCCGCGAACTGGAAACATATTTACAACGCAAGGAGTCGGCTACTCTGCCTGAACTTTGTGATTACTTCAATGTTTCGCTGAACACTATCCGCCGCGATATCAAGGTGCTCCAGGTTAATGGCCGTGTCACTAAGGTATACGGAGGAGTATTATATAACCCCGACGATGCTGTTGTGCCCGTTCATGACCGCAGCCACAAAGCTTTACCGGAAAAGGATCATATTGGATCACTGGCGGCTTCTCTGGTTGAAGACAATGATACTATTTATCTTGATTCAGGTACAACCACTTTACATATGCTGCCCCACTTAAAACAATATAAAAACCTGACAATTGTCAGCAATAGTTTTTTGGTTTATAACGAAATGCAGCATCATCCGGAAATCAGCCTGTTCTCGACTGGCGGATTATACAACCACAAAACCAAGTCATTTGTGAGCATGGGCGCGGTTGATAATCTGAAAGATATCCGGATCAGCAAAGCATTCATGGGCGCGACTGGCGTTAGCATTGAGCAGGGCGCCACCAATAACTCTTTTCATGAAGCGCAAATTAAAAAAGCAGTTGTAAAGATTGCCCAAAAAGTAATTCTGATGGCTGATCACAGTAAACTGGACGTTACAGCTGCGGTTTGCTTCAGCAGTCTGGCCAATCTTTATGCTTACATAACTGATACCCGGCCGCCGCAAGAACTAGTGGAATTCTTCAAAAACAACAACATCAAGTTACTGTACTAAAACCGCAGTTGACTACAGCTGCATACAAAGTAATTGCTGCCTAACGAAAACTTGCCTGCAACGTTATAGCTGCAGGCAAGTATGGACTAAAGATAAAACTAAGGCCTAGCCGATTTAATCTACAAACGGTCGCGCTCGTAGGCTTTTTCCATGGCCTGGATCAGCGCCAGCTTTTTTCCTGAGAGAAAATTAACCATAGCGCCTCCAGCTGTGCAAACATAGCTGATTTTCTTTAAATCAATAAAACGGCCAGCCGCTGAAACCGTATCGCCGCCGCCGATTACAGAGTAACCGGGTGCTTCAGCGATCGCTTGCCAAATTGCCTTCGTTCCTTCGGCAAAATCGGGGTTTTCGTAGACACCTGCCGGCCCGTTAACGAAAATTGTTCCGGCCTTTTGCAAGTATTCCGTATACGTCTTGATCGTTTCAGGTCCGATGTCAGGATAAAGCGCGCCTTTAACAGGCAAATCGGCGGCGGTTGCGACTGATTTTACCCCTTCTACTTCACAAACCACATCTGAGGGAAAGTGAATTTTTTCAGGAAAATCTGCCAGCAGTTTACGGGCAGGTTCGACAAATGCCAATAAATCTTTGTCGCGGAGGAAATTCTCGAAACGTTCACCTGTCTCATGGCCAGAGGCCATTAACATGATCATACCGGTTACCCCTGCGGTAAGAATGTAATCAGCCGTACCCTTTGCCAGAACTGTGCCCATCATCCCGAAAGCATCCGAAATTTTGGCTCCGCCGAGGAAAAAGACGCTAGGACGGGCGGGACCTGACATTACCCTGGAGAGGGCAGCGTATTCGTCATACATAATACGTCCGCCGGCGGTTGGCAGTAATTCCTGAAAGGCAACCATGCTGGGATGATTGCGATGTGCAGCTGAAAAAGCATCGTTTACGTAAACTTCATGCAAGGGCGCCAAACTTCTGACCAGCCAGGTGGAAAGCATTTCCGGCGGCGTCAACTTAACGTCTTTTTCAAAGGCAGTAACTTCTTCCGCTAAATAACGCAGATTACCCAATAATACTGCTTCACCAGGTTGTAAGGCCTTAATCGCATTTTGTGCTGCAGGCCCGCAAACATCATCAATGTATGCAACCTTAACTCCAAGCAGCTGTGAAAGTCTTTCGGCGTGCTCAGCCAGCGGTATCAGGTTTTGGTAATCAAGCGTATCGCCCTGATGGGCGATAATTGAGAGCTTTGCCCCCTGTTCCAGCAGATATTTTACTGTTGGCACGCTTTTTTTGATGCGATTGTCGCTTACGATCCGTTTTGTTACCGGATCGACCGGCGAATTGATGTCGAGGCGCAGTAAAACATTCTTGCCCTGATAATCAAAGCGCTCCAGCGGCAGCATCTTTATTTCCATTTTCCCAGCCCCAGATATTCATTGGTTTTGGCAACACCTTCATTACGAGTGGACTGCATGCCAGTGCAAGCACGGACAGCATCAATCGTTTCTGGAATTGTCACCGCTTCCTGCGGAATATTTATCGCGAACATAATGTCATTGCCGGATTCAACAATACTGTCTTCCCAAAGCGCGATTTCGTACATATCGCCGCGCGGATTACCAAGATCACGAGCATATTTGAACAAAGAAGCATTGCCCAGGAAGCCTTCGTCCAGAGTAACAATGCGGATACGGTCGTGTTCTTTAAATGCTGAAAGAGCCATATCCTTGGTCAGCTTCTTACCGTCTTTAGCGGAACAAATTACGGTAATAATATGACCATGGGTAATTGGTGTATGCACCAGAATGCCTGTAGCTTCAATGTGGGGCATAATGGTCATCAAATCAAGCGCCTGATGGCTGGGGGCTTTTTCTAACTGCAAAGCATTGGTCAGACCACGATGATAATCGCCCGGATCCGCTACTCTGCGAATAATTGTGATCGCCACACGCTCTATCCCGTAAGCACGGTCGAGGCAGTCAACGGCGCGGATCAACCCGGTTGTGTTGCAGCTGGTCAGCTTAAGGAAATCAGCTTCCAGGCCTTTTTCATAGTTGGCATAGCCGTGGAAAAAAACATCGGCAACAGCGTTCTTTTCTCCGCCCTGGAAAACAGCTTTTTTACCGTAACGAGCGTAGATTTCTTTGTTTTTGGCGCCAACACCGGCGCTGGTTGCGTCTAGAATAACGTCACAAGCTTCGACAAGCTCCTCCAAAGTACCGCTGGTCTCGATCCCCAACTCGTCGAATTGCGGTTTGTTCTCTGGGATTGCCAGATAAAGTTTATAGGGCATGCCTTTTTCTTTGAGTGCGCGAATCGCCAGGGTTGGAGCTACGTCACAAACGCCCACCAATTCCATGTCGCCTTGCAGAGCCGCACCGTCAGCAAGCCTTTGTCCGATTGTGCCATAACCTACTACACCAACTTTGATCATGAAAATTCCTCCTGTTTTGACTTAATGCCAAGGATATTAACCTGCACAAAGAGCTCGATTGAAAAAGTAATCTTGATAATAATATTTATGAGCGCATTTTGGTTATATCCTGGTCAATTTGCTATAAACTTAATCATTGAACAACAGCAACTAAAAGTCAAGAAATATACCACTTGATCCGAGAATAAATTCTGGAATCTGATAGACTATGAAACAGGGTTATAACCGGGAGGAGCTCAGCTAATGGATCAGGAAAAAGGTGCCAGGAATGAACCTATGACATACGCGTTAATCGGGTGCGGTAAAGTTGCTATTAAGCATTTGAAGGCAGTTAAGCGATTTTCGCAAAACTTCAAATTGTCTGCGCTGGTCGACAATAATAAGGAAGCTGTTATCAGGCTCTTAAATACAATGGGATATTCATCCGAGCAGCAGGCTGCAATACGTATTTACGCTGATTTCAAGGAAATGCTAAGTCGGGAAAAACCCCAAGTTGTCGCTATCACCACGCCAAGTGGCAGCCACTATGCCCTGGGCATGGCTGCTCTGGCGGCCGGGGCACACCTGATTATGGAAAAACCTTTGACTCTTTCGCTGAGTGAAGCTGACGCTTTACTGCAAGCAGCTGCCAAACAGCGGCTGCAGATCGCAGTTGGCCATATTTATCGGTATTTCCCGCTTGTCAGTACCTTAGCCGCCGAAATCAGTGCCGGCAAACACGGGCGGGTTTTGTTTGGCGATGTCACCGTGCGCTGGGGGCATGACCAGGCTTATTACGACCAGGCTGCCTGGCGCGGAACTTATGCCCAGGACGGTGGTGCGGTAATGAATCAAAGCATCCACGCACTCGATTTAATGACTTTTCTGATGGGCAGCAATATTGCATCAGCCAGGGCAGATATTGCCCGTTTGCAGCACCGCATGGAAGCTGAAGATTTTGGCCTGGCAGCACTAAGGCTGGGAAACGGCTCATATCTGAACTTTGAAGGAACTACAGTAACTAACCCAATGCGTCAGGAAGCCTCCTTCCAGGTCTTTACAGAAAAGACTGAAATTCGCGGCGGTATCCTGGCGGGTAAGGCAAAGCTGGAAATTCGCGATCGTACGGGCAAGAACCACACGTTTACTTATCTCCGTCGTTTACTGGCTGCCCGCTGGAGGGACGGAGGATTAAACAGCCTGCGCACTTTGCCGCATCCTCATACAGAACTATATCGCGATTTTGGCCGAGCTCTTGCTGCCGGCGCAGCGCCGCTAGCCGATGGCAAATCAGGACGCGATGCTCTGGAAGCTGTGCTCTTAATTTACAAGGCAGCTACCACAGGTTGCGAAGCCAACCTGCCGTTAGGTTCTTTCCAAATCGAAAACATGAAAAACTACTTTGACTGATTTTTAGTTAAGGCAGCCAGAAAGCCATCATGCGACGCAGCCTCTCATAGAACTGCGGCATATAGTTGCTAATGCTATCGGACTCTCCCTGGATGAATAACAAGCCGCAGATAATTGTGGTCAAAATGCCTGCCAAAAGGAAAAAAGTGAAACAATTATCCCCAATTTGGGGATATTC
>CAYPHB010000006.1:13990-28114 GCA_964410445.1 uncultured Oscillospiraceae bacterium
AATAATCCAGTTCCTGTGCGGAAATGGATGAAGGGAAACTCAGCATTAACTGCTGGTGGTATAAACAAATGCTGAGCTAATCCTGGAATCAGTCTTGCCCATTTAATGCCGGTGGAGCGCATATCCGCCAAAGCAAGTTGATACTGGCCGCCAAATTCAAACGCAGAACTAAACCGCGCCAGATTGTACGAACCAAGCAGATAACCGCCTATCAATAGGGGTACAATAAAGCAAACCAGTGCAGGCAAAACGTCTATCTTGTTCTTAAGCTGCTTGATTTGCAGAAAAAATATTAAGGCATACGGCGCCAGCAGGAAACCCTCAACCGGATGACAGCCAACTGCGAGCAGCAGAAAAGTTCCTGCCAGTAAAAGACGCCAACAGGAGATTCTGCCAGTTTGGTCATAAGCGCCATACGCTTGAAGTGATTCATTATCTCTTTGAAGTGGTTTCTCATTACATTGCCATGTTTTTTTATCGCTAAGAGGCGGCTTTTCGTCGCTTTGATGTGACTCTTCAGCTTCAACTGCGTTGTTTCCTTGTGTCGACCATACAGCCTCGCGAATCAGGGAACGGGCAGGCAATCCTTTACGCCCATAAATGAGGTAGAGCAGCTGATTTGCAGCCAGCATGACGAAAAAGAATCCGCCCAGCCTGCTCATACTGTCGATACTCGGAGAAGCAAGCCCCCAGCCTGTGAAGCAGGCAATACAAACAGTAGTGCCCGCTATGTAGTGCCAACGGAAAGGCAACCTGGGAAAAAGGATCAGCAACAACCGGCGCAAGTTCAGATATAGAAGCAACGTACCAAAGGCGCCAAAGAGCGTTACTGCCCAGATTGTCTGAAAGGTATAACCATAAAGCTGCCGGAAAGGCGCGAAAAACAAAAGAGCTGGAACAATACCAAATGAGACATAATAGCGTTCATTATAATAAGCAGCGCCTTCAATCAAGTCAGTTGAATCAATTGTTTCACGCAAGACCGGATCATAAGGATTCTCCAGCTCCGCGAGCTCTGGCGGTGGTGAAATCAGCAGGTCAAACCTGCCTCTGCGCAGTGCGTCGGCAAAATCACGACTGTAGAAATCGCCACCTGTCTCACTGACAGCGAAGAAAGGTTCCGACGCAGCAGCGATAGCAAGCCAAAAACAAAGTATAACTATTACTGCAGCAGTGGCTGTTGAGACCAATCGTTGTGCCAGATCATCTGCACGGGCCTGGCGCAAAAAAACTGGCGCTTTGAACAGAAAATATAACAACAGGCAGCCAAGCAGCAGCAAAGCAAGTCGAAGCAAATCAGGGGCATACGGGATACGTCGATTAACAGCCAACCGGTTCAGGAACACCACATCGCCGGGCTCGAGTTCAAATTCAATCCGCAGCTGCGATACTTCACTTTCAGGCCACAACAGCAAACTGCGGCTGCGTTCAACACCACTGGCAACTTCACCTGAAGCAATCGTCTGGAGAGCATCCGACTGTGCGGTGACTACCTGTGCTTCAAATTGCAGTGGACCAGTCCGGTTTGAATAAGCATCGAGATAAACAGAACGCACGGTCGCCTGGGGTAAACGCATGCTAACAGCATGGCTTTCGCTGTCATCTGCCGTGAAAGTGTGCTCTGCCCTTTTCGCAGGCAAAAAACCTTCAATGGCCCAACCACTAACAGGCATTTCGATTGTCGTTGACGGCATAGGCACAAAAGCGGCCCATTGAAAAACAACGCATTCCAGTATAAGAATAAGAAGGAATATACGTAACAGCGGTTGGCGCCAAAAAACGAGCCAGCGCTGATCACGGAAAAATCGGGTGGGCGCTGCCATTGGAAGCTCCTTTGTGCTTTAATTCGTTGCCTGGTTAGATTCAAGCGATACTGATAATCATTATAGCTTATGTAAGAATAACAGCAGCAGTCAAACCAAGGAAGGTGAGAAAAAATGAAACACAATTCTATACTGCCAATTAATCCGAATCTTGACTTGGATTTTTCCGCCAGTGAGCTTAAGGAAATTTACCTGGCAGGCGGCTGCTTTTGGGGAGTCGATGCTTATATGGCAAGAGTCCCCGGAGTGGCTGAAACTTCAGTAGGATACGCCAACGGTACAACCGAGAATCCAACTTATGAAGCGGTGTGCCGCGGTAATACCGGTCATGCCGAAACAGTGCATGTGCGCTATGATCCAAAACGATTGACACTGGCAGATTTGCTCCGCCAATTCTTTCAGATAATCGACCCGACTGTGCGCAATCGGCAGGGCAACGATTTTGGTTCACAGTATCGTACTGCTATTTACTACCTTGACCCGGTGGATGTTGAGGTTATTCGTGCCGTTTTAGCTGAAGAACAGCAAAAGTACGAGCGGCCTATTGTGACTGAGGTTGAGCCGCTTCGCAGCTATACGCTGGCAGAGGAGTATCATCAAAAGTATCTGGAAAAGAATCCGCATGGCTACTGCCATATCTCCTTTGAAACCTTGCCGGATCCTGAAGCCGTGTTGGAAGAAGACGCTGAAACCTGCCGGGATTATCCCAAACCGTCCGACGATGTACTAAAGGCTAAACTTTCGCCTGAATCATATGCCGTAACTCAGCACGACGCGACAGAGCCGCCATTTTCGGGGCGTTACTGGGCCAGTGATGACGTTGGCTTATATGTTGATATCGTTACCGGCGAGCCGCTTTTTACTTCAATGGATAAATTTTACTCAGCCTGCGGTTGGCCCAGCTTTTGCAAGCCGATTGAGCCTGAGGCACTTGTAGAAAAAACAGATCTCAGCCATGGCAGGACACGCACAGAAGTGCGCAGCCGCGCTGGTGATTCGCATTTAGGCCATGTCTTTACAGATGGCCCACAAGAAAAAGGCGGACTGCGGTACTGCATAAATAGTGTTGCCTTACGCTTTATTCCTAAAGACGAACTGGAAGCCGAAGGCTATGGAGAGTATCTCAAGCTTTTTGCCGAAAACGGTAAAAAAGACTAACAACGCGTGAACGGGCATTCAGGTTTTGCGCTGTTCGATCAACCGTTTACGCCGTTCGATCAATCGTTTCACGCGTTGCGCTGTTCGATCAACCGTTTACGCCATTCACGTAGCTGTTCAATAGTCGGTTTTTCACCGCTTGCGATGGCTGCCCTGATATGAGCAAGAAACTCATTTTCGGCGTTGAGCATTTGTCTGCATTTATCAGCGACAAGTGGAGCTATTTCCGGCGGAATAATTGTAACGCCATGCATGTCAGCGTGAAGCAAATCGCCCGGATTGATGGTGAGTCCGAGGATCTGAGCCGGCTTGCCATAATCAACCAAGTGCACATAGCCATGCGAAACATTCACCTTGGTTGAGAAAAAATCAAAGCCGATTTTTTCGGCTGCGGGTATATCGCGAACGCCGCCGTCAACAATAGCGCCGACACAACCGAGCGATTGGTGTGTGCTGGCCTGGACCTCACCCCAGAACGAATAAGATTGGTCTATGTCAATATCCTGAACCACAGAAATTGAGGGGTCAGGCATTGAGCGCACGTGCTCGTAATAGTTGAACAAAGCCTCGTTGGCAAGCGCGCTTGCTTTATAAGTGCCGCTAACCCGGGCGGTTGCCGCATAGCCAACCAGTGGTTTGGTAAACTGACTGCGTCTGATCATCCCTGGTGTCATAAAACCTTCAGTGTTTTGCCTGGTTTTGAACTGTTCGATGGCATTGCATATGGTCGGGGTATCAAAATTGCGCAAATCGTCGATCTGTTCCCTTGTCAATGGTTCCATGCCGCGAGTCCTCCTTAAAAGCTGTCAGATGGTACTTCGTACAGAACTAAGGAACTGGTGATGTCTGCTTAACGAGCCAGAGTACCACCATCTACGGGTATGGTTACGCCATTAATAAAGTCGCCAGCGTGCGAAGCCAGCAAAATGGCGACACCTTTGAAATCGGACGGGCTTGCCCAGTGACCGAGTGGAATACTGCTCACAGTTTCGCTGTAGCGGGTGGCGTCAGACTGGATAGGAATAGTCATCTCGGTACGTGTCCAACCCGGCGCCAGGCTGTTGATCCGGATACCATACTCGGACCATTCGTGAACAAGTGTTTTGGACATCTGCCGTACACCGCTCTTCGCGGCCTGGTAAGCGGCGGTATTGCGGGCAACACTGCGGAAAGCATTAAGCGAGCTGATATTAATGATTTTGCCATAGCCTTTTTCTTTCATATAGGGAAAAGCGCGTTGACAAAGGTCGAAAACAGCGGTCAGATTAACCTCAATAACCTCATCCCACTTTTCCAGAGGGAACTCAGCTGCCGGTATCCGGCGTTGAATCCCGGCATTATTCACCAGAATATCCAATTCGCCGCCGAGCAGATTGACAGATTCCTCAAAAGCGCGCTCTCTGTCAGTCCGCGAGAGGAAATCGCCCTGTACTGCGTGAACCGGATATCCCTGAGTCTGAAACTCCTTCCGGGCCTTGAGCACCGCATCGCTGGAGCCAATCAGCACTACTTCAGCGCCTTTTTCCAGAAAACCTTCAGCAATACCGCGGCCAATGCCCTTGCCGCCGCCTGTTACGATTGCTTTCATTCCGCTCAAGTCAAAAATATCTGCCATTGCTCTGCACCTTCCTTGTTATCAACGCCTGTTATTCTTATTAGTTTGATTATAGCAAAATCAGAGGCTGATTATCTCGCGATCATCAGGAACATATAAGTTGCCTCTATAGAACTGACGCCCTTCTTCAGTATAGAGTTGTCGGCGTTTGCCATAAGTTTTATCTTCTGTGTGCCAAAGTACCAGGTTCGGGATATTCAACTGCTCGGCCAGCTCGCAAGCCTCACGCACAGTGCTGTGATGCTTCTCATAAGGCTTAAACCGGTCGCGGTCGCTGTAGAGACAAAAAGCTTCGGCCAACAGCCAGTCGCTGCCGACAACAAATGACTCACACAGCGGGTTATAGGGTTCGTCACCCAGGCAGGTTAGTTTGCGCCCATTGTGTAATTGCATGGTGAAGCCGTATTGTCTGGCTTTGGTGGACTTTATATCAAAAAAAGTGAAATCGTAGTCCAAAAGCCGGTATACTGCTTCGTCCTTGATTTGCACAAAATGCATCCGTTCGCCAAACAAGCGGGTAAATTTCTTTTGCAGGGTATAGCCGCAAATAGCCTTAATCGCATCGGCTAAATCTTTATGGCAGAAGAAACGCAGGTCGCCTTTATATTTATCGGCAAGCATCAGAGTGCCGATTTTACGAACAATCCAGACAATCCCCAATAAGTGGTCGCTATGTTCGTGGGTTACGATTACATCCCTGATTGAAGTAAAATCAACCTCGGTTGCCTGTAATGCCGCTAAAATCCCATTGCCACCACCAGCGTCAACCAAAATGGTGCCTTGGCCATCATTCAACGCGAAACAGGTGTTGTAATAATGGGTGACCATGGCGTTGCCTGTACCAAGAACAATTAGTTTTTCCATGTTAAATCCTCCCCGACGATTTCAAATTTTGACAGACTAAGGCAGGGTTTGCAAACCTTAAGTTAGCTCAGCTTAAGCATCCGAAACCGAGATTAAGCTGAACAGTCTTGATAAATGCTATAATTTCTTTAAACAGGCTTAAAATCAAGATGGTGTTCAGGAGGTCCTTGAAGTGAAAGTGCAAATTGATCAGGAAAAATGCATACGTTGTGAAATCTGTTTTCGGGAGTGCCCTTCATCGGTGATCGAACTCGATGCAGGCGATGGCTACCCGTTTTATCGCGACCCCTCACCTGCTGGCGCCTGCATTTCCTGCAGTCACTGTGCCATTCTTTGTCCAACTTCAGCAATCACGCTTGATTTCCTGCCGGCAAGCGAACGCCGTGAAGCTGACCTGAGTTTGCTTCCCTTACCAGAGCAGCATCAAGCCCTGATGGCTACGCGCCGGAGCGTCCGCCAGTTTAAGCCTGAAGGCCTGTCTCGTCAGGAAATAAATCGGATTCTGGAAATAGCCAACCTGGCGCCCACTGCTACTAATTCGCAAAAAGTCCACTGGCTGATAACAGAGCCGGAAACCACACGGAAGCTGCGTGAACGCGCTGAAGAGCTTGTAAACAAGCTTGCCGCCGAAGCCCCTGACGATGTTTTCTCGCAGCGTCATACTTATCGCTTCTCACTTGGGATTGACAGCATTTTCCGCACAGCACCGCATGCCGCGATCGCTTTAGTGCCCACAGATTATTTTTGGGCTGATGATGGTATCATCGCGCTGACTCATTTTGACAATGCCTGCCATGCGCTTGGCTATGGCTCCTGCTGGGGCGGTCTTTTGCGCAATCTTCTGACTGATTACGCCGAGCTGCGTGCTATGCTGGGCATCGGCGACGATCTAAAGGTTTGCAACACAATTTTATTTGGTGCCAGGGTTTTGCCCGTTACCGATCAATTGCCGTTGCGTGAACCTCTTAAAGTGCGCTACACCTAACATTTGGAGGAACATTTATGCGCGTTGTAATTATCGGCGGCGTTGCTGCCGGCATGTCTGCCGCTGCGAAGCTTAAGCGCGAATCCCCGGAGACAACAGTTGTAGTTTACGAACGTGATGATCAGGTCTCTTATGGCTCCTGTGGTTTGCCGTATTTTGTCGCTGGTTATAATGACGATTGGCGGCTGCTGATTGCCCGCACGGCTGAAGCGCATATCGCAGCGGGAATAGAAGTGCGCTTGTTTCATGAAGTCACTGCCATTGATCCGACAAACAAGGCAATTACCGGACGCCGTCGTGATACAGGCGAAACTTTTTCCGATACGTATGATCGCCTATTGATAGCTGTCGGCGCCTGTCCGGTTTTGCCGTCTTTTCCCGGTATCAATCAGCCGGGGGTGCATTCTCTACGCACTATCGCTGATGGCATCGCTTTGCTGGAAGATCTCCAACGGCCTGAAACCAGGGAAGTAATCATCATCGGCGGCGGCTATATAGGCATTGAGTTGGCGGAAGCTGCACTTGCCCAGGGCAAAAAGGTCCGTTGTATGGAAGCCGGCCTGCAAGTTCTGATGCAGTTTGAACCGGAGATCGCTGAAACCGCTGCGGCAGCCTTATTGCGACATGGTGCTGATATCCATATCAATGAAATGGTTACGGCTATTCATAGTGGCAGTCACCGCCTTTGTTGCGTTGAAACAGAAGTTGGCCGCTATGAGGCGGATTTAGTCATCATGGCAATAGGGGTCCGTCCTAACACTGCGTTTCTGGCTGACAGTGGTATAAAAATGGCAGAAAATGGCGCGGTTATCGTTGATCGCGAACAACGCACAAACCTGCCGGACATCTACGCCACAGGTGATTGTGCAGAGGTTTACCACGCCTTGATTGGTGAAAACCGATATTTACCACTGGCAACCACCGCCAACAAATGCGGCCGTCTTGTTGCGGCCAATCTGCTAGGTGGCAATGAGCAGTTTGTCGGCACACTCGGCAGCGCCGCTTTAAAGGTTATGGACCGCGAGTTGGCCAGGACAGGCCTTTCGGAAGCAGAATGCCTGGAGCTTGGCTATGACGTTCAGTGCCAGGTGGTGGAGGTTCCCAACCACCCTGTTTACTATCCGGACCAGTCCAGCCTGCGCTTTAAACTGGTAGCCGACCGTAAAACCCATCGTTTACTGGGTGCCCAGGGCTCCGGTGCTGACGGTGTAGTCTTGAGGATTGATATTTTCGCAGCTGCCATTACTAACGGCATGACTACCGAAGCCATCGGTCAGCTTGACCTTTGTTACTCGCCGCCATTTTCCAGTGCCTGGGATGCTGTCCTGGTCGCCAGTAATGCAATAAAATTCACTGAATGATGCGTCAGGATTAAAATCAGGTAAATATATTATTAAGAAACAGGCAGTTGCTTGCAAAGCTGAATAAGTCTGTGTTACTCTGTGCATGGTCTGAATTCTCTACGGATCCTAAATGACTGAACCGCCTCCTGTCCGGAAGTTTCGTGTTTCAATCATAAAGGAAACACGTGCGATTAAGTCCGATAATATTAAAGGAGGCAATTAATAATGCCTGACAAAACGATTGTGTGTAAAGATTGTGGAGCCGAGTTTGTTTTCACAGAAAATGAACAGAATTTCTACAAAGAAAAAGGATTCGAAAATGAACCTTTGCGTTGTGCCGACTGCCGTCGTGCGAGAAAAGCAGCCCGTAATAACCAAGGTTATAACAACAGCAACTGGTAATACTGGTTTTTTCGAAATTTGAGAACCGCCCGCAAGGGCGGTTTTTGATTTCAGGAGCTTTTTGATTTCAGGAGCTTTTTTTCTTAGTCTCAGATTTCGCTGCTTTCCTTAATGCCCGCTGTCGGCTGAGCTGCGCCAGCTGTTGTTCAGCCGAATGCAGACGTTGGCGGAAATCGGCAACTAAACCTTTACGGAATGTTTCCCAGTTGAAGCGGCGCGGAAAAAACTGCATCCGGTTGAGCGAATGTGCCTGCAGCATCATCAGGATTTCAGCCGCCTGAACGGTGTTGTTGGAATGCATCATGAATTGCTCTGTTCCCGGTGCTGCGTGATAAAAACGGTAGATAGCACCATAGGCATCACCAATCCCAAAAAAATGGCCGGCTTCATGGGCTGCGATGCGCTGCACCTGTTCCGGGTCCTGCATTAAGGGCAAAACCATAATTCCGGGCTGTTCCAGTTTCCAGTTAGTGCCGATGCTTTCAAGCTGGCGAGTGCGCGGCAACCCCCAAAAAAAACGGTACCAGGGACTGCGCACATGAGGCGGTTTGAACAGCATCCGTTTCACTCTGACTGCTGCAGCCCGGCGCCGCCTATTGCTGGTTACCTGAACTTCGACTTTGATTGGTAAACCCATGTCAGGCAGCGGCAGCAGAAAGTCCCCCGACCAAAACCGGCAGATACCCTTTACCACCAGTTCGGCATATGTAAGCGGACTGCCTTCCGGACGCAGTTTTTTCGCGTCTTCACTAAATTCAAGATTTACGGAAATCAGTAAGTTATCTTGACTGGGAAAAAGTTGGATCGGTGTGCGCTCCGGCCGTTTATAGCGGATTGGAAACCGCTCGGATAACATGCTTACAACCTCCTGATCAACCACTTGGCCGGCCTGCCAATCAAATAAACAAGGCAACAGCCAAATGCTGTTTTCAATTATACATGGAAAAAGCTGCCGCTGACGATGCAGCAGCAGCTTTACTATGCCACTTATAAGTAACTGTTTTTCTTGTTATTCGACGAAGCTGCCGCTGGCGGCACGCATAGTCAGATTCTTTTCCTGTAGCCAGTTTTGAATTGCTTCATTTTCTTGAGGCCGCTTTACTTTCAGAGTAGTGGTCTTAATTAACTCTTCCTCGGTCAAAAGGAAGTATTTGATAGCTTTATAAGGCGGCATCTGCTGATTGACAGATTTAATCTGGCCGACAAAATAATCACGGATCTGGTCCTGGGTTGAACCAACTTCAGGCGGCAATGCTTCACGGTCAATCTTGATCTTGGCACAGATATCCACCGCTTCGCGGGTATTGGTGTCGCCCCAGACGATAGATTCCTTAACTCCGGGAATACGGCTAATCAGGAATTCAATTTCTTCCGGGAAGGCTTTTTTGCCGTTGGTAAGGACTATCATTGACTTGGCCCGGCCGGTTATATATATACAGCCGCGTTTATCCAGGTAGCCGATATCGCCTGTGCGCAGCCAACCGTCCGCTGTAATAGCTTCGGCGGTGGCTTCAGGGTTTTCGTAATAGCCCATCATTACGCTTTCACTGCGAGTAAGAATTTCGCCTGCCGCGCCCGGTTCGTCGCTTTCTGTGTCAATAGCCACTTCGACATTAGCAACAGGGTTGCCTACACTTCCGTCCACATTGACGGTGGCATTATTGGCAGAAATTATCGGTGAAGACTCAGTCAGGCCGTAGCCGGTCCAGAAATCAATTCCTATGTCATTAAAGAAGCGGGTTATTGCAGGGTCAATCGGAGCAGCCCCGCTGACAAGTAACTGCATATTGCCGCCCAGAGCGTCTATTATCTGGACAAATACTTTGCGCCGGACATCAATGCCAACTTTGCGCAGGCCGCCGGTCAGTTTTCGCATCAGGTTAACAGTCTTGAGTTTATTTTCTTTAACCAGTTTTTTCTGAATCTGACTGTAGATGTTTTCAAACAGTAAAGGCACAGCCAGCACCAGGTTGATCTTCCATTCTTTGAGATTCTGCGATAGATAGCGCAGGCCATCCATATAGCAAATGCAGCAGCCGTACGAAAGAACCATGTACATGCCGACTGTATTTTCAAAAGTGTGATGCAGCGGCAAAACCGAAAGAACATTCCAGCCCGGCGGTATGTCAATGGTGCAGGCAGTATAGTGCACGTTTGAGGTAATATTGTTCTGGTTTAGCATTACACCTTTCGACATCGCAGTTGTGCCGGAGGTAAAAAGCAAAGAAGACAAGGCTGACGGGTCAATTTCTGCATCCAGGAAATCGCGCCGGTTTTCGTTCAGCAGACGTTCACCGTTTTCATAAACAGCGCTGTACTCAATAAAGCGAGCATCCCGCTTTTTATCCTGTTCGGTGATAACTCCGTCGCGCATACAAATAAAGTAACGGATCCGGCTGTTAATTGCGGCAACCGCGCGGGCGATTTCGTGATGTTGTTCACCGTAAATAAAGACTTCAGCTTTACCTCGTTCAGAAAGGCTGATAACTTCCGGGCCAGGCAGCTGCCGATCCAAAGGAACGGAAACGCCAACGCCGCTGATTACAGCGTTATGTGCCACAGCCCATTCGTAGCTGTTATTGCCGATAATGACAATATGGCTGCCTTTAACACCAAGTTCCAATAAGCCTGTGCCAATTTTGTTGATATCTTGCTCGAAAGTGCGGTAGCTTTTTACAATTTCCGCTTCACCCGGTTTTAGGTGGTAACGAAAAGCCGGTGCTTCTTCGTACTTGCCAGCAACAGCGCGAATCATGTCGCGCAGGGTTTTATACCTGGGGCGGTCAAAGTACTGGGTGCCGGTCACTGTTTGCATGAAATCCTCCTGGTGCCGGGGTTGATGCGGCAGCTTGCCGTTCGGCGCTTTGATGAAATCCGGTTGGCCGCTTATATATTAAATTGCGACCTTGGGATACTTGGAAAGTAAAACATTTTGATTGTCAAACGAATTATATCAGCGAGCGCAATATTTGACAAGCATTATCGTGATAAAATAGGTACTGACTAAATTAAAGGCAATAATGCCGGGCGGTTGAAATAATCCCGCTTGAATGGAGCAAAATGAAGCTTGAAGGCCGAATATTTCTACAAAACCACAGTCTCCGGGACGCAGTTGTTGAAATGAATAACCCCGGTGACCTGCATTATGTTGAACTCCTGGACCGGATCCTGATTGAGCTGTGCCATCAGCTCGAGGTTCCCCTACCAATTTGGCTGGAAAAAAATACCAGAGAATTCGTCAGGTTTCGTCAAACTCTGTTTTTCAGCGGCCAGTTCACCGAACCTGTAAAGTTTGACCGCTTCCAGATAAGGCTGATCGAATAAAGGCACTACGTTGGCAGGAGGAAATATGACTAAGAAAATCGAACTAAAAGACCATTACTCAATTAGTGAACTGTTGGAAATCATGGCTTTTCTGCGCAGCGATAAAGGGTGTCCCTGGGACCGGGCTCAAAACCACGAAAGCATTCGCAAGAATGTGCTGGAAGAGGCGTATGAAGTTGTCGAGGCAATCGATGATCGAGATATGGCAGGCCTTTGCGAGGAATTGGGGGACCTTTTGATGCAGGTGGTTTTTCATGCCCAGATGGCTGAAGAGGCAGGAATTTTTAATTTTGCTGATGTAGTTACAGGAATCTCCCGCAAGTTAATCCGGCGCCATACACATTTGTTTGGCGATGATCAGGCGGCAACACCGGAAGCGGTTCTGGATACCTGGGAAAAGAATAAGCAAAAAGAGAAAGCTGTCAAAAACTACCAGAGCCGGCTTGACGATGTGCCCAAAACACTGCCTGCTCTGACCCGAAGTTTTAAAATCCAGCAAAAAGCAAGCCGGGCCGGTTTTGACTGGCCGGAAGCCTCTGGCGCTCTCGCGAAAATACATGAAGAATTGGCAGAAATTGACGCCTGCGCAGGTCAACCGACACTAGTCGAAGAAGAAGTAGGCGATCTGCTTTTCGCAGTTGTTAATTATTCTCGTTTGCTGAAAGTAGATCCGGAAACTGCCCTGATGCGAGCTGCCGGCAAATTCGCCCACCGGTTTCGCCAAGTTGAAACCAAAGCGGCTCAAGCTGGCAATGAGCTGGAACAAATGACGCTGGCGGAAATGGACTCGATTTGGGATCAGGTTAAGGAACAGGAAAGGGAAAATAGCAATGAGGCTCGATAAGTTTCTAAAGGTGTCGCGGTTGATAAAACGGCGCTCTGTAGCTAACGAGATCAGCGCAGCCGGCAGGGTGAAGGTTAACGGACGCACCGCTAAACCGGGCACAGAAGTAAAACCCGGGGATGTTCTGGAGATCGGTTTTGGCACAGGCGCCTCTCGGGTCCGGATATTGGCCGTGAAGGATAATGTGCGCAAGGAAGAAGCGGAGCTGCTTTATGAAATTCTGCCGGAAGCATGAACCTGTAAATTGACAGGTAGCCGTGTAATAAAACCCGAAAACAACAAATTAGTGACTAATATCTACATATTAATATTACAAAAAGATATCAAATTACTATTCCTCTGAATAAAGCCTTTCAGCGCGACCGTTTACATATTAGAATGGGAACAGCTATTACCACGTTAAACAATTCAGCTGAGTTCGAGTATAAATTGCTGATATTAGCTTTACTTCAACTGCGATGCATTGCAACCGGAGCACAACTATTTGAGGAGGGCGTATGGCGGGCCGAAATGATACACGGATTATCCGCAAAACCAGTCGGCAAAACATACTGCCCCGGATAGTCATCGGGCTTGTAATCGTGATAGCTCTTGCTTCAGCGCTAGCGATTTATTTCAAACAAGAAGAACAGAAAGCCAGAATCGATGCTGAGCGCATACGACTTGACCAGGAACTTGCCGAAGCCCAAATGCGTTTTGATGAATTGCGCAATATGGAAGCACTGGTAGGCACCGATACCTTTACTGAATGGGTCGCACGCAATCGTCTGGGAATGGTACGGCCTGACGAAATAATCCTATCTGATGAGTAGCCCGAATTAATTCTTACAAGCCTGCGAACAAACCGTTTACAGGCTTTATATTATAGCTGAAAGCAAATTTTTGGTTCGCGTTTCAAGTTTTTGTACAAATTGCTTTATGTTACGCTGTGCAAATAGGCATATTGTTCAATAATTGCCTCAAAAATGTAAATTTTGTTTGATTGATATGGGTAATGATGATACTATTGTGGACATAACTTTTCGGATTCCATTGAACTCGAAAGGAACCGATAAAAATTCGAAATTATCTCAAAAAATAGGAGGAGACAACATGAAAAAGTTCAAGCTATTTGTGATGATTATGGCACTTGTGCTTTCAATCTCGCTTGTGGCAACCGCTTGCGGTACTAATGCTACCACCACAACCGGAACCACAGCTGGAACAACAGCCGGGACAACTGGCGGCACAACAGCCGGCACAACCGGCGGCACAACGGGTACCACAGGTACAACTGGCCCGAAACTCGCTGATAAGCAGGAAATTACCTTCAATATGTCACAGGAGCCGCCGCAGCTTAATACGGCGCTCACAACCGACACGGTATCCTTTGATATCATCCGTCATACCTATGAAGGTTTGACAAAACGCGACAACAAAGATGCGATTATTCCCGGTATGGCCGAGAGCTGGACAGTCAGCCCTGACGGCCTGACATATACATTTAAACTCCGCGATGCAAAATGGAGCAATGGTGACGCTGTTACCGCTGCCGACTTTGCTTTTGGCTTTAAAGTTCTTCTGAGCGCTGATACTAAACCGCAGCCGGCAGAATACGCCTACTTTGCCTTCCCGATCAAGAACGCCGAAAAATTTAATGGCGGCGAAGCTAAGTTTGAAGAAGTCGGCATTAAAGTAACAGATCCTAAAACCCTTGAAATTACCCTCGAACGTCCCACAGGCTATTTCCTTGACCTGCTCGCTTTCGGCGTTATGATGCCGATCAA
>CAYPHB010000007.1:0-27856 GCA_964410445.1 uncultured Oscillospiraceae bacterium
GTCTGGTATGGCATAAGGCCAGGCGAGCTTGGTTTGTAATTAATTGAAACGCCTACTTGTGTTTCGGCTTCGATTTATCAACAGTTATTTAGTGATTTAGCAGCCATTTTCTGACAAAGTGTGATTATTATATTATAACATATGTCGCCGGACACTCTAAAATCTGGCATAATAACAAAGATCTCCAGTTGTAAATATTCCGATAACAATTTTAAGGAGCGGCTTTTGAACAATCGATTATTTCGCTTCTGCCGGTTTCTGGTCAGAAAACACCTGAAGCCCTATACTGTCGTCCAAAACAGCAATTCTGAAGAGTCTGCTGCCAGTGCATCCCGCAACAGTAACGCAGGCCCGAAAGTTTATATTGTGCACCATCAAAATTTGCGCGGCCCAATTACCGGCATGGCATGGTTTAATCAACCGCTGCGCCCGTGGGTGCTAAGTGTTTTTTGTGAACGTCAAAGCTGTTTTGATCAGTTCTATAACTATACATTCACGGAACGTTTTGGATTAAAACGACCGCTTGCCGCGATTATTTCGTTTCCCATTTCTTTCTTCGTTCCGGCATTGATGCGTTCAACAAACGTGATCCCCGTTTACCGCCAGCCACGCGAAACGATCAAGACTTTTCGCCAAAGTCTGGAGGCGCTGGCAGCCGGTGAGAACCTGCTGATTAGCCCTGATGTCGATTACGCCAATACCAGCGATGAAATCGGCGAGGTTTACGACGGTTTCTTGAGTCTGGAAAAGCACTACTATCGCACTACTAAAGAGCACATTAGCTTTATCCCACTGCATATTGACGTCAATGAGAGACGCATTTTAGTTGGCAGCGAAATAATTTTCCGCGAAGATCTTAACTTCAGGGAAGCCAAAAGTGAAGCCGCACAGCGCTTGCGGGCTGAAATGGATCGTCTTGAACGCGATTCGGCGATTACTTAACAAGCTCACCGATACGCTGTAAAACCAAAGCAGTGCGGCTGGGGGTGTAAATCCGGATGCCGTCTGCATTGTTATTCTGTGACAGCTTAATGGTTTCATAAATATAGGTGTGATCAATTCTGTCCTGGCCGCCAAAAGCTGCTTTGTCAGTATCAAACACAACCTGATATTTTCCCTGAACATGCAGCGGCAGCGAAAAATCAGCATACGATTCGGTTGGATGGAAATTTAGCAGAAAGACAAAATCCTTTTTACGGTAGGCAACCAGCTTTTTCTCCTGGTCCAGCCAGAGTTGCTGTGCAGTGCCTCCCAGCAATAATTCACTGGTTATGAAGGACAGCATCTCCCGGTCGAAGGTATTAAGATCAGAATACCGCAGCAGTGGATCTTCGGCGAGACTCCACTGGCGCCGGCAATGCCAAAAGCTCCAGTTATTGCCTGCCCTGGGAAAATCGATCCATTCGGGATGCCCGAATTCATTACCCATAAAATTGAGATAACCTTCGCAGCCAAGAGAAATTGTCGCCAGCCGGGCCATTTTGTGCAGCGCAATCGCGCGCGCGATCACCATGTTGTCACTCTTGCGATCCATGTGCCAGTACATTTCTTTGTCAGCCAGCCAGAAAATAAAAGTTTTATCTCCCACTAATGCCTGATCATGTGATTCCACATAACCAATGCGTTTTTCGCAAGGCCGGGAAGTTGTCAGTTCGTGCCAAAGATCGTTCATGTTCCAGTCATGGTCGTTCTTCTGGACGGTCTTGATCCAGAAATCAGGCATTCCCATAGCCAGGCGGAAATCAAAACCGATTCCTCCAGCAGCTATAGGCAGGCACATACCGGGCATTCCACTCATATCCTCGGCGATAGAAAGCGCATCCGGACGTATTTCCTGGATAAGTTCATTGACCAGTTGTAAATAAGTCAGTGCTTCCACATCGGTATTAAGGCTAAAGTATTTCGCGTAGTTGTCGAAGGCAGTCCCCAGACCATGATCCAGATATATCATTGAAGTAACGCCGTCAAAACGAAACCCATCAAAATGAAATTCTTCTAACCAGTATTTGACACTCGAAAGCAGAAAATGAATGACTTCATGCTTGCCGTAATTGAACACACGGGAATCCCAGGCGCTATGGTAACCACGCTCGCCACTATGGAAGAACTGTTCGTCAGTGCCGTCAAAGGCGCTGATTCCTTCGCTTAGATTCTTGACTGCGTGCGACTGGACAATATCCATCAGCACAGTCAGCCCCATGCTGTGAGCCTTGTTGATCAGGAATTTCAAGTCTTCAGGATTGCCGAACCAGGCAGAGGCAGCGAAGTAGTTTGAGACATGATACCCAAACGACGCGTAATAGGGATGTTCCATAATCGCCATGATCTGAATAGTATTGTAGCCGGCCCGCTTAATTCGCGGCAGCATCGTTTCAGCAAACTCCAGGTAACTGCCGATACCCTCGGTTTCTTGAGCCATGCCAATATGCGTTTCATAAATCAGCGGCGCCTTGGTACGATCCACCCGGTAATCTGCGTCTGTCCACTCGAACTGCTTCTCAGGCTGCCAGACAACACCGGTGAAATCGTGAGTATTTGGATCCTGAGCAACTTTATGAATATACAATGGGATCCGATCGCGTCCCGTTCCCTGGCTGACTACATGAACTTTTACATGTTGGCGATGCTTAAGTGCCTCTTGTCCGGGCAGGAAGATTTCCCAGACACCGTCCTCAAGCCGCCGCAGCGGATTCGCGCCGCGATTCCAGAAATTGAAATCCCCGATCAGATACAGGGCTTCGGCCGCCGGTGCCCATTCACGATAGTACCAACCGTCATTAGTCTGATGAAATCCGAAATAATGGTGCCCGTTGGCGAAATCAGCCAGGCTGTCGCAGCTTTCCAGTAGTGCCGCACGTACCTCGTTGTATCGGTGCATAAGCTGCTCGATATCCGGGCGGAAAGGTTCAACCCAGGGGTCAATCCGAAAAATAGCCAGATCATTAGCGGAGTCGCCCGGGGATTGGCAAGTCAGAGTTTCCATAAAATCTTCCTCCTCCTGTGGACGGCAAGCGCAACCTTGTGTTTCAGTTTAATTATACGGGATTTCAGTGCATAAACTAGGCAATTTCTGCTTTTTCTTTTATTAGCTGTTACCTGATTGTGTGCTATTATTAGGGCAATTATGAGCGTCACAGTCGCTGGAGGTCAATTATGGAATTGAACCGGGCAAATGTCAGCAAGATAATGCGGCTAATCGCTTTCACCCTGATTTTATATTGGGCTTTGCAGAATTATGCTTACCTTGGCAGTTTTCTGGCAGCAGCGTTTACAATTATCAGGCCGTTTCTTTTTGGTGGCATTCTGGCTTTTGTACTTAATGTACCGATGCGTGGCATCGAGCGTCATTTGCTGCCGGACAAAGGCGGCAAAAGGCATCGGCACATTCAAAAAATCCGCCGCCCGCTTAGCCTTGTCAGTACGATCCTGTTGTTTTTAGGAGTAATCGCCCTGATTCTGATTCTGGTCGTACCGGAATTAATCAGAAGCGTTACTTCGCTTGCCGAAAACCTGCCTGGTTTTTTCAATTCACTTCAAATCTGGCTGCAGGACAGGTTGCAGCGGTTTCCGGAGCTCGCTAATGAATTCAACACTCAAACTATAGACTGGCCAGCGATCAGCAATAGTCTGGCCAATTGGCTGCGTGCCAGTGCAGGCGGTTTGCTTAGCTCAACTTACAACTGGCTTTCTGTGCTGGTTAGAAGCATCTACAACACTTTCATCAGCGTCGTTATCGCTATATTTATTCTGGCTAAAAAAGAAACACTCGGACGGCAGGCTCGAAATGTCATACGGGCTTATTTGCCGGCATCCTGGAATGAGAAGATTTATTACGTAACTCATCTTTTTAGTGAAACATTTTCTCAATTCCTCTCCGGTCAGGTGCTGGATGCCAGTATTATGGGTGTCCTGTTTTTGATATTTATGCTGATATTTGGCATGCCTTATCCTTTACTTATCTCAGTGCTGGCGGCAGTCACCGACTTAATCCCCATGATCGGTCCTTTTATCGGAGCCATTGTAGGTATATTCCTGATCATGGTCGTTAGTCCGATAAAGGCCTTCTGGTTCCTGATCATGTTTTTGGCGCTGCAGCAGCTGGAACAAAACGTAATTTACCCAAGGGTTGTCGGTAACTCAGTTGGTTTGCCTGGTATCTGGGTTCTGGTAGCGGTAACTGTCGGCGGTAGCCTATACGGAATTCTGGGGATTTTCCTTTCTATTCCCTTCTTTTCCGTACTCTATCTTTTGATGCAAAACTCAGTTCGGAACAGGCTAAACAGCCAAAATGAAGCCGCTGACCCACCGTCGACTTAAGCCCGGTCAAATTCAACTACGGCCCGCAGTGTTGGATCTTCCGCTGACACCCCTTGCTGGATTCTTGCCCGGAGTTCATCCAAAGATAATTCAAACTCATACGGAACAGCAACTTCAAAAATGAGGTTGCTGTGAGCTTTCCCCTGCCTGACCCTGAAATCATGCAGCGATAACTCGTCATCGATTTCACTTAAAACTGATTCTGCAAGCTGGCGCAAATGGTTAACAAAAGGATCGTCGCGGATGATCGGGTCCAGATGGACAACCAGATTGATGCCTTGTTCACGTTTTATATCGCGTTCAATATTGTCAGCCAAATCGTGGCTGACAAGACTTTCGGCAGTAGCGTCAACCTCAACATGTACGCTGGCGAATGTGCGGTAGGGACCGTAGTCATGTACCACCAGATCGTGGGTATCCAAAACACCTTCATAGCCATGAATAAATTCATCAATTTGTTCGGCCAGTTCCGGATTGGGTCCTTGACCGAGCAATCGGTCGAGCATCGATTTAAACAGCTGATACCCTGTGATTAGTATCAAAACAGCAACAATAACGCCGGTATATCCATCCAGCTGAATCTTTAGCAATGGACTTAACAGCATTGAAACCAAAACCGCCGATGTCGCCATAACGTCGGACAAACTATCTATTGCCGTAGCCCGCATTACCGAAGAATCTGTCAATTTGCCAAGGCCGCGGTTGAAAAAGTAAAGCCAAAGTTTGGTAACAATCGAAAGCAGGAGCACAATTACGGTTACCAGGCTGAACTCAATGGGAGCCGGGGCGATTATTTTCTCAATGGAACCGCGCATCAGTTCAATGCCGATTACGAGAATAAGAACGGAAACAGCAGCCGAGGCGACATATTCAATTCTGGCATGGCCAAAGGGGTGCTCACGGTCAGCTGGTTTGGCAGCCAGGCGGAAGCTCAGCAGTGCGATTACTGAAGAAGCTGAATCTGAAAGGTTATTGAAGGCATCGCCTGTAACCGCAATGCTGCCAGAAAGTGTACCGACAACAAATTTGGCCGCAAACAGCAGCAGGTTGACCACAATGCCAACCATACTGCTGAGTCGGCCGTATTGTTCCCTTGTTTCTGAACTTTCAACCGCCTCCGGCTGCTTAACAAAACTTTTTACCAACCAGTTGCGAATCATTCAGTGCCTGCTTATTTACTGATCCGTTTGATAAAACGCATCAGGTTATCCATTGTCAGAGCCAAATCAGCTTTAGCGCGCGGTTTTGCTTCTTTAAAAGGAACTGCCACGCGGTTAATGCTGAAAATGCCTGTGACGCCTTCGTCGTAAGCTCCTTCTATGTTGTCGCCGATATCACCGACAACAGCGATCAATGGGACATTAAACTTACGGGTACGGCGGGCAACACCAATAACAACCTTGCCCCGCAAAGACTGGAAGTCAATTTTGCCTTCACCCGAGAATACCAGGTCGGCATCCTGGACCAGTTCATTGAAGCCAACAGTATTGAGAACCGTTTCGATACCCATTTCGAGCTTTGAATCAAAATAGGCAACCATGCCGCCGCCCATGCCACCGGCCGCACCTGAACCGGGAAGTTCAAGGATTTCAGCGCCAATGTCACGCTTAACCACTTCAGCCATGTGATACAACCCGGCATCCAGCCTTTTTACCATTTCCGGGTCAGCACCTTTTTGTGGACCGAAAACGGCTGCCGCACCATGCGGGCCGCAGAGGGGATTATCGATATCGCACATCGTGACAAGTTCGAGATTGCAGATTTCGGGCATCAGTCCCGAGGTGTCAATCCTGGCGATATCTTTCAGCGTAGCGCCGACTGGTACAAATGATTCACCTTGTTCGTTGTAAAACTTAACGCCTAATGCCGCTGCCGCACCGGTACCGCCATCATTGGTGGAGCTGCCGCCAAGGCCGACAATCATTTTTTCGACACCGCGTTTGGCTGCATGGGCCATCAGCTGGCCAACGCCATAGGTTGTGGTTTTATCAGCCTGGCGGTTCTCACCAACCAATGGGAGCCCTGCCGCGGCAGCCATTTCGATAACTGCTGTGTTACCAGGCACAATACCGTAAAACGCTTCGATATCCTCCATGTATGGGCCTTTAACGTTAACGGTTATCCGTTCCCCGCCCATAGCAGTCAGGAAGGAATCTACACTGCCTTCCCCGCCGTCTGCCACCGGAATGCTGCTGACCTCGGCTTCCGGATAATACTTTTGGATCTGTTCAGACATAATTTCGCAGATTTCAGCTGAACTCATTGTGCCTTTGAAAGAATCGGGTATGAGAATTATTTTTTTCATTGTTTCTCCTCCTGTGCGGCTTTCTCCCATGTGACAGATTCAATTCATTATATTCTAGTTCATTAACGTGTGAAACGAAATAAGCCGAGATCCCAGTTCTCTGGTTATGACGCTTCTGTTGTGCGGATATTGCCCTGCGGCTGAAGATATTTTTACTTTTGTTTCAGGAAACCGGCTTCTTTGAGAACTGCATCAACCTCATCACGACGTTTTGAAGTCAGAAAATCACCGCAGCGTTTTGACCAGCAGTCGTCACGAACGTTGCTCTCGCGCTCTGCATAGTATTGACGCATTACCTCATCATAATCGCTTATCATTTCAGCCTCTGTTACATCATCATAGCTGTTTTGCCGCAGTATTACCGGCTGCGGCAAACGCGGTTTGAGATCAGGTGTATCAGCTGGATAACCCAGGCACATGGCAAATAAGGGAAAGACAAGTTTGGGTAATTTAAGCAACTCTCTGATTTTCGCGGTGTCATTCCTGATACCGCCAACAACAACGCCTCCCAAACCCAGGCTTTGAGCAGCTATCAGTGCCTTTTGAGCCGCCAGTGCAGCATCAGCCACCGCCATAAGCAAAAATTCCGTGTTGCCCATAAGTTCGTCATCTACGCCGTCAAAATATTTTCTGGGGCGATTAAGGTCTGCACAGAACATAAAGAGTACAGGTGCCGTTGTCACCCAGCGCTGACCTCCGGATACAGTTTTAATTTCTTCCCTGAGGGTTTTGTCGGTGATCTGGATAATTGTGTATGCTTGAACGTGGCTCGAGGACGGTGCCATTTGGGCACAAGTAACAATTTGCGCGAGCACCTCCGGTTTGACTTGCTGTGCGGTGTAATCGCGGATTGATCGGTGGTTCAGGAGCAGTTTAATTGTTTCATTCATTTGTGTGCTTGCATAATGCCAAAGCATTACACGCCCCTTTCTTCGTTATAGCCGCTAGATAAATTACTATTCTAGTATAGCCACTTGATAAACTACTTTCCGGCTGGATTGAGTCTTGATAAAATCACGCTGTTGCAATCATTATAATAACTCAAAGGATCTCCGGCAAATTTCACGTTGGGAGTGCTATTATTGAGGCATAGGAGAGTTAAGCTAATGCATGAGCGCTTTTCTCGTAATCGGCCCCCCGTAATGAAAAAGGCTGTCCTGACACTTAATGGCATGGTCTGCAGCTTGCTGCCTGTCAGCTTCAGGGAGCGGCAAATAAAAACTGCAGTAAGCGCCGCCTTCGACGGTCGGCTTTGTCCGGAAGCTGAAAGTTATAATCGGCTCGTCAGCCACCATTTTTCCCGCATTGCAGCTGATGTCCTGGCTGACTTGGAGCTAGCAGGCAAAACCGTGCTAGATATTGGCTGTGGCGCGGGTTTCTTAACCGGAGCCTTGCTTGCTGCCGGTGCCGACTACGTTATATGTGTCGATTGCAGTCAGAATATGCTCAGCAACTGCCAGGATAAAGTCAAAAGGGCCGGCCACGTTAGTGCCTGTAAATTTGTTCCCGGTGAAGCCGATTCGCTCCCATTGCCCGACGCAAGTGTAGATTTAGTGGTTTCGTCGATGACCTTAGGCTTGCTGACCAGCCCTGCCGCCGCTGTCAACGAAATGGTGCGTTTGCTCAAGCCGGGCGGGACGGTGTCGCTGGCAACTATGGGTTCACGTTACCTATATGAGTTGCAAAACGCGGCCATACGCTACACTCCCCTGATTCACCTGCTTGGTCGCTCTTACGCTGTGAATCCAATCACAAGCCGGGAAGCTCATCAACTCTTCACTGCAGCAGAATTGACTGAAATCAATATAAAACATGCTTACTGGCAAGACGCTTTCCACTCGCCTGCCGATGCTTTTGATTTTGCTGCTGCAGCTAGTGCTCGCCTGTGGGCTGCAAACCTGAGCGAAAAAACAGCCAAATCAGTAAGCAATCGCATCCTTCAGCATTTCAACAGCCAGAAAATACTTAAGCTGACTCAGGATGTCGTCTATCTGCGGGCGAAAAAGCCAGCATTTTAATTAAGCCAGTTGATCTACAAACTAAGTTTCTTCTAATCAGGTTATTTTGCGTATCAAGTTGTTTTGCTAATCAAGCTGTTTTGCAGCTGTTCGCACCTGCTCAAATAGCTCACGAGTTGCTTCCGGTGTAGCAATGTTAAGATAGATTTTTTGAGTTGTGGTTTCCAGCAAAATAAATGGTGGCCTTGCTTTGTTAAGATACAGCATTACAGCACCGGGTCCTTCCATTAAAAAGTGGCCGGTGAGCTGGTCGCCTATTGCCGCACCGTTGGTGCGCCGCAGAATTTTAGGCAACATATCTACAAGTTCCAGTTTTTTAATTTCGGCGATGGGGATTTCTCGGCCGTACATGCCTGAAATTTTCAGGTTATTGTCAGCAAAATCAACCGCGGCAGGCTGCATGCCCTTAACAAGGAGGGTTCCGACAAAGCCGGTGACAACCAACAGTGAAATAATAATCAGTGCGATAGCGATCTTGGCTCCGGGACGAGTGGCGCCGCTGCTGTCCAGTCTGTTGCCATCATATTTCTGAGCCAGGACAATCAATGCTATCAGCACCGGGAGTAAAAAGGCCATGACAATAAAACCTGCTGTTGTTGCTCCGGTTTGGATCAGGAGCATACCAACGAGCAAAATACCGGCTATAACAAACAGAGCGTTGCTTACCAGTTTGCTTAATGGAACGATATCAACATTTCGTTTCTTTTCAGGCGACATGGTGTTGTAGCCCGAAATCAGGTTATACATGCCACGGAAGCGAATCAAATAAGCGAACAATACGAGAAGAGCCGGTGCGGCCAGAATCAGCAAAATAGTTGGCCAATTCAAAATACATACTCCTTTTAGCGGCTGAGCCGATTTTAGTTTAGCGTCTTGCGTTCAGCGTAACATGTTGTGCACTTTGCAGCAACTAAGCCTTAATATGTACAAGAATTTGTGATTTCTTGATTATGAATTTCGATAATTGTATAATAACTGTATCTGTTACATTTTGTTTGGTTCGCATTTGGCAAGATCTGAGCCGCCTGACACCTGGTAATCGTACAATATAGTATTAAGACCAGTCTATAACATGAGGAATGCGGTTTGAAAAAAATCAAGCTTTTCCTTAACTTGAAGACCTTGTGGAACAATCAGCGAATTCGGCAAAGAATCCTGATTTCCTATTTGGTTGTCGTACTTTTACCAGTAACATTTATCAATGCCTGGACTTTTATGCAATCACGTCACGCCGTTTTAGTAAAGGTTGAAGATACGCTGGACGTGACTCTGGCTAATGTCAACAGCAGCTTCAACACTCTCCTTACCGGCATGTACGATCGTGCTGCGGCAATCAGTCGGGCTCCGGAACTGGCGGATCTTCTCATTGATGACCAGTATCCGCGCTTCAATGACAATTCACCAACCTTACAGCTTTCTGAAACCTTAAGTGCTTTAAATGTTATTGTTGGTAACAGCCCGCAATACTATTACAGGTTTTACTCTCAACGCGATCATATTACCTTTAACTCCGGCAATCTGCAGATTGTCAGCAGCAAGCCGTATCTGCAAGCGGACTGGTATCAAACGGCCATCGATTTCGGTGACGGTGTTTATTGGCGCAGTCTTTACGATGACAGCGGCTTCTTTTTTCCCCGCAGGTTTATTACTGCAAACAGTGTCATATATAGTGACACAACCTCGAAACGCAAGGCATTGGGGCTGGCGACTGTATCTCTTGACTTTTCCCGGGTCGAGGACCTGATAGCAGGCTTTATGAAAACATATCGCGGTGACGTGTATATATTTGATTCGCACGGTAAAACTCTTTACGCCAGGAATTTCGATCCTCAAAAGACGCTCGAAGATACCGCAGCAGCTACACCTATGGCAACTTCGATTTTGTCTGATGTTATGAGCAGAGAGGAAGGCAGTGGACTTTCAGGCATTGACTCGATTTATAATTACATCACCATCGACCAGTTATTATGGAAAGTAGTAACTGTACTGCCTCAGGATCAATTTGTCGGAGTAACCGATTCCTTATGGACCTTTCTGGTGCCCATATTGCTCGCTACTATCTTTGTATTCCTCTTGGTTACTCAGCGGGTCGCACGCAATCTGTCGCGGCCGATTGAAGTTCTTTCAGAGTCAATGCGTGAAAATAATGAATCTGCTTTTCCTGTTCGCTACCTGGAGCGCCAGGATGAAATCGGCGCCCTTACCCGTGCCTATGCGCGAATGCTCCGGCGAAATGCAGACTTAGTTGCCGAAGCACGCGAAGTCAACGAGAAGAAACGCGTATTTCAGCTTGAAGCATTACAGCGCCAAATTGATTCGCATTTTCTCTACAATTCACTTAATAACATCCAATGGCTGGCTGCAGACGGGCGCAATGAGGACGTTATCAGTACTGCCACTTCACTGGAAAAACTGTTGCGAGCCTGTGCCACCCAAAAAGATGAGCTGGTCACAATCGAAGATGAACTTGACTACGTTGACAGTTATTTGAATATTCAAAAGATCAGGCATGGCAATCGTTTCACTTATAAGTTTGAAGTTAATCCGCGTTTGCTGCAAATGAGAATCCCTATGTTTATTATGCAGCCGATCGTGGAGAACGCGATATATCACGGCTTGCTTGACAGCCATAAAACTGAAAGCATGATTTTGATTAGGATTTTCTGCGAGCAGGATCAAATCATCATCAGCATCCTTGATAACGGCCGAGGTATTTCCCAAACCAAACTTGATGAAATTTTTAAGGATTCGGATGAGCAGGATCGCTTTATGGGCATAGCTCTGAAGAACATCGATACCCGATTGAAGCTGACCTTTGGCGATAATTCAAGGCTTTCGATCAGCAGCCTGGAAGGTTCCTGGACGGATGTGCGTATGCGGATTCCCGTGGTTGAAGATTATCGTTCAGCAACACCAGTACGCCAACAAAAGGAGAAAACATGAATTACAAAGTTCTCTTGGTCGACGATGACAGAATCGTTCTGAACGGATTAAATTCAATAATAGACTGGAATCAACTGGGCTTTGAGATAGTTGGTGAAGCCTCTGATGGTTTGGAAGCCTTGAAGCTGATCGATGAGCTGCAGCCGCAATTAGTGTTGACCGACATTTATATGCGGTATTGCGACGGAATCCGTTTAATGCAGCAGGCGAAGGAAAAGTATCCCGAGATTCTGTTTATTGTCCTGAGCTGTCACGATAATTTCGATTATGCCCGTAATGCCCTCAAGCTTGGAGCCATGAATTATCTGCTGAAGAGCAATGTCATGCATAAGGACGAGTTGATTGAAGCTTTAACCAATGCCAAAGTGGTCCTTGACAAAAACCTGCAAGCCAACGTAAAGGTGCAGGAGCTTTTGGACGAACTGCAGCTCAAACGACCGGGTTACCGCAAGCATTTTTTGCAGGAGGTGCTAGGCGGCCAGTTAAAGGATGAGAATTTGATCCATGGCGGCTTCAGCCGGATGAATTTTGATGTTGGCAGCCAGAATTATTTCCTCATGCTGACGCGGATCGAAGACGACGACGGCTGGCAGGAACAAACCTGTGAAATTGATGTTCTGGACGAAAACTGTCTTGACCTGATTGCAAAAATTACCGCCAGATACGGCAGTGCTGAAGCTTTTTGCGTACGCCATTATCTTTACTATACGCTGATCGATCTGCCTCCCCGTGGCACGCTTTTTTCAAGTGAAGACCGCGCCCTCAGCATCGCTGAACTTATCCGTCTGAAAATCCGCAACCAGCTTGGCCTGGACAGTATTGTCCTGATAGACCAGCCGGTCAACCTTTGCCAGTTACCGCAAGCCGACGAAAGATTGCGCCAGGGTTTGCGGCGCGTTATCTTCCTGCCTGAAGGAGGCACAGTTATCCAAATGGCCGACTTTTCCAAGCACGAAAAAAAGCAACCTGTTATCTCGCATTATCCGGCACTGGAAACGGCATTTTACAACCAGGAAGAATTTGATGCTTTGCTTAAACAGCTTTTCCAGACCGCCGGGGAAAATCGGCACTTGGCGTATTTTGAAGGTATCTGTGATGATCTGGCTAAAATCTACCACCGCTTTGCCAGCGAGTACGTAGATCCGGAACAGCATAGTGACTTCCATTATCTCGAAGCAAATGAATTTCTCCTGCCGCGTACACTTGAGCTTGCTCTGAAAAAAGCTCTTGGTGTTTTTCGCGAATTGCGAACGGAACTGATCAACGAACACAACTCGTGCCCGAATCAACTGGTGCGTGAAGTTATCAGTTATCTCGACAACAATTACACGCGTGACATAACTCTTGATGACTTGGAAGAAAAAACCAATTTCAACAAATATTACATCTGCAAAAAATTCAAAAAGGAAACCGGAACTACGATAACCAATTACATTATCGAACTTCGAATCAACAAAGCCAAGGAGCTGTTGCTCAAATCCTCTGAACCCAAACGTATTTATGAAATAGCAGCAGCAGTCGGCTTCAACGATGTGTCGTATTTTGACCGCATCTTTAAAAAACAGACAAATACAACCCCAAAGGAATTTGCCGAGCGCCATCGCCGCGCCTATTAATTAACCTAGCGCGAATTTTCCCAGGTAGGCCTCAACAATACGGGCATCATGGCTCAGTTCGTCAGCTCGGCCACTCAGTATGATCCGGCCCTGCTCAATAACGTAGGCAGTCCGAGAAACCTCCAGCGCCAGCTGTGCGTTTTGCTCGATCAGCAGGATCGGTGTGCCTGTCTTATTAATCTCAACTATCGTCTGGAACAAATCGTCGACTATAACCGGCGCGAGCCCCATTGAAGGCTCGTCGAGCAACAGAATTTTGGGACGTCCCATCAAGGCCCTGCCAATAGCAAGCATTTGCTGTTCACCACCCGATAAGCTCCAGCTTAGCTGATTGGCTCTTTCCTTGAGGCGCGGGAAGAGGCCAAAAACTTTTTCGAGATCTTCTTTGAAGTCAGCCCTGCCAAAAGCACCACGATAAGGTGCGGTGCCTACTTCCAGGTTTTCAACTACTGTCAGCCCCGGGAAAACGTGGCGGCCTTCCGGAACATGCAGAATTCCTCGGGAGGCTATTCCTTTGGGAGAAAGATGTCCGATCTCCTCGTCATTCCAGATAACGCTGCCGGTGCGCTTAAGCACGCCGGAAATAGCCTTAAGCAAGGTTGTTTTCCCAGCGCCGTTACTGCCGATCAGACAACAGATTTCGTTATTGCCAACCGTCAGGTTTACGCCTTTGAGCGCCTCAATGGGGCCATAAAAAGCATGTAGATTCTCAATTTGCAGCATGTCTTCTCCTCCCCAGATACGCTTCGATGACTGTCTTGTTTTTTGAAATTTCTGCCGGCGAACCTTCTGCGATTACGCAGCCGAAGTTGAGAACTGTTATCTCATGGCACAGGTTCATAACCATATCCATGGAGTGCTCAATCAGGACAACTCCGATGTTTTGAGAAGCCGCAAGGTTCAGCAAGTCCATTGCCCGATTCTGTTCCGCACCATTCAGACCTGCCGCGGGTTCGTCAACCAGCATAACCTTCGGGTGTGAAAGCATAGAACGCACTATTTCCAGGAGCTTGAGCTGGCCATAAGGCAAACCGGAGATTTCGTCATCGATGTCCACTTCAAAGCCGGCAACCTTCATCAGTTCAGCCAGTTCCGCTTCGAAACCGCCTGTCTTGGGGGCAAAAAACGACTTCAGGTAGCCCATCTGATCATCAAGGTCACTGCCAATCAGCAAATTTTCCCTGATATTGGACCGCTGCAGAAAGCGCGGCTGCTGAAAGGTGCGGCCTATACCCAGGCGAGCACGTTTGTAATCGGGAAGCTTGGAAATGGGCTCCTCATCGAAATAAATTTCGCCTTTATCTGCTTCGTATATGCCGCAGATCAGGTTCATGATAGTTGTTTTACCAGCGCCGTTGGGACCGATCAGACCGCGGATTTGGCCGGGGTAAATAGCAAAGTTGACATCTTCCGCTGCAGTAACGCCGCCAAAGTACTTTGTCAAACCTTCAAGGCGCAGAATCGGCTGTGCCATAATTATTCCACCTCGCTTATCCGAGTTTGCTTTTGTTTTTTCTTTTTCTTGAAGATACTCTTAACCACACCTGCCAGACCCATCGGCATAAAGATCATCAGGAGAATAACGCCAACACCGTAGACGAACTTGTAGTATGACGCCATAAAGCGCATTAGTTCGGGCAGCAAAGTTAAGAGTACCGTACCAACAAAAGCACCCATTGTACTGCCGATACCGCCAAGCATTGCCATTACCAGGAAAATTGACGACTGCTCAAAAGTGAAGAGCTCTGACGTAATGTTGGTATTAAGAAATGCCAGCAGAGCACCGGCAAGGCCCGAAAAGGCGCCAGCCAGTACAAAGGAAATGATTTTGGTCTGATAAACATTGACGCCCAGGCAGCGTGCCGCAATCTCATTGTCACGGATTGACGCCAGCGAGCGGCCCAGTGAAGAGCTGCGGATGCGGTGAACGATTAACCCGCAGATCAGGGCGAAAACACAAAATACATAAAAGTAATGAACTTTATTCTCACAAACAAAGAAACCGACATCAAGCGGCGGAACACCGGCAATGCCGTCTGCGCCGCCAGTTACCTGCTTCCAGTTAAGCATCAGGCTGTAAAGGATCTGCACCAAAGCAATTGAGGCAAAGGCAAAGTAAGTACCCTTGAGCCTGAACAGTGCTATACCTATCAGGTAGGAAAATACTGAGGCAACAACAACAGCCAGAACTATCGCGATGAGTGGATGAATGTGGGCCCGGACAGTAGCTATGGCAACAGTGAATGCTCCGATGCCCATTGTGCCGGCGAGTGAGAAGGTAACCTGTCCGCCCATTCCCAGCATTACCGTCAGACCAAGTATGGCAATAAAGTAAATCAAGGCGTTGTCCATGATCGTCATCATATACTGGTTGGGAATCAGCATTGGCACAAGAATCACAAAAGCGATACCGAACACGACGAACAGAATGTGTGTGGGTTTAATTAAGCTTTTTTTCATGTTTTCTCCTCCTCACGCCTTATCGGCGATGCGCTCGCCGAAGATTCCCTGCGGACGGATCAGGAGAACGAGGATTAGGAAAAGAAACACTATAGCATCTTTGTAAACCGAAGTGAGCAAGGTGCTGTACGCTTCAATTATGCCAATCAGGAGACTGCCGACAACAGCGCCCTTGACATTGCCAAAGCCGCCGACCACGATGCCGGCAAAAGCTTTAAGTGACATAGAGCCGAGTGATTGCGAAACAAGGAACAATGGTGCGGCCAGCCAGCCGCCTATGCTGGCAATGGTAATGCTGATCATGTAGGTTGCCATAATCGCAATTATCGTCGGAATACCCATCAGCTCAGCGGCGTAGCGATCCTGAGCAGTTGCCTGCATCAAGCGGCCGATATACAATTTTTCAAAAAGCATGAACACAATCAGCATCAGCAAAGCACCGATTCCGATGATGAACAGATACTGATACTCAATAGAAATGTCTTCGCCAAACCGGAGTGAGCCTTCAATTATGGGCTGGCTCTTGAGCGGAAATGGCCCCCAGATAAAACGGACCAGCTCTTTTAGCGCCATTGACGCGCCCAGGGTGCTGATGGTAATGGTTACTGGCCAGGCAGCGTTGCGCAGCGGCCAATAGACACTGAACATGAAAATGATTCCCACTATACCGAAGAGAATCAGAGCGCTGGGCAGCATCAGCCAGAGTGGGAAATTCAACTGATATGTCAGCATATAGGCCAGATATGCGCCAAACATGAACAAGTCACCATGCGCAAAATTCAGAACGCCTACTGCCTTGACAATCAGAATGAGTCCCATGGCCATCAGGCCATAGATCATTCCCATAGAGACACCGGAGATAAGCAATTGCAGCAGCATTTTTCCTCATCCTTCCATTTTCTGCGAACGTTTCTGCAAGCGTTGGTTTCAGACAAATACCTACAGAATCAGTGCATTCTGCCATTATCATAAATCGACAGGGCAGAAGCTGAAATGCAGGTTTTTGACCGATATTAGGATGATCTTTGCAAAATGAACAAAATCAATCGATATTCCAGGGCTTTTACTGGCACATGTTACTGTCTGTTGGATTAAATTGGCTTGGGTTTGGACAAAGTTGCCTTCGAGTTTTGCTAATGACTGAAGTTATGAAAAGTGGAGCAAAAAAGCCTGAGCAGCTAGATTTTTCTGCTTACAGATCCAAGGTTATGTTGTCGTCAGCAGGCGGCAGATCGCGCCAGAGATTGTCAACAATGTACTTTTGACTCTGATAAACAAGCCGCCCCCACAGACTTAGCCGCTTTGTGGAAAAAGCAGGCTTGAGCGCTGGGTTTTCGTCTCCATGATAATGGGCCTGGTAAGCCGCTGCGATCTGATCAGCAAGGTAATTGGCATCACTAGCGGGGACTTTGTAGTTACGCGCGGTCTTGATCGTATGCTGACGCACACTTTCACGGATCACGTTACCGGCGCGCTCGGCAAAATCTGTTTCCGGTTGGTAAAGCTCTGCCAGACGCAGAGAGGTCAGTTGAAGCTGATTGCCGCCAAGCGAGCAGATACGAACGGCGCAGGGCGGTGCGGCCAGTGATCCTGTCTCGATGTCATAAAGAAAACCGTCATCGCCAAAATCCGCGCGGGTTATATCGAGGGCATGGTAATGACCGGTAAAGGCCAGTCGCACACCTCCGACGGCCAGGATTCTGCCAATGGCACCGAAATCTTCCACAATAAAATCCGGATGAAGTTTAGCTTGACCCTGCCAATGTTCGACAACACCGTGATGCTGCATATATAGTACTTTTTTATGTTGATTTCGGGCTTGCTGCAGGGCGTTGCGCAACCAATCACGAGTCGCGGGCGTCAGGCGGCCAGCGATAATTTCCTCACAGCCAGGTTTATTGAAGCGGGAGCGTGTGCAATCGACAGCGATAAGCCACAGGCCTTCTGTAAGCTCGGCGGCGTAGCTCAAAGAGCTATCGTCACGGAGTATTGCCTGATCGTACCCATACGGCGCGTACAATTCAGCAAATTTTTCCGGACTGATATTCTCACTCAGAACTCGCTGATCGCCTTCGTAGCGGTAAGAGCGCGGATTATTCATGTCGTGGTTGCCTGGGATTACATAAACCTGTACGCCATTTTCAGCTAAACGCGCCAGTTTTGTCGGCAACTGCTGATGACTTTCAGCTTCACCATCTTTGGTCAGGTCGCCTGGAATCAATACAAACCGCACGTCCGCTTTTAGTATTTCGCTGATCGTCAGTTCAAGCAGTGCTTCGCTTTCCGCGAACATGGTATCGGCATGTTCGGTTGCTTCAGCCAATGCCGGTCCGGGTTTGGCCAGTTCAGCAGCAAAAAAATGTATGTCGCTCATAACCGCGAAGCGGACCTCCGGATAAACCTGCCCTGGAATTGTCGCGTCTGGTTTGCCTTTGTTCATTGCCCGCACCTCAAGCTTTGCACTTTAAATTTTCAAATTCAGAGATAACGAACCCGGATATGTTTTGTATGTAAATATTCGTATAACCCCTCGGGTCCATGCTCGTGTCCAAAGCCGCTGTCTTTCCAGCCGCCATAAGGTGCATTAAGGACACCGGCATCCGGATTATTCACGGCGACATTGCCAGCGTTAATTTCGAGGGTTAAGCGGTTCGTCAAAGTAAGACTGTTTGTATAGACTATTGCCGCCAACCCGTACGGGGAATCATTGGCCAGTTCAATGGCGTCATCAACCGTATCAAAAGGCATAATCCCAACCAGTGGACCAAAGGTTTCTTCCTGCATTGCCAGCATTTCATGATTAACGTCAGCCAGGATACTTGGGGCATAATAATAGCCTTTGTTCCCTGGCAAGCCTTCAGGCCTGCCGCCGCCGCATAACAGGCGTGCGCCTTTTGCCAGAGCGTCATCAATATGGCGCTGCGTGGTTTCCATGCCTTGCCGGGTGCACATGGGCCCCAGGTCAGGCGAGCCTTCCAGGCCGTCACCAACTTGCAGCTTTTCTGCCGAGCGCTGGAATTTATTCAGGAATTCCGCATAAATTTTCCGGTCGACATAAATGCGGTTCACAGCAATGCAAATTTGGCCCATATTACGGAAAGACCTGCGTGTGGCACCTGCAACTGCAGCTGTCAAATCGCAGTCACCGCAAATAATCATCGGCAGACTGCCGCCCAGTTCGAGTGAAACTTTTTTCAGAAAAGGAGCACAAGCCGCCAGAATTTCCCTGCCGACTGCTGTTGAACCTGTAAAGGCAACTTTTTTAACCAGAGGATTGTTTATAAGTAACGGTCCGATCTCAGAACCACTGCCTGTTACGGCATTAACAACTCCGTCCGGAATCCCGGTTTCCTGCAGACAACGGATAAACGCCAGGGGTGAGAGCGGTGTTTCTGATGGTAATTTGCACACAATTGTACAGCCGGAGGCAAGTGCGCCGCCAATTTTCCAGGCGACCAATTCGATTGGATAATTCCAAGGAGAAATTGCGGCGGCAACGCCCATCGGCTGGTAAATCACTCTGCTTTCAATGTTTGGCTCAGCATTAGCAATTATCCGCCCATAAACACGCTCGCCTTCCTCGGCATAATAACGCAGTATTTCCGCGCCCTTCAGAACTTCACCTTCTGCTTCCTTCAGCGGCTTTCCCTGTTCCTGAGTCATCAGGCGGGCTATTTCAGCTGCCCGGTCCATGATCAAGACGCTGGCGCGTCGCAGGAAGGTTCCGCGCTGGGCTGGTGACAGCTGCGACCAGGCTGGAAAAGCCCTGGCAGCAGCTGCTACAGCTTGCTCAACGTCGGTAGCGGCAGCTTTGGGAACCTTAGCGATGATCTCCTCAGTCGCAGGGTTGATCACACTGAAAGTCTGGCCGGTGCTGCCGGCAGACCATTCGCCATTAATCAGCATTTTCCCCAGTATCATATCAACTGCCTCAAATATGAATGGCGTCAGCCTGATGTCATTTGATCAGGCTTTTGCCGCCTCAATTTCCCGTGCCGTCTCAATCGCTTGTTTGGAGCCATCAAAAATAAAGTTTGTTGCTGTAGATAAAGCACAGAAAGTAAAACCACGCGCAAAAGCATCTTCTACTGATTTTGCGCCGCCCAGCAAATGCATGCCGGCTGCTTTACCGTTGCGGATGCAAGCTTCCTTGGCTTTATCCATGGCTTCGTAGATCACAGGGTGAGTGATTTGACCGCGATAGCCGTAGGAATAGCTGAGATCTGCCGGGCCAAGGAACATGCCGTCGACACCTGGTGTTGCCATTATGGCATCTATGTTCTCCACCGCTTCCTTAGTCTCAACCATTACTATTACCAGAATGTCGTCATTTTTCAGGCTCATGTCGCCGCTTAATTCCAAACCATAGCAGCAGTAGGGGCCAGCACCGACACCGCGCTTGCCTTCGGGCGGATATTTTGCCGCTTCCACTGCTTCACGGGCGTCCTCAGCAGTGCGGATCATTGGTACGATAACGCCTTGCGCGCCGGCATCAAGAATGCGGCGGATAGACCGCGGGCTTTTATCAAAAACACGAGCCAGCGGTACACTGCCTTGATACTTAACTCCCTTTGCCCAATACGCATAATCCTGAACAGAGTGGGCTGCATGTTCAATATCAGCGGCTACCCAATCGAAGCCTGCTTTCGCCATTATCTCGGCCACCGCCGGTGAGTTCAGGCCTTCCCAGCCACCAAGCGCTGCTTTTCCTTGTTTTAGTAGTTCACGTACTTTGTTGCCCATTTCCTACTCCTGTCTCAACTTTATGTTGCCGTTCCTATTACATTACTTCTGAAGTACTCCGATACAGATTTATTCCGAAAAATATCCCGGTGCGGATTTATTTGCTGAAAACCTGTGGATTCACACAATTGGCGGGTGTTTCACCATTGAGAACCCTGACAGCACCGTCAAGCGCTTCCTTTGCCATCGCAATCCGGGCATCCCAAGTCATGGAGCCAATATGAGGTGCCAAAACCACATTTTCCATTTCGAACAATTCCGGCGAAATCCGCGGTTCAAATTCATATACATCCAGGCCGGCACCTGCCAGCTTGCCGCTGTTTAGAGCTGCAATCAGGGCAGCCTCATCAACAACAGCCCCACGGCTGGCATTGACAAAATAAGCACCATCTTTCAGCAGATCAAATTTGGCGGCGTCCATGAAGTGGTGGGTTTCAGGCGAATAGGGCATATGCAGGCTCACTGCGTCTGATTGCTTAAGTACCTCTTCAAGCGGCAGGTTCTCTACGCCGATCTCCTGCTCCGTTTGGCGGTCAGCAGGGAAGGGGTCATAATAAACAACTGACATGCCCAAGCCCTTTGCCTTGCGGGCTACGGCCTTGCCAATGCGACCAAAGCCAAGAATGCCCAGTTTTTTCCCATAAACCGTTGTGGCACCGGGATAAAACATACAGCCGCAGAATTCGTTAGTCGCGCGTACAGTGCGTTCAAGGCGGCCGAGATCACGCATAACCGCCATCAGCAGCAAGATCGAAAGCTCCGCTGTTGGTTCACGTACGGCAATAGGTGTGTTAAGAACCGGAATGCCTTTTTCGGTGGCGTACTGCCAGTCAATATTGTCGTAACCCACACCAAAGTTACTGATTACCTGCAATTTTTTGGCATGTCCTATATCGATTAGTTCACGGTCCGCTTTCAACCCGATGCAAAACAAGCCATCATAACCCGGCAGCTGCGCCAGGACTTCGTCCCTCGGTGTGATGCCGTTTTCCACTGGGTAAGAATCAAGTTGAACAATGCCCTCATATGCAGTGGTTATTTCTGCAGGCAGCCAACCGGAACATAATATTTTTTTCATGTGTGCCTCCCCTATGTAATAGTTACTTCAATTTTATCATATCAGCAGATTATTTAGTCGCTTGAGTCAAAGCGATTAAATTTTGCCGAATTAATTTATTCGGTTTCAGCCAGTGCCGGAGCTATATACAATGTGATAAGATCGGCTGTGGAGGTGTCTGCATGGTTCAACTGCTGGTCTTGGTGGAAGTTCTCTTTATTTTTCTTCTCATTATTTTGCTTGGCTACTCATTGGGCAAATTTAAGCTTGTTTCCGATAGGTTTGCTGATGATCTGAACACTCTGATGATGAACGTCACGCTGCCGATGATGCTGATTAACAGCTTTATTCAGCCGTTCAGCCAGGAGTTGACTGAACAGGGGCTGCTTATAGCTCTGGTTACAATTGGCTGCCTGTTGATGAGCTTCCTGGTTGGTTTGCTTTTTTTGAAGATTTTTCGGGTTGAAAGAAACCGGCAAGGTGTCTGGCTGTTGATTTCAACTTTTAGTAACCTGGGGTTTGCCGGTTTTCCGATAATTGAGGCCATGTATGGTAAAGAAGGTTTATTTTTAGCCTCGTTTGCCCAAATACCATATGGCCCTTGTTTCTTCATCCTCGGTGCCTTGATGATGACAATGGGACAGGATACTAATAAGGTTACTTTGCGCAAAGTATTTGCCAGTCCGATAATGATCACAATCGCGATAGGACTGGTGCTTTACTTCACGCAAATTAAACCACCGGCATTCGCGGTTAAGACAATGTCGATGCTTGGCAGTATGACCGGTCCGATCGCTATGTTGATTGTTGGCCTGAAACTGAGCCTTTTCCCCTTGGCAGAAGTATTCAGCAGTGCTGTTCAGTATAAATTGGCATTCGTCAGACTACTGGCAGCTCCAATTGCCGTACTGCTGGTGTTTCAATTATTCCCCGCGGCCAACGATATGCTGTTGCGGTCCGTTATGATCATTACCTGCGCTTTGCCCGGGCCTGGTAATGCAACCAACATGGCAGTCACATATGGTGGCGACGTTGATTTTGCCGCCCGTTGCACTGCACTTACCGCAATTCTTTCAATTTTCACCATGCCGCTTGTATTCTTTTTACTGTCAATTACATAGAAACGCGACCGGCCAAATCTGGACGGTCGCGCTTAATGCGTTGGTCAAACGCAAAATTTAGGCTCTGTCTTACTTGATCAGGTATACCTGACGTGTTTTTCGGCCGAATTTAAGTGCATCACTATGTGAGGCGAAATAAATATCTATCCGATTGCCCTTAATGGCACCACCGCGGTCCTGGACAATTCGTTCGCCAACGCCCTCAATGTATACGCGGCTGCCCATCGGGATAACCCGGGTATCGGCGGCAATCGTGACACCTTCCTGCACCTTTTTACCGGAAGAAGTTATTCCGTAGCCAGGGCTGCCAGGCTGCTTGCCGCAGCATTTATAACAGGCGCAATAAGCTGTCAGGCTAAAGCTGCCAAGCAAGGTGCGGCCTTGGGCATCTTTCGTTGCTGTTGTTGCCTTGGCCGTTGGCTTTGGGGTTGGTTTAGGTGTCGGTTTTCGAGCCGGTTTCGGTGTTGGTTTAGCGGTCGGTTTCGGAGTGGGAGCAAGTGTCGGAGTTGGTTTGGGGGCAATTGCCAGCAAAGCAACAGCTCCTAATATTTGCTCCTCTGTTTCAGTATCAGCCGGTCCCGCAAGAGTTTCCTTGCCTGTGGCTGTTATGGTATCACCCATGGCCATAAGATTTAGTTCTGCCAGTGGGATCGGCTCACTAGCAAGTGTAGAACCATCACGGTTGAAATTAAATGCGAACTCCTCAAGTTCTGTTGCCACTATAGGTGTGAGCGGCGTTGCCTTACTCGTTGTTGCTTCTGTATGATCCGCCGATTCTGTCATAACGTGAATTGCAGCGGCGGGAATATTTGTTGCCGCTGCTAGTGTCATGGTGAAGAGGCTTGAGATGACCAGACTCAGTGCCAGGACAGCCATGATTTTGGACTTGCGTACCATCATGTACCTCCTTGACTGCGAATTATTCTTCACAGTTAGTTGATCCAGTTTAACGTTGCCTATGCAACGATTTCTGCTGAATTCGGTTAATTATATGTGTATATTTTTCATAATCCATGAATTTTCGGCGAATTTTTCCAAATTCGAGCAAAATTTGTTTGATATGTTGGCGCTTAAGCAGCTTTTAGTAGCAAATGTTTAGTGAATTAGCATTAGATTAAAACGAAGAATTTGCTTGACAGAAAATTGAATATTGTTGAAATCAAAGTTTTTTGCTAAATATAAAAAGCCCCGGGAACGGCGTCTACAGCTCTAGGGGCTTCTATGAAATAATTTCTTTTTGACACATTCGGTACTTTTATAATTCAACTTTCGGCTGAAAATATTACCTCCGCTTTGCACGGTTCCAGTCGGTAGAATCTTCAGTAGGTCAGTCGTTTGTCAGTATTAACTTCGTAGATCAGTCGATTGTCAGTATTACCTTCAGTGCTTGTTTGCTTCGGACCAATTCAAGTGCCTGGTCAATTTGTTCCATCGGTAAAACATGAGAATAATAGTTTTTGGGATCAATTTTCCCTTGCTGGATTAAATCGACATTTTCCGCCATCACTGAATATTCGCCATAGGGAAAGTTAAGCATATGCAACAGTGTATTGTTTTTAAGCAAAGAAGCGTTGACCGTGCAATCAGTATTCTTTAGCACACCCATTGCGCCGACGCGGCCGAATGGCTTAAGCCTTTTCGAGCCTTCAAGAATTACCTGGCTGGAGCCAACGGCGTCCACGACAATATCAAACAGCCGATCTGCAAGAATTTCAGCAACATTCTCGCGCTGATAATTTATAGTTTTGTCGACATGGGCGATATTTACAGCTTTTCCTAAGCGATCATCTATACTATCGATTGCCGTTAGTGACTTGACCCCGATTAGTTTCATATAAGTCATAATCGCCAAGCCCATCGGACCTGCACCGTAAACGAGTACATCTTTTTCGGGGTCACAGCCAAAATTGCGCGCGGCGCTAAGCGTTTCACATAACGAAAGCAACATGCCGCCATCCACAAAGTCAAAATCGCGCGGAACCTGGCCAAACTTATTACGGAAAGGCAGCTCTTCAGGCTTGAAACCATCTTCAAGCATCGCCTTATGGTCGGCCACAAGCCCATATTGGGCCATCCCGCCAAAAGTACGTGAATAGCCATTGCCGACGTCAGGACGCAGATTAGTATGCACAAAGCGGTCTCCCAGCTTGATGTAACGCACCTTGGCGCCTAGTTCAACAGCTTCGCCGGCACCCTCATGGCCAAGAATTGTCGGATAAGCGCCGCAACCTTCGTGCTCGCCCATTGTGTTGCTGATAATTTGAAAATCAGTACCATTGCAAAATCCGCAGGCGCGTACTCTTACCAGAACCTCATAGTCACCTGGCACAGGTACAGGAACGTCATCAACCAACTTAACAACACCCGGGGCAATCACAGCAATAGCTTTCATTGTTCGATTCATGCTTGCAGCTCCTTAAAATATTATGTCGGACAGACCTGGGCTTGGATATCATTGATATCCTTAACCACATCACCAAAATATACACGCTCCAGAGGGGCGGCGAAGCAGTCATCAACTGCTTCTTTCCATTTCTTATAGTGCTGGGTAGTCATATGAATCTCCATACCTTTTTCACTATAGTAAGATTCATAGAGAATGAACTTATTGGGGTCGTCTTTTGCCTGGTAAAAATCGAAGATCGCCACACCTTCTTCTAACTGAGAATTTGTCTGGTTTTCACGGGTAGCATCAATAAATAAATCACGCTTTTCGGGTTTAATGACCATCGTCACAAACTTGACGACCATTTCGGCACATCCTTTCGTTAGCCCGGCATTTGTTCACAAGCTGTGGCAATACCTCAGATTGCACAACTAATGAATCAATAGTGTTGCTAAATGAATCCCTTTCTTGGTTCTTTGTCTAAACTTTATCGGTTCAGAGCAAAAAAAACAAGGCGCTCGGCTGAGCACCTTGTTTTTGACTGGATTAAGTTCGGGTTTCTGCTTAGAGCAGATCAACCGCCGAGGTAAGCCTTCTTAACTTCCTCATTCTGCATCAGGTTTTCGCAGGTGTCTGTCATGACCATGTTGCCTGTTTGCATGACATACCCGCGATGTGCTGTTGACAGAGCAATTTTTGAGTTTTGCTCAACGAAAAGTATTGTCGTGCCTTCGGCGTTGATCTCGCGGATAGCGACAAAGATTTCCTTGATGATCAGCGGCGCCAGGCCCAGAGAAGGTTCGTCAAGCATCATCAGCTTCGGCCGATTAATCAAAGAGCGTCCTATAGCAAGCATCTGTTGCTCACCGCCGGAGAGTGTGCCGCCCATTTGGGTACGGCGCTCCAGTAGACGCGGGAATTTTTTATAAACCATTTGCAGGTCGTCTTTGATCCCTTTTTGATCCTTGCGTAGGTAGGCACCCATATACAGGTTTTCCTCAACCGTCAGGCCGGCAAAAACATGGCGGCCTTCCAGCACCTGGGAAATACCGAGTGAAGCTACTTTATAACCAGGGAAAGTTTGAATTTCTTTCCCTTCGTAAAGTATTTTCCCTTCAACACCACGACGTTTGGTCAGACCGGATATTGACTGCAGGGTTGTTGTTTTACCGGCGCCATTGGCTCCGATCAGGGTTACCATTTCACCTTCATTTACGTAAAGATCGATGCCCTTTACGGAATGGATATTGCCGTAGTAATAATGAAAATCGATTAGTTCAAGCACAGCAGCCATTATTCGTCACCTCCCAGATACGCCGTTATGACATCAGGGTTGTTCTGGACATTAAGTGCTTCGCCTTCAGCAATCAGCTTGCCGTTGTTAAGCACATAAATGTAGTCGCTAATGTCCATGATCAGCTTCATGTCATGCTCAACGATCAGGATCGTCACGCCGGATTCGGTAATTCGATGCAACAGATTATCGAGCTCAAGTTTTTCGGTTGTGTTCATACCGGCCGCGGGTTCATCCAGCAAAATAACCTTGGGATCGCCAGCGAGACCACGGACAATTTCCAACAGGCGCTGTTTGCCGTATGACAAGCTGCCTGCTGATTGATAGGCGAATTCGTCAAGTCCAACGAATTGCAGCAGCTCGTGAGCCCTCTCCTTAATACGAGCCTCTTCAGCGCGCTTTTTAGGAGTATGAAATAAACTGTCCCAGAAATTCTGTTTAAGCCTCGACTGCATGCCTACCAGTACGTTGTCCAGCACGCTCATCTTCCAGAAAAGGTTGATGACCTGATATGTCCGGGCAATACCGGCTTTGTTGATCTGGAAGCCGCGCAAGCCTTCAAGGTGCTTGCCATCCAGTATAACTTCGCCGCTTGCCGGCGTGTAAACACCACTAATACAGTTGAAAAGCGTTGTCTTGCCAGCGCCGTTCGGGCCAATCAGAGCAGTGATCTTATTGGGCTGAACTTTAATACTTACTTCATTTACAGCGGTTAAGCCGCCAAAACGGATTGTAACTTTATTGGTTTCCAGCACGCTTACTCACCGTCCTTCCTGCTCGAGCCGGCTGCGGCTTTATGCAGCTTTCTCTTCTTAATTGAAATCATCAGGTCCTGAATACCACCATAGATGCCGCCAGGAAGTGCTACGATTACGATCAGCAGCAGAATTCCAAAGAAGAGCATCTGATATTCCTGCAGCGGCCGAATAAGCTCCATCATGATACTGATGATCACGACACCAATGATAGGACCGGCCAGAGAGGCGGTTCCGCCGAATAACAGCATAGTCAGGAAATGAACCGACTGGTTCTGCATAGCGGTTTCCGGGCTCATGTAGCGGTACAGATGGATAAATATCGCGCCTGCCAGGCCAGTGTAAAAGGCACTGACCGCGAAGGCTACAATTTTGTATTTGTGGACATTAACACCCATACCGTCAGCAGCATTGGTGTTTTCCCGAATAGCCATAAAAGCACGGCCTACGCGTGAATTGACCAATGACTGTTTCAACAGCATACCCACAACCACAAAGATCAGCAGGAAATAGTACCAGCTCTGATAACTATGCAGGAATGGAATGTTAATAACTTTAATGCCCAGATAGTCACCAGTTACGCCGCCCGGCGAAACATAAAGCAAGTTGAAGGTGATTTCGCCGAAAGCGATTGTTGCCAGCGACAAAAAGTGAAACTTCAGTTTTGACGCCGGATACGCCAGCAGGGCGCCAATGGCAGCTGCCAGAACAGCACCCGTCGGAATGGTGATATAAAGCGGAATATTGAAATAATTGTTCAGCATGCCTGTGGTGTACGCACCGATTACGAAAAACGCGGCGTGACCGAGCGAAATCTGACCACTATAGCCAAACAGGATGT
>CAYPHB010000008.1:0-7215 GCA_964410445.1 uncultured Oscillospiraceae bacterium
GCCGTTGTACCCGCCGGCCCAGCCACCCCGGGCTTTACGAGCTGCAACCCCGACAGCAAGCATAACGGCGGCCGAAAACACCGTTCAGTCGTTTAGTGACCCGTCAAAGCAGATTAAGGTAGTCAGGTTGAACCCAAAGGGTAAAGCCAAAGCCGGCAAATCAGATTCCTCTGAGATAAAATCTGAGATTCAAGCTGACAAGTCCCAATCAGGAGCGGATTTACTAATAGTCCGTGATCCGGCAGGCGAAGCAAGTGTTTTGCAGCAATTAAAGTCGATGGGTTTCCAAAAGCACGGAACCACCTTGCGGCTCGCAGATGCCGATCTTTGCTATGAATTTTTAGCAACCGGACTCGATTCATTGCGTGCAAGAACTGCAATAAAACTCACGCCTGCAATGGTTCGTTTACGCATTATCCAGCCGCCGCAGGTCAGCTATTCCATACAACTCGATCCGAATAAACAGTCGCTGACAGTAAAAGGTAACTGGGCAGGTATGAGTAGGGTTGCAGTTGGTGCCTATATTCGCGGTTTGCGTGAAAAACGGCCATACATCCGTCTGACAGATGGGTCGTTCCAATTACTCGATTTAAATGATCGCGATTTTATTCTGGCAGTTACCGATGCGCTCAGTTTGTTTGGCGCGAACCCCAATACAGCCGAAAATGTCTTGCCGCAATACCGGGCGCTGGCGCTGGCCGCATTAGTGGAAACACACAGTGACCGGGTAAAAACCAATGAACCTTATCGTTTGCTGGTCGACCGGATTACTAATACCAGAGACATGAAGGTTCGCGTTCCCTCCCCGCTGGGTTCTTTACTGCGGCCTTACCAGAAAACCGGTTTCCAGTGGCTTGTGTCGCTCGACCAGTTCGGTCTGGGCGGCATACTGGCTGACGACATGGGCCTGGGCAAAACATTGCAGACCCTGGCTTATGTAGTTCATACCTACCGTAAAAAGAAGCTGCCGACGTTAATCGTCGCTCCCACCAGCCTGGTTTATAACTGGCAAAGTGAAGCCGAGAAATTTGTGCCGAAGCTGCCGGTACTGGTTGTTGACGGCCTCAAACAAGTCCGGAGCGAGCTTTGGGATTCTGTCGACAAGCATGCACTTGTGATAACTTCATACTCCCTGATGCGGCGCGATATTGACCTGATCGGCGAACACGACTTTGCCAGTTGCTTTATTGATGAAGCCCAGAATATTAAAAACCCTGACACCTTGAATGCCCGCAGCGTTAAAAAAGTTCGGGCTGACCGCTATTTCGCTTTAACAGGCACACCGATTGAGAACTCACTGACTGAGCTATGGTCACTGTTTGATTTCATCCTGCCCGGTTATCTTTTCTCTCGCACCCGCTTCCAGAAGCTTTACGAAATACCGATTCAGCGCGAGGGCAGCCAGGAAGCTGTCGACGCTCTGCACCATCAAATCAAGCCGTTTATTCTGAGGCGGATGAAGCATGACGTGCTGCGTGAATTACCCGATAAAATTGAAACTGAAACCGTCTGCGACATGACAGAAAAACAACGCGCAGTATATGACAGTTACCTACAGGATGCGCGCAAGGCTTTCGAAACTGAAGTTAATGACAAAGGGCTGGCTCACAGCCAGATATTTATCCTGACCTTGTTAACCCGCTTGCGCCAGATTTGCTGCGACCCTGTCTTGTGTGAACCCGATTACAAGGGCGAAAGCGGTAAATTGCTTTTGCTGGAGGAGCTTCTGGCTGACAGCTTTGCCGCCGGACACCGGGTATTGGTCTTCTCTGCTTTTACCAGCATGTTGGAAATAATCCGCACTCGCCAGCAGAAGCTTGGACGTAAACCATTCTATATTGACGGCCAGGTTCCGGCGGAGGAGCGTTTGTCGCAAGTCCAGCGTTTCAACGAAGGCGAAGGCGAATTTTTCCTGATCTCATTGCGGTCCGGCGGTACGGGGCTCAACCTTACCGGCGCCGACACAGTTATTCATTACGACCCCTGGTGGAACCCGGCGGTGGAAGACCAGGCAACCGACCGCGCCTACCGGATCGGACAGGAAAACGTAGTCCAGGTGTTTAAGCTTGTGACCCGTAACTCAATTGAAGAGAAAATCAACAATTTGAAGAGCAAGAAAAAAGAGTTGCTCGATACTGTTGTCAAACCAGGTCAAAATTTCTTGTCACAAATGTCTTTGGACGAAATCCGCACCTTGTTCGAATACTGATCTTTTTTACGCTTTTTGAGGCCGAATTCATTAAGTCAAGCAGACAAAGTGAATTCGGCTTTTTGGGCCTCAAACGTGTACGAGATATTGAAAATATGCACACGGAAAATTAATGAAGTAGTTTCAGTTAAATTTTCTTGAAATTTTCTAGAAAATATACTGACAATCCGGAATAACCGTGGTAATATAGGTTTGCGTTTCGACCCAAAAGTAACACAAAACCAGATTTCAACAAACATTAGGAGGATGAAAATGTCCCGTAAATTGATCACAATCGTTTCCATAGCCCTGCTTATCGTTATGACACTTACCGCCTGTGGCGGCAGCAAAGTGGCAGCAGCCACCGGTTCAAAGCTCGGCTTCGGCGCCGTAACCAACATCGCCAAATCAACTGACGCAACTGCCGAAAAAGCAGGTAACGTTCAGGTTTACACTTCGCTCGCAGCTGTTACCATCGACGATGACGGCAGAATCACCAATGTCTGGATCGACAGCATTCAGTCCAATGTTGGTGTCGATACTGCCGGCAAAGTCACCACAGATCTCAAAAAAATGATGGAAACCAAGCGCGAAATCGGCGATGCTTATGGCATGAAAAAGCAGTCCAAACTTGGCAAAGAGTGGTGGGAACAGGCTGATGCCCTCGAAAAAGCCCTGATTGGCAAAACCAAGGCTGATCTGGCCGGCATGAAGACCGCTGAAGGCAAAGCCGCAGGAGATGTCGCCGCCAGCGTCTCGATCACCGTAACTGATTACCTGGAAGCCGTCTCAAGAGCCATCGACAGCGCTGAGTAAGCAATAGACAGGCATAACCCAATCGGTATAACACCAAAATGTTTGTAATATTCAACCAAAAGCCAATGTGAAATAACAGACATCAGGAATAATTTCCGACAATCAGGCTTTCCGGCATTTACCGGAAAGCCTTTTTTTGCCAGCATAAGTCAACCAGGCAATTGCCATCTGAATTGCTGGTGCGAGCTTACTCTTTTCGGTTGTGCTTTTTCATGCCATACTTGAACAAGACTAGAACACGGCACCAGAATAACTGTTGCTGTAAGCGAGGAAAATTTCATGCATACCTTACCCAGGCGTAAACAAAATAAGAATGATCTCCACACAATTGCCGCACTTGGATTAATTGTTGCCCTGCTGCTCTTTACAGTATCCGGCTGTGCGCCCAAAGGTCCCCAGCGCTATAAAGCTGAATGGACCGGCAGCTTCGACACTCTGATTCAGTTGATTGCCTATACTGACGACGAAAAAACATTCAACCAGTTCGAGCGCCAGGCTGAAGATCGCTTTCGTGAATTGCATCAATTATATGACCGTTATAATAGCTATGAAGGTATAAACAACATTCAAACAATAAATGAGCGAGCAGGCGGCGAGCCGGTCAAGGTCGAGCAAGAGATCATCGATATGTTGATTATCTTCCGGGACTATTCTCTTGCAACCAACAGAGTAGTGGATGTGACACTCGGGCCCGTACTTGAGATCTGGCACGATTATCGTACCCGCGCCTTAGCTGACCCTGCGCAGGCTGAAGTACCGCCCCTGAGTGAGTTACAGCAGGCTGCGGCTTTGCGCGGACTCGAAGACATTGAAATTGATACCGCTCAGCAAACAGTGCGATTAGCGCGAGCAGGAATGAGCCTCGATGTCGGTTCGGTGGCAAAAGGATACGCAACCGAACTGGTTGCACGTGAGCTGGAAGCGGCAGGACTGACAGCCGCACTGATCAGCGCAGGCGGCAGTAATGTGCGGATGATCGGCAAACCTGCAGACCCGGAACGGCCAAACTGGAATATTGGCCTTCAGGATCCAGACAGCAATACATTAATACCACAGACAAGCGAAGTTCTCGACACCGTAATGGTAAATGACACTTCAATTGTGACCAGCGGCGACTATCAGCGATATTATATTGTTGACGGAGAACTTTATCATCACCTGATCGATCCTGCCACACTAATGCCCGGCAACTACTTTCGTGCCGTCTCTGTAATGCTGAAGGACAGCGGCTTAGCGGATTTTCTTTCGTCAACCCTTTTTCTGCTGCCGCTTGAGCAGGGAGTAAAAGTGCTGGCACAGTACCCGGGAGCCGAAGCTCTATGGATCCTGCCGGATGGCACTGTCAAGGCTACCGAAGGGATGCGTGCGGTTCTGAAAGACAACATTGCCGGGCCGATTGAAGATTAGCGGCTTGCGTATTAGCCTGCCTTGGCAGACAATATTTAGAATCGAATTCAACTCTGAAGACGAGCCAACAAACAGGCAGTTCTTTCTCACTAGAGCAAAGGGTGAACTTGACAACAAGTAACGGAATATACGGAGGATAATGTAATGAAAGAGAATTATTTTGAGAAAACCAGCCAGTATGGCATTGTGCCTGTAATTAAGCTGGATTCACCGGATCAGGCATTACCGCTGGCCCAAGCTTTGATTGAAGGCGGCCTGCCCGTTGCTGAAATCACTTTCCGCACAGCTGCGGCGGAAGAATCGATCCGTCGCGTTTATGGACAATACCCGGAAATGCTGCTGGGAGCCGGCACTGTTTTGACCGTAGACCAGGTTAAGCGCGCACTTGATGCCGGAGCCGGTTTCATCGTCTGCCCCGGTTTCAACGATGCTGTGGTCGCCTACTGTGTTGAGCATGATATTCCTGTATTGCCCGGCTGCAGCAGCCCCTCTGATATTGAAAGAGCCCTCGCTTACGGATTAAAGGTAGTTAAATTCTTCCCTGCTGAAGCCTCCGGTGGCTTGAAAGCAATAAAATCAATCGCTGCCCCCTATACTGAAGTTAAATTCATTCCTACCGGCGGCATAAGTGAAAAAAATCTGCTTGATTATTTGAGTTTTGATAAAATCCTCGCTTGCGGCGGCAGCTGGATGGTTCCCGATAACCTGATCAAAGAAGAACGTTTTGGCGAGATTACTCAACTAACCGCCAATGCCGTCAAATTATCGCTTGGCTTGCATCTGCTGCATATCGGTATCAACCTTGATCAAGATGCAGATGCCGCTGTTAACGCCCGCAGGTTAGCGGCAATCTTCGGTCTTGAGCCGCGCGAAACCAAATCGTTCTTCATGCTGGATGGCGCAGTTGAAGTGATGAAATATAGCGGCCGCGGCTTGAAAGGGCATATTGGCATTGGTACCCGTTCGATAAAAAGAGCCCGCACCTATTTTGAACGTCAGGGATTTTCTTTTGACGAAGATTCTTTAGTAATCGACGCTGCGGGCCAGCCGCATGTTATCTATTTCACTGAAGAAATTGCCGGTTTTGCCCTGCATTTGAGTCAGGTTTAAGCTTTACATATTTGTTGTACAGCATGTACTCCAAAGAAAGGAGCAGGTGCCATGAACAGTTTTGAGGTTACTCGGGTTGGCCGGGCATCGGTTCCTGTAGGAAGAGCTATTCAGTTGTATTTACTAGCTCAGTTTCAAAAGCTCGCGGATATTGCCACAGGTCTGGATCACGAGGATGAGGCAACTGCCGCTGAGGCAGTTCATGACTTTAGGGTTACCTGCCAGCAAATGCGTTCTGTACTTAACAGCTTCTCTGCATATTTGCCCCGCAAGCCAATTATTCGATTGACCAGGGACATCCGCAAACTGCAAAAGTCATTGGGGGAAGCACGGGATATTCATATCCTGCTTAGTCAGGAAGAGCTGGTGCTGGGTTTGCGCCAGGAACTGGAAGCAAAAGTGCAAGAGCTGATGGCAAAGCATGCGGAGAAAGCAAGCGACAAGACCATCAGCAGTCAAATCGCCAGGATTTGTCAACGGGATGTTGACCCGGATGATGAATTAAAACTTGGCGGCGAACCCCTAAGCAAAAAAGGTGTTGTTTTACTGCGTCGGCTGGACGCGATTATTCCGGCAGTCCTTTATGCTCAGGCTGCAGCAATTACCGCTTATAAGCCATTCTTACCAACTAACAGGCAAGAATGGCCAGCGGCAGCTGGAGAAACAGCTGCCGCTGGCATTACCCGTTTTTGGACCGAGCCGTACTGGCCTTCAGCAGAAGTGATGCATCGGCTCCGTCTGGAGTTCAAGCAGCTCAGGCATACACTGATGATGCTGAGTAATTACTGGGGTGAAATCGGTGATGACTTAACCCGCTCGTGCAATGAAATGCAGGATACACTCGGTTACCTTAATGACCGCCGAGTGTTTGCAACCGCAATGTTTAACTACTGGCGCCAAAACCCCGCGGATACTTCAGTACCTGCTGTTTGGCCGCAACTCAGAGAATCGCAGGCAGATGCGGTTGACGCTTTTCTTAAATCCTGGCGGCAGCTGGATTTCAACTGGTTCCAGGAGCAGCTACAGCCACTGGTCAGCTGGTGTGCCGACCAGGTTTCATACGACAATTGCTAAATGCGGGAATAGCCAAACTCATTGATGATAGCGTCAATTTTACGTCCGGCTTTGCATTCAGGGCAGTCAGCCAACGAGTAGGTCTGGTAATCGGGCACATCCTCGCAAGAGAAGACTGACTTAATGGAAAATTCCCGAACCTGATCAATGGCGCTGAAAACAGAGCCAATGCCGCTGACTTTGCCGCTGTAATACTGCACGCTGTCAATTGCCTGATTTAAAGTCTTACCGGTTGTTGCTGAGGCAACCAGTAACAAGACGTTTTTATTCCAGATCATGGATTGGGTATTGTCACGGAAAATCATCTGGCCTGAATGATTTCGCTCAGGAGTCACGACCGCGATATCTGCATCTGCGTTAATGCTTCTGTCCTGATTAGTGGTTAATGCGGCGGCCATGAAAGCTGCCACCACTTCAGATCCATCCAGGCAAATGATCGTATCAACCGGTGTAAGGTTGGAAAATTGGCTGGCCAGTGCTTCACCAACACGTTTGGCCATTCTTTGATACGATTTCGCTTCTGTAATGTCCACATAGTAATTGATGTGTGAATGCCTGGTCGCAAAATGACCGGGGGTTACTTTGATGCTGATTTTGGGGAATTTTTTTGCTTTGATTTC
>CAYPHB010000008.1:7225-17512 GCA_964410445.1 uncultured Oscillospiraceae bacterium
CTCGAACACGTTTGTCCATTGATTTTCCTCCTGCCCTAACGGCTGTCGAATGATTAAAATCATGGTGCGGCGCGACATTTGAATCAGAAAGCGGTAGTTATAGCCTAATTATAGCGCCCCGTTTTGCAGGATACCAGACAACAAGTATAAACATATTATGACGAACAGCAAAAAAGCCCCGAGCCTAATAGCCCGGAGCTTTCCCTTGGTGGGTAGTAATGGACTCGAACCATCGACCCCATGCATGTCAAGCATGTACTCTAACCAACTGAGCTAACCACCCAAGTGCTTTATTATTATAGCGGGGACATTCTCGCCTGTCAATCAGAACTGTTGATTAAAGCGACAGAACCGGGCAAGAGATTAATCCTGCTATTGAGCCGCCGGAAGGGCTGAGATGATAGCAGCTGGCCTGTTTCGTCATATTTTTTGATTACTGCCGGCAGCAAGGCAAGGTCTGTTGTCAGTTCGAGAATCACAGGCTCGCTACTGGCATTAATAATGGCAACAGAAACGCGGTCATTTTCTCTAAACGCATAGATACTGATTTCCGCAGGCGCTTTGCCGCCAGCTGCAGGCTCTGATGTGCCGGCAGGTTCATCTGTCGTTGTTTCTTCGCTTTTAGCTTCGTTTATCTGCTCGGCGATATAGCTGATATTCAACGGCGCCCCTTGCGCTGTACGTGAGACAATACCAGCCGCAGAGGAATAAAGCTGCCTCTGTGCATCCTTTGCCATAGACGGATAATCTAAAAAAGAAAGTGTAGTGTAGCGGCCAAGATCCTGCAGTAATACTTCGCATAAATCAGCCAGGCGATACCCGCCCGCTTCGCTGCCATTACTTAGGCTTGCCCGGCGCATAACCTCAGGATAGCTTTCATCAGTACGTTCAGGAGTACGGGGAATGCGGTCGAAATAATCGTTAAAGGCAGCGGACAATAATTGTTTTACCTGCGTGGAATCAGAAACCGAACTGAATTCGAGCTCAAAATCACTGGCGTGATAATCAGCACGTGATAAAAGCACACCATTTTCATAATCCATCCCGTCAACGTAAATCAATCTGTTTTTAAGTTCACGGTAATATGCCGACTGCTCAATTGTCCTGATCATCAGGTTGACATAGGACGCACGCTGTTGATCTGAAGTGAATAAATTATCTTCGTCGTTGAATTCCAGGATTATCCGGCTGAAAGCATCTGTGTAGGGAGCAATACGCTCGTTTGCCAGCCGTAACTGGCCGAAAGGTTCCGATACCGGGCCGGCGAGGTATTCCAGCAGATTTTGCATAGTTGTTTGATCAAGATATGAACCGAGTGCCAGGTAAGGATCTGCGTTTGCTGTCAAGCAAAGCTGCAGTCCCGTTTCCAGCGAGCGCACACCACCGTCTTGAAATCCTTGTGCATCTATGGTTGGGTTGGAGTTGGCCGCAGGAAGCGCAAACGCATCTGTTGCAATTTGCTTACTGCCCAGACCAGTGTAAGCCAGACGAATAAATCGCGGCGCGGCAGCTTCGACAAACTCCGCGAAGCCGCGATCCAGGCCATGATACAGATCAATGGCTGGCCCCAGATAAATCCGATCCAGCCACAAAATTCCTGTACCGCTAAAACCAATATTCAATTTTATTTCGGAAGTTTCACGGATTGTTTCCACCGGCAGCACAAAGGTGAAACTATACTTTTTGTACGTGCTGCCAACATTCTCGAAGTGGGTGTTTATAGTAGTGAAAGGCCCACTGAGCCAAGCGGTAGCACTCCGTGTTTCGATCTGTTCCTGCCGCATGTACATTTCCAGACGATAAACCTGAGTACGAGGCTGGGCAAGCAGCCTTTGGTTGTCCAAGGTTTGACTGATATAGCAATCGGCGGTATCAGCAGTATCGCCGGTTCCGCCGGCTTGCAGCCGCAGGGCTGCTTTGCCGCCCGCAGACGTGGTTTCCTGTGTTGCGCGAATCGCTTCGCCGCCTTCAACCTGCCAGGGCATGTTTGCCGCCGCTGCTTCTGCACCAGGACCTATGTAGTTTGCTGGCAAGGTGCTGCTGTACAATTCCAGAAAACACATATCGCCCTGTTGCAGCGGCGCTCCGCTGATTGGGCTGTTGAGTTCAATTTCAGCGACAATATTTGCTTGTCCCAAATGCCCGGCGGCATCAGCACTCAGAATTCTGTCATTACTGATCCGTTCAATAAAATGGCTGGTCATACCTGTGTCTACGCCGCTTTTTCGCCAGCTAAGACCGCCATCATTCGAGACAGTAAAACCTCCGGCTTGATCCAGCAAGATAAACTCCCGATCAGAGAGTGCTACTGCGTCGGTAAAAGTTGTGGTGGCATCAACTGTCTGATAGGCTAAAGCTCCTGGTTTACCGAAAGCCAGGCCGCCCTGGCTGCCAACTGCAAAAAACATTTCTTCCTGATAGCTGACAGACTTCCAGTTAACTGCAGATTCAGAAATCAGTGAGCTGCCGGCAGTATTTTCCCATTGAAAGCCGTTGGTTGACTTCAGCAACACGCCGTCACCGGCCGCAATGAAATAACCGTCACCATAAGCAACGCTGTGCAGATCCCGGTCTGTACCGGATTGCACCAGCGAAAAAACGCCATTCCGACCGAAAAGGATGACACCTCCAGGACCAACCGCTACAGCTGTGCCGTTTGCATTAGCTGCTACAGCGTTGAGCGGGGCTGGAGTCATCACAATCCACGGTTCCCAGGCCAGACCATCTTCTGAATAGGCCGCGTCTCCGGCTTCACTGACAGCCATAAACCCGGCATTGAAGGCGCAGATTCCGGTGAGATCAGCTGTAATGCCGGAATCACCTGCTGTAATTGTTTGCCCGGTCACATCACGTAAAACCATGCCGCCGCGGCCCACAGCTAAAGACTGGCCGCCATTGCTGGCAAAGGATAAAACTGCGGACTCAGGTGGCACATCTGCGGGTATGCTTAATAGTTGGAAGGTGCCAACCCGGTTTATGCCAAAGTTTGCAACTGTGCCCTTGTGACGCACATTCAGTCCATCAGAGCCGGCGGCAACTACACGTATTGCTGCGCCATTAAAAAATCCGTCGCCAAACTGGCCGGCAATGGCCGCTTTGGCTTCGGCATAGAGGATATTAACGGAGCCACCGAGCAGATCAACTTCGTGCTGGAACAAAAAAGGTTCAAAGGAAACGTCGCGCAGAAAATTAGCCGACGGAAGCTCAGAAACACTTACCCCGCTGCCAAGGACAGGCGGCCGGCCGACCGCTTCACTGATACGGTAGCGATACAAGTTGGCGGGTCCTACCAAGGTAGAAAGCAGCCAGGAGAGTAAAAAAGCTACCAGCGCTACTACAGAAAGAGTAATGCCGGCAACCACAAAAATGCGTTTGCGAATTCTGGTATATTCCCGTGAGCTTCTGGCCATTACCGCGATCCCGTAACCAGCCGTTACAGCAGGTACATGCCGTTGCGGGCGCAGGTATCCTGCATGCTGTCAGGCCAGTCAGAAGCCTGCACCTCTCCAATATGAGCTTTATCAAGGTAAAACATGCAAAGTCGGGACTGGCCTATGCCGCCGCCAACTGTGTAGGGCAGGCTGTTGCTCAGAATCCGGCGATGAAAATCGAAGTCGGCTCTTTCAGGAACACCGGCTTTTTCCAGCTGCTGGCGCATAGAGTTTTCATCGACGCGAATACCCATTGAAGAAATCTCAACAGCTCTTTCCAAGGTGGGATAGTAGAACAAAATATCGCCGTTGAGCTGCCAGTCGTCATAGTCAGGGGCACGGCCGTCATGCGGTTTGCCGTCGGAGAGCTTGTCACCGATCTGGTAGATGAATACTGCCTTGTGACGCTTGCAGATCGCGTCTTCACGGGCTTTTGCGGTTAAATCAGGATATAAGTCGAGCAGCTCCTGCGCACTGATAAAAGTTATCTCGTCCGGCAGTTTGCGTTCCAGTGTCGGATAAAAGCGGAGCAGGTAGTTTTCAACCCGACGCAGGCAAGCGTAAATTTCCCGGACAATGCATTCCAGAGTTTCCAGGTTACGTTCCGAGTGATAGATGATTTTTTCCCAGTCCCACTGGTCAACATATACAGAATGCAGGTTATCCAGATCCTCGTCCCGACGGATGGCGTTCATGTCAGTGTATAAGCCTTCACCGGGATTGAAATCGTAGCGGCCCAGAGCCAGGCGCTTCCATTTTGCCAGGGAATGTACAACTTCCACGTCCAGGCCGATGTCACGGATATCAAAGCGCACCGGGCGCTCGATGCCGTTCAGATCATCGTTCAGACCAGTTCCGCGGCGGACAAACAAAGGTGCTGATACCCGGGTCAAATTGAGCGAATCAGCGATTTGCTCTTCAACGCGGTCCTTAATCATCTTGATGGCGATTTCAGTTTCACGGATATCAAGCTTAGAGCAGTAGCCTGCCGGGATCATTAAGTTGTTTTCCATTTTTATCATTAGAATATACTCCTGTCTTCAGGGATTTTTACTGGCTGATGCCGACGGTTCAAATACATATAGTAACCGGCCAGAGCGCCAATGGCTATAAATGCAAGTTGTACAAGCGTGACAATCTGCCCCAGTCTGGGATCATCCTTAATCAGAGCAGGAATAACACTGCCGAAGAAATTAAATACCACGTGCATAATAATCGGCACCCAGATTGAGCGTGACCAGGCATAGGCCACACCAAGCAGGATCCCGGGCAGGATCGCGTAGCTGGACTGAACCGGCTGCATATGGTAGGCAGCGAAGATCAGCGCCTGCAAAACAATCGCCATAGATTCCGGCATTACCCGGCGAAGCTCTCCCTGTACAATACCACGGAATAATAATTCTTCGGTAATCGGGGCTAAGATAGTTATGCCCATTATAAGCCAGAAAAAGCCAACCTCAGGTGTGAATGCACCGGCCAACCGCTCGTAGTCGGCCATTATCCGGTTAACAAAGTCAAACCGATCCGCCAGCCAGGTAAGCAGGGCAATATACAGGGTTGTTACACCGAGCGCACCAATAATCATCGCTGAACCAGAAAGTAAATCTGCTTTGCGAGGTTTTTCGATAAAAAGCTGTTGAGGATTGCGCTGTCTGGCAAAAAAAAGATAAAGCGAGTACAGCGGGATAAGAAACAAGGAATAAAGCACAGTAATTATTGGATAGTGTTGCGACATAATTTGCGTGATCTTGGTTGGATCTGCAAAAGCGTTAATAATATCCTGATTACCGGTTGTAGTTGCAAGGAATAGCAAGACAATCAGGTAAAGCGTGGCAACTATTGAAGCCACAACCAAATGTAACAAAATAAACACCAAAGGAATAAAAACGGTCCGCAGCCCGAACCGATTCTGACGGTATTCAGGTACAGGCGGCCGGGTCCAGTCGGGAACCGGGGTTAAATCAGCTGGTTTATCTGGCTGCTCGTATTGCATGCTGTTCCTTTCGCTTTAGTACTCATTGCCCTTTGGTCATTGATTAATTGCTGGGCCGTTTGCGCGCTTTTTTGCCTACTCGCGCGTCACCAGTGCTTCATATTTCTTAACCATGCGCTTGGGAAAGTAGGATTGTTTGGCTTTGCGCAGCCCGTCAATTCCCATATCTTCTTCCCGGTTGATTTCAGTGCAGTCAGCGAATTCATGCTCCACAACAAGTTTGTTAATCACTGCATAGAGTCCGTTGATATCTGTTCGTGCTTTTTCAAAATGAATCACACCTAAATCGCGCGCGGCACTTCCCATGGCAAATGCAACTATTTCTTCACCCAGCCGGATTACACCGCCACGCACCTGTAGCTGATCCATATAGGCAAACAGGTTTTTAATCGGCAAATAGTCGCTGTCCCTGATGTCGAGCCTGTCGATGCCTTTTTCGGTGCACCACTGATTTACAAGTTCGAGGCAACCTTCTTCATCTGCCTTGTTAATCGAGGCATATGAATAATTGGGGCAATTGCGAAAAAAACGGTTAACATGGTTACGTTTGGCATGAAGCGCCTTCCCTGCCAAAGTCATCAGGCTTTCAGCTTCATAAAGGTAATCTGAGTAACAGTCATCATGTTTGAAATTGACTTTATAGCCTTGCAGAGAATCAAACAGCGGCAGATCACGTTCTTCAATGTAAAGAATCCGGAAAGGCCAGCTTTGACACTCAAAATGCGGGGCTACCAAGTCAATTACTTCTTGCAGACCTTCAACAGTAAGTTTCCCGACAGGCATCGTCATGTGCGGCGTCGTAAAGACACCACCGTCACTTATCAGACAAAATAAGTCCCCGATAACAGCCTTCTGATAATTGAAGGCTGGATTCCAGGCAACTCTGCTGTTAGTAAATGAATCAGAAATTTCGTTTGCTGTTTTACGAAAATGACGATCGTAAGATTCTATGTCATCAGGATTAAAAGGTTCAAAGCAGGAACACAGCATATATTCTCCAATCAAATTCCACCCTGTTCTTCGAAACGCTGAAAGAAGACGTCGAAGGCGGCACTTAACTCCTGGTGGTTTTTGATGGAGCGAAAATACTGCTCACCGGCCGCACTACGCTCGGAGCGCATAATAATGATTTCCGGGTCATGGTGACTGCCATCATCCGGCTCGTAGTTATACATTACACTATAATCGCGATTTTCGATTCTGAACGAATCGATAAAAGCCATGTAGTACTCGCGACCATTATCAATATCGGTAATGACGGTCAGAATATCGTCATCGCCGGTCCGTTCGGAACGAACCGGCGATGGGAAATCACTCTTCTTCCTCTGTTTCCTCATCCGCGTCTTCATCGCCTTCGTCTTCTTCCTCACAGAGGCGTTCATATTCTGTGTAAACCCGGTCGTATTCTTCATCATCAAGGCTCATCAGGCCTTCCGACCCGTCCTCGAGCGTAACGACCTTGGTGATCACAAGTTCCGGATCATTTTCATCCATAGTAACCAAAACACAGTAGTGATCATCTTCAATAGCGAAATCGTCAGCGATTACAAAAGAATACTCTTCACCGGTTTCGGTGTCGGTCATCGTTATAACGCCTTCGCCGCCAGCTTCATCACCGCAACCGCATCCGCAGCCACAGGAATCATTGGTTTCTTCTTCGCAAGAACAGCCGCCTTCTTCGCAGCCAGTGCCGCATACTTTTTCGTTTTCTTCGTCATGGCCGCAGCCACAGGTATTTTCATGTTCGTTAATCATCGGTTGTAACCCTCCTGAGTAGGTGTTACCGCTTAATTTCAGCAGTATTCATGACATTATAGCATATCAACATAAGCCTTTGCGACGTCTTTCCAAATGCTCGCGCAGGATAATTTCCGCGGCGATCTGATCCACCACATCACGCTGTTTAGGGCCGCGGATACCAGCCTCCCGCATAATACGGCCGGCTAAGACAGTAGTAAAGCGCTCGTCCTGGAGCACAGGTTCAATGCCACTTTTTTCATGCAGCAGTTGCGCGAAGCGGCGTGCCTTATCTTCAGATTCACCTGGCTTGCCATCAGTGCGGCGGGGAATGCCCACAACCAGGCCTTCTGCCTGTTCGGATTCAATCAGATTAAGTACTTCTGTCACGGCCCATTCCAGCGTCCGGCCTTTCCACTTGATAGTGCGTACGCCACGTGCGGTTACTTCAAGTGGGTCGCTGACTGCCACGCCAATGCGCACATCTCCGTAATCTATTGCCATCCATTTCATGGGTTGCTTAAAATCCTTTCATTCTAATTAAGTCAGCTTTTAATAAAGATTAAATTACCATAAATGCAAAATATGGCTAGATAACTTTAAGGACAAAATCACGGCAAGCTGTTGCACAATACCCACACAAGGTACAGCGTGAGCTGTCGCAAACAACGCGTTGATCGCGCACTGTAAGCGCACCTGAACGGCATCGCTGCACACAATTACCGCAGCCCGTGCACCACTCAGAAACCAGCAGACGGCGCTGTTGGCTGCTGGCGGCTTCCAGGTCGGCTGCTGCCAGGGGTCTGTTTTCAAACAAGGCGACATTGAGGTCGACTTCGGCTCTTGATTGCATGCCCACGGCAAAAGCATCTGTAGAGTTAAGGGCAAGCGCCCACTCAGCCGCTTCTTGAAATCGCGGCAGAAGATGGCCGCCGCCCAGCATTTTCATGCCGTAAATGCCTATTCCTGCGTCATGGGCAGCACCCACAGCAGCCTGCATGTCCGCGGCTGTGCCATCTAGTAAACCTATCCCGGAAATATTAAGCAAAGGGTGGATAACGGAAGCCTGCCGCCATAAACCCGGATCAAGCTCAGCCTCCTGCCACATTCGGTAATCACCGGTGACGGCGGCTGTAATCGCTTTCACAGGTTCAACTGCATGCGTGGAAATGCCGGTAGCCCTGATTAATCCCCGCTCAACTGCTTCCAAATAATATTCGAGAGCGGGCTCATGCCCTTTAAGCGTCAGCATGCTTTCCTGTTCATGCAACAGGAAAATATCAATTACATCAAGATCAAGCGCCCGCCTTGCCTCTTCCAGACTCAGGCGTGCGCTTGCACGATCATAGGCATATGATTTTGACGCGATAACAAGTGGTTGTGATACACGGCGCAATGCTTTACGGATTGTCGCATAGTTTTCATATAACTCGGCCGTATCCAGAAAATTAACGCCTTTTGAGCAGGCATATTGAATCAGTTCCGCCCCTGCTTCCGGTTCAAGGTCCGCCTGGCAGGAGCTTAGCGTGAGAGTGCCGAAGCAAAGGCGGGAAACGGCAATGCCGCTTTTCCCCAGAACGCGGGCATCCATCAGAGTTTGCTGACGTAGTCGCGGATAATTACCTCGAGCAGCTCGTCGCGTTCCATACGATGGATAACGGCGCGTGCGCCTTTATGATTGGTGATATAAGTGGGATCACCCGACAAAAAATAGCCAACCAGCTGGTTAACCGGGTTATAGCCTTTTTCGCGCAGAGCGTTCAAGACCTCTGTCATGATATCCTTGGCTTCGCGACTGCGATCAGTTCCCATCTCGAAACGAGTTGTTTCAAATTCAGCCATATGTCATTACCTCCAGGATCTGCCGGTTTGTGGCTAAGTGCCCTTCAAGCGGCTTATAATCGTAATTATCTTAACACGAATCAAGCAGACTTGCATGAACGGGCATAAAGAAATTCGTGATCACACCTGAACGGCATAACCTCCACCAGCTGGTTAGACTGCAGCTGCGATCCAGCCTCGATCAACACCGGCACATAAGTATCCGTATAGCCGGTTGTTGAGCCATCCGGCCGGATTTGTTCAATCAGTACTTTCTGGGGCTGGCCAAGCAGGCGATTATGATAAGCCAGGGCCAGTTCATGTCCAAGTGCCTGCATTTCGCCGCTGCGTCTGACTGACGTTTTTTTCTCAACCTGGGCAGGCATTTCAGCGGCAACCGTGCCGGCACGCCGGGAATATCGGAATACATGCAGCCTGGAAAAACCGATCTCGCGCACAAAATCAAGGCTTTCACGATGCATTGCATCAGTTTCGCCGGGAAAGCCAACCATAACATCTGTAGTCAAAGCCGCTGTCGGGAAAAGTTCGCGAACTGAATCAGCGGCAGCACGAAATTGATCCTTATTATAACTGCGGCCCATTCGGCGCAAAACATCGTCACTGCCGCTTTGGAGTGAAAGATGAAACTGCGGGCACAAGCCTATGACTTCGGCGCAACGAGCTACAAACAAAGGTGTGACCGATTGCGGTTCCAGCGAGCCAAAGCGAATCCGTTCGATGCCTTCAATCCGGCCAAGCAAGGCAGCTAATTCAGGCAATGCTTCGCTCCCCTGCCCGCGTTCCGCACCATAGGAGCAGATATGAATGCCGGTCAGGACAATTTCGCGAAAGCCAGCGGCGGCCAGCTGCGTGGCTTCTTCAATCACACGTTCAGAATCCCGGCTGCGTACACGGCCACGAGCAAAGGGGATGGCACAATAAGTGCAAAAACTATCGCAGCCATCTTCAATTTTGATATATGCACGAGTTTCAGACTGCTGCGTTACAGCTCCGAATTCCTCGAAAATATCTTCTTCTTCCTTTTCTGCTGCTGCCTCAGAGGCTGCAGAAGTGCCAAGCCAGGCTAAAACCTGGTCAACAACCCGCGACTTGCCACGTGTGCCAACAATAATGTCCGCGAATGCTGTGTCGTTGTCGGCGCCAAGTTCAACGTGACAGCCCATTGCGACTACCAGCGCCTGTGGATTAAGACCGCGTGCCCGCCGCAGGAACTGGGCGGGGCGCAGGCCGAAGGCGGCCATGCCTAGCGCGTACCAACGGCGAACAGAACCCTCGGCCTTCTCT
>CAYPHB010000008.1:17522-26189 GCA_964410445.1 uncultured Oscillospiraceae bacterium
GTCGGCTTCAGCAGTTACAGTGCAGGTATTGAGAACATAAACATCAGCGATCTGATTAAACGGCACAATTTCAAAACCAGCAGTTCGAAACTGCTCGGTTACTGCATCTGTTTCATAATGATTCGTTTTACAGCCCAAGGTGTATAGGGCAGCGCGCAGAGTATTGATAGAATTATTCCTTCCTGAAATTATTGACGGACTGGCAGGATCGTGCCAGAATCGGTATACTTGTTTCCAATCAGTAAATTTATTATTGATTGCACTTGGCCGCGAAAGGGTATTGACAGAATGAGTAGATTAAATATTATGCTGAAATCGGTTCAAGACGTCAAGGATTTCGTAAGAATCGTGAACAAATTTCCCTTCGATATCGACCTTTCATCTGGTCGCTACATCGTTGACGCGAAATCAATTATGGGCATATTCAGCCTGGACATGACCAAGCCGATTCAGCTTGAATGTCATGCCGACGCAGAGCAGGAAAAAGCACTGCGTGAGCAGATCAAACAGTATATTGCCTGAACCTGCAAAATGAAGCTCCTATAGACTTACACTCCCGCAGACTTACTCAGTTGTATCCACTCCGCCGCCTATGGCGGTTTTATTTTTTTCGGCGGTCCTGCTTGCGGGTTTTGCCTTTATTCCTGCTATTTTTTCTGTCATCAGTTGTACCCTTGGCACTAATACTCGGATAGACTGCGCGTTTACCACTGGCAGCGGACTTACCGCCTTTTTTCTTGTCACTCGGCTTGCCCTTACCGCGGCCGGATCTGCCGCCAACTGCCATCGGTACCCGAGGATGACTGTTTATAGCCGGTGCTTCCAGCAAGGCAAAGTCTATCTGCCGGGTTATTGTATCCGCCCTTGCCACCTGGACCCGCACGGGGTCGCCGAGATGGAAGGAAGACAGACCATCGCGGGTTGACGCGGTCAATTTGTTTTCATCATAAATATAGTACTGATCAAAATCACGGTAAGGGATCATTCCTTCGACCGTGTTCTCCAGCTGGACAAAAATACCAGCATTGTTAAAACCGGCGACAAAACCACTGAACTCTTCGCCAATCCTTTCCGCCATATACTCTGTTGCTTTTTGCTCTATTGTGTCGCGCTCTGCCTGATCAGCTGCCCGTTCAGTTGCGGAGCTATTCTCGGAAACGTCCTCAGACACTGCCTCCCAGCGTTTGCGGTGTACGTCCCTGGTCAGAAATCCGGTAACAACTCTATGGACAAATAAATCCGGATAACGACGGATCGGCGAGGTAAAGTGCAAGTAGTTTTCAGACGCCAGGCCGAAATGACCCAGGTTTTCAGGTGAATAGCGGGCCTTAGCCAGCGAACGCAAAAGCAACTGCGACAATGTATGGGCAGCTGGTTCATGCTTAATTTGCTCAAGTGCTTGTGAAAGGTCAATCGGCCTTGGCGCACCGCGGAAGCGCAGTTTTATGCCCTGGGTTTTAGCCAGATTGGTGAACCGTTCCAACTTTTCTTTGTCCGGCAATTCATGAACCCGGTAAACACCCGGCAGTTGATGTATTTGCAGCTCACGGGCCACAAATTCGTTGGCAGCGATCATGAATGATTCGATCAACTCGTTGGCAAAGCTGAGCGGATAGGGCTCGATTGAAAGAGGCTTGCCATTTTCGTCGAGTTCAATCCGTGTCTCAGGGAATTCAAACTCCAGCGCGCCGCGTGCGCAACGCAGCGCAGAAAGTTTTTCCGCCAGAGTACGCATCGTCTGCAGATCCTCCAGAAACCCGGGATACCGGTCTGCAAGGACTTTACCTGTCTCCAGCATTTCACGCACTTCCTCATAGGTTGTACGAGCTTTGCTATGAATGACGCTGCGCAGTATCTCACCTTTTCCCACAACACCTTCGGCATCGAAATCCATAATTACACTGAGGGCTAAGCGGTCCTGACCGGGATTCAAGCTGCAAAGGCCATTGGACAGCCGCGGCGGCAGCATCGGTACAACCCGGTCCACCAGATAAACAGAATTACCGCGTTTCTGGGCTTCAATATCCAGCGCAGAGCCTTCTTTGACGTAATGGCTTACATCCGCTATGTGCACACCGAGCCGGACGCGACCGCCAGACAAGCGTTCAATTGAAACAGCATCATCAAGGTCCTTGGCATCGGCACCATCAATAGTAAAGCAGTTCCAGTCCCGCAGATCATAACGGCCCGCCGCGAGTTCAGCGGCAACAGTATCCGGCTCGGGATTAAGCGGAAATTCTTCAGTTTCTGTCAAAACCGGTTCAGGAAAGCGTTCCGCAATGCCGTAGCGTCTGATAATCGCTGTAATTGCCACATCAGGCCTGGCCGGATCGCCCAGCACTTCAATTATTTTCGCGCGGGCCATTCTGGTTTCAGTCGGCGGTGAAAGCAGCTCGGCTACAACCTTCATGCCGAACGGTGCCCCATTCAGGGCATTGGCAGGAATATGGATTTCCCGCCCAAGAACAGCATCAAACGCGTCAAGCTTAAGTAAGCCGTTTGAACCGTCTTGCAGTAAAATTCCTACTAGTTGTTGCATAATACTACCTCCTGGAAAGTCAGTCGCGAAAAAAGGACCGTCTGTTACCTGAACAGACGGTCCTGAAATCATATGAATAGGTGCTGATGCCGATTGACGCAGACCGCAGCCGGTAGGATCCCGGGGATTGTGGTCTGTGCTCAGCCACGGCTGGTCATCAGGTAGAGCGCGATAGTCAGAACCGCGAATAAACCTGCGACTACAGAGGTAAGTTTCTTAAGCAGCGCATCAATGCTGCGGCCTTTTGATTTGCCAAAAAAGGTTTCAGCTCCGCCGCCGATTGCGCCAAGTCCCTGCGAGTTGCCTTCCTGGAAAACAACCAGTAAAACAAGCGCGATACAAACCAGGATATCTACAATTGCCAGTATGATTTCTAATACATCCACAGGGGAATACCTCCGGTATAAGGGTGCTTTCAGCCAAATACAGCCGTATTTACGGCAAAGTGTAGTCTAGCACATTAATTGGCCCCATGCAAGCGCTGACGGCGGCGGTAATAAATCAGTTTTTCCAACTCGCCAACAGCAAAAGGGATAAACGCCAACGGCAGAATACGCAGCCAGTCAAGTGGTGTCAGGCTGGTTGTATTGAAGATGATGTGCATGAAAGGCAGGTAAACAACAACGAGAGTCAGGGCGGTGGATAGCAGGAAAGCCTTGACAACAGTTGGATTGCTAAACAGGCCGATCATAAGAACCGGCACGCGTTCGGAGCGGGCACTGAACGAGCGGATCAGCTCACTCATGATCAAAGTTATAAAGGCGTAGGTACGGGCACCCTCTGAAGGTCCAACAATTTCTGAAGTATTGGGGTAAATCAGCATACCGATCCGGAAAGCTGTGAACACAGCGGCAAAGATAGCTATACTCTGCAGCGTTATCGAGCGGATCATCGGTTTGTTGAGAATCGGTTCCTTCGGATCGCGTGGTTGTTGATCCATTATGTCGGGTTCACCCTTCTCCTGGCCAAGAGCCAAGGCGGGGAAACTATCCGTGACCAAATTAAGCCAGAGCAGCTGGATCGGTACCAGTGGTACAAATGCGGGACCCATCAGCAGTGAAGTAATAAAAATAACCAGAATCTCGCCGATGTTGCAGGAAAGCAGGAAGGCTACAAATTTGCGGATGTTGCTGTAAATAATCCGGCCTTCTTCAACCGCCCGCACTATGGTGGCAAAATTGTCGTCAGTTAATATCATGTCGGCCGTATTTTTTGCGACATCAGTCCCGGTAATACCCATGGCAACGCCAATGTCAGCCTTCTTCAAAGCCATGGCATCATTAACGCCGTCACCTGTCATAGATGCAATATGACCATTGCCGCGCAGAGCAGACAGGATACGCACTTTGTGATCGGGTGAAACACGGGCATATACCGAGGTATGCTCAACTACCTCGCACATTTCTTCATCCGAAAGCTGATCGATTTCAAGTCCCGACAATACGCCGTCACCCGGTTTCATTAAACCAAGGTCCTGGGCAATGGCAACTGCTGTTTCCCGATAGTCGCCTGTGATCATGATTGCACGGATGCCTGCCTGTGTGCAGACCGCAATCGCGTCGCGAGCTTCTGGTCGAGCCGGGTCAATCATTCCCATGAGGCCGGCAAAGGTCAATTCCTGCTCAACTTCAGCCGGTTCTGTGCCTTCGGGCGGAACTTCAGACAGCCTGCGTGTAGCGAAAGCCAGCACACGCAACGCTGAAGTTGCGAAAGTGCTATTGACCTCGAGAATTTTCTGGCGCAACTCTGCTGTCATTGGAATTTCACCATCTGCGCCGGCAAAGGCAGAGCACAAGTTGAGAATGACGTCAGGTGCGCCTTTGGTCATTGCCATTACCGGTGCATCTTCAAAGCCACTATGGAATGTTGTCATCATTTTTCGTTCGGAATCGAATGGTAGATCACCAATCCGTGGATGTAGGGTGCAGAGCTCGTCTGTTTTTAGATCAAACTTACCCGCAGCTACCAGTAAAGAGCCCTCAGTCGGGTCGCCGATAATTCCCGGGTTGCCGTCCTGCTTGGTGGTGAGTGCGGCGTCGTTACAAAGCAAGCCAATTGTGAGTAGCCGGTTAAGCAACGGAGCAGCAGCAGCGGAATCAATCACTTCTCCGGATGCAGAATCCTTAATTTCACCTTCCACAGCATAGCCGACACCGCTTATTTCAAAAAGCCGATCGCACCAGGCGCGGGTAACTGTCATTTCGTTTTGTGTCAGTGTGCCGGTTTTGTCCGAGCAAATTACATCTACACTGCCCAGAGTTTCAACAGCCAGCAGCCTTTTGACAATCGCGTTTTCTTCCGCCATCCGCCGCATGCCAAGCGCCAGCACAATTGTTACCACGGCAGGCAGTCCTTCCGGGATAGCCGCAACTGCCAGGCTTACTGCTGTCATGAACATATCCAGCGGGGCTCCGCCCATTAATGTTCCCTGGATGAAAACAATCGCGCTGACAACCAGAACAATTATTCCCAGGTATTTGCCCAGCTGATTGAGATTCTTTTGCAGCGGCGTCATTTCGTCATCGATATCCTGCAGCCTGTCGGCTATGGATCCGATTTCCGTCTCACTGCCGGTGCCAATTATCAGCCCGCGTCCGCGACCATAAGTAATGGCAGTGCTCATGAAGGCCATATTGACCCGATCACCAAGCGAAACAACGTCAGTAATAACTACGCGCGCGTCCTTTTCCACCGGTACGGATTCACCGGTAAGCGAGGCCTCTTCTGCTTTCAAGGAAGCTGTTTCGAATAAGCGCACGTCAGCAGGAACAACATCGCCAGCTTCAAGAATGACAATATCGCCCGGCACCAGCTTAGCGGAATCCAGCACCATTTGTTGCCCGTCACGAAAAACCCTGGCCTGGGGCGAAGACATTTTTTGTAAAGCTTCGATTGCTTTTTCAGCTTTACCTTCCTGAATAATGCCCAGAATGGCATTAATAACGACAATAGCCAGAATTACAACGGAATCAATCCACTCGCCAAGCGCACCGGAAACAATCGCAGCCGCGATCAGAATCAGGACCATGAAATCCTTGAACTGATTAAGCAGCTTTTGCAGCATGGTTTCGCGCTTTTTCTCCCGCAGACTGTTTGGACCAAATCGTTCCAGACGTGTCTGTGCTTCTGTTGACGTCAAACCTTTTTCCAGGTTTGTCTGTTGGCTTTCAAGCAATTCCGGGATAGTTTGACGATAAGCTTCTGATGACATAACATCCTCCAGTTCTGAAATCATTCTTCAGTTCTGATTCCGTCCTTTGCAATTGATGTCCGGAAAACAGATGGGGCAGCTTCTCGTAAAAAACATAAAGACCGCGCAAGCATAAAATACCTGCACAGTCTCACATTTAAGATGGAACCAGGCGGTCAGCCGTGCTGGTGGCACCATCACCGCCGCAAGGCGGTAGTTACTCCCTGTATCTTGTTCAGTATATCCATCAAACATATAATTGTAAACGTTCTATAAATCATCGATAATAATTTTCTTCATATCCATAAAACGGGCGTATGCTCCGAGCTTTCTGAACAACATTATAGGACTAACGAGTGGCGTCAGAGGTACCGCAAGATACTGGGGGTACAGATTTACTTTTCACAGAACCGATTAATTGCTATATTGTTACTGTTAATTCAAGAAGGGACGGACTCACATGAAATATACAGGTGTAACTGCCAGAGGAATCCTAACGCCAATCTTTCAGGAAGGCGACGATCTTACAGAGCAAATCGTCAAAAGCCTGATTACAGCTTCTGAAAAAGAGGGTTTCAACCTGAATGATCAGGATATTGTTGGTGTCACAGAAGGAGTTGTCGCCCGTACTCAGGGCAATTACGCCACATGTGAGCAGATTGCCAAAGATATTCGGGCTAAATTCGGTGGTGGTACTCTGGGCGTCGTATTCCCGATCATGAGCCGCAACCGGTTCGCAATCTTGCTTAAGGCGATCTCCGCGGCCGCGGATAAAATTGTCCTGCAGCTGTCCTATCCGGCTGATGAAGTCGGCAATTCGCTGCTTGACCGAGAAGTTTTTGATCAATCAGGCATCAACCCTTACTCAGATCACATGAACGAACAGGAATTCCGCGCGCACTTTGATGAATCCGCTACCCGTCATCGTTTCACTGGTGTTGACTACATCGAATACTACAAAAGCATCCGCAATAACATTGAGGTAGTGTTTTCAAACGACCCGACCTATATTCTCAACTTTACGAAAAAAGTCCTGAACTGCGACATCCATACGCGCAAGCGCACCCGGAAGCTGCTTCAAGCCAAGGGAGTGGAAATCGTCTATGGACTCGACCAGATCATGACAGAATCTGTCGACGGCAGTGGCTATAACCCGGAGTATGGACTTCTCGGCTCTAACAAGGCCACAGAAGATAAGGTCAAACTGTTCCCGCGCGATTCTCAGGCCTTCGTTGATAAGCTGGCCGAACGTTTGTTGGCAGAAACCGGCAAAAAACTTGAAGTACTGGTTTACGGCGACGGCTGCTTTAAAGACCCTGTCGGCGGTATCTGGGAACTGGCTGATCCTGTCGTCTCCCCCGCTTATACCCCGGGACTGGAAGGCACACCTAATGAACTGAAGATAAAATACTTCGCGGATAATGAATATAAGGATTTAAGGGGCGAACCACTTGCTGAAGCCATGCGGGAACGGATCAGAACCAAAAGCCAGAGCATGGTCGGCCAAATGGATTCCCAGGGTACGACCCCACGCCAGATTACTGATCTCGTCGGCAGCCTCTGCGACCTGGTCAGCGGCAGCGGTGACCGCGGCACCCCGGTAATTCTGATTCAGAATTACTTCAGCAACTACGGCAGCAAATAAGGATTTTTCACGCCGGATCATAGGTACATTCACATTTGAGCCAACGAAAATCAACTTATAGAACATCACCCTGTAAATATATATAATTTCACTTAGTACAACGTATTTTGACTCCAGGAAGCGCAAGGAGAAAATCCGTGAATGTGATCGAAATCAGCCATTTGACAAAAAGCTACGGTAAAGCACGGGGAATCATTGATGTCAGCTTCAGTGTGCTCGAGGGAGAAATTTTCGGGTTTATCGGCCCAAACGGCGCGGGGAAGTCAACAACTATCCGCACCATGCTGGGGCTGCTCTATCCAAACTCAGGCAGTGTATCGATTTTTGGCAGGGATGCCATCCAGTTCGGTCACGAAATCCGCCAACAAATCGGCTATTTGCCAGCGGAAGTCAGCTATTACGACAACATGAAGGTGCTGGAGCTCTTGAAATACTCTGCCTCATTCTATGGAAAGCCTAATCTTAAACAAATTTTGCACCTTTGTGAAGTCATGGAACTGGAGACTAATCGCAAAATAGATGACCTAAGCTATGGCAATAAAAAGAAAGTTGGCATTGTACAGGGCCTACTGCATAATCCCAGCCTGATCATCCTCGACGAACCAACCAGCGGTCTGGATCCGCTGATGCAGAGACGGTTTTTCGACCTGATCCGAGAGTATAATCGCAACGGCACAACAGTGCTGATGTCTTCGCACATTTTGCCCGAAGTGCAGAAATTGTGTTCCAGAGTAGCCATAATCAAGGAAGGCCGGATCGTCAAGATCGAAGACATTCATAGTCTGAGGAACACGGCGTATAAGAAAATCCGGATTGAATTCAAACAGAAAACACCCGCAGACTTTGAGACCTTGCCCGGAGTCAGCGCTTTAACCCGGGAGAATGGCGAAACATCCTTTTTGTACGCCGGTAATATCAATGATATTGTGCGTCAGATCAGTCTTGCAGAACTGAATAACTTGACAATCGAGGAGCCGGATCTGGAAGAGATATTCATGCACTACTATACTAATGAATCCGAGGCAGAGCCAAGATGAATATTTTGGTTTTGGAACTACGGAGGTCGTTCCGTTCGTGGTTGTATTTCACGCTCAGCCTGGTGGCTGTCTTTGGCATTTTCAGCGCTTTTTTTACCAGTTTCAAAATGGATGCAGCGCTGATCAATGATTTGCTGCAAAACTTCCCTCAGGAATTCAAGGCAGCGTTTGGCTTTGCGGATGTCAACCTCTCAAAGATTGAAGGCTACTTGAGTTTTATCTTCAGCTACTTGATTCTGATAGGTGCAGTTTTCGC
>CAYPHB010000009.1:0-21736 GCA_964410445.1 uncultured Oscillospiraceae bacterium
CAAAGTCTTTGATTTCAGCATTGGCAACCCCGACCTTGAACCGCCGGCAGAAGTTCTGACGGTGCTGCGTGAACAGGCTGCGGCTACGGGCAGCGGCTTACACGGTTATATGAGCAACAACGGTTATCCGGAAACACGCACAGCAGTGGCAGAATGGCTTAACCAGCCTGGTTTACCCGAACCGGTAACGCCGGATCTTATCTGCATGACAGTTGGTGCGGCCGGCGCGCTTAATGTGGCTCTTAAGGCAATCCTTGATCCTGACGACGAGGTTATTGTCCTGTCTCCGTTTTTTGTTGAGTACACCGCCTACATCGACAATCAGGGCGGCAAGTGTGTTGTTGTCCCCTGCCTGGCCGATACTTTTCAGCCAGATCTGCCGGCGATTGCCGCTGCGATTACGCCTCGTACGAAGGCAATAATTCTGAATACACCCAATAACCCGACAGGCACAATTTACTCCGCCGAAACAATGCAGGCGCTGGATGCTTTGCTGCAGGCCCAGCCTCAGCCAATTATGGCAATTTCCGACGAACCCTATTCTGCTATTGCTTTTGATGGTCAGACTGTCCCCAGCACCCTGGCAAATATTCAGAATATGATTATGTGCTATTCCTGGAGCAAATCGCTTTCTCTACCGGGCGAGCGGATCGGCTTCTGTGCTGTCAGTCCGCGCTGCCCCAACGCCAAACAACTGGCAGCGGCTTGCACTTACGCCAACCGGGTTTTGGGTTTTGTCAATGCACCGGCCCTGATGCAGCGTGTGATCACTCATGTGCTAAATGCCCGCGTTGATGTTGCCCGCTACGAGAGCCGCCGCAATGCATTATATGACATCCTGACATCATGTGGTTTTAATGCGGTTTGTCCGGCCGGCGGTTTTTATATTTTCCTGAAAAGTCCGATTTCCGATGATTTGGCTTTCGCCGACGCCTGCGCTCGGCACAATGTGCTGCTCGTACCAGGGCAAGGCTTTGGTTATGGCGGCTACGTCCGTCTCTGCTTCGCTGTTCCGGACAGCACTATTGCCGGCAGCCGGAGCGCGTTTGAAAAAATCGCCAAAGAATATGGGCTCAAACAATACTGAAGCCAGCTCACTCGCCTATTCTATCAAGTGAAAAAAAAGCGCAGCCACGGCTGCGTTTTTTTGCTTTAGCTTTAACCCGGTTTGCGGTCTGAGGTCAGCCTGCGGACAAGTAAGCTCACTCGCCTTATGCCTACACCTTTGGTGTCAGGCAAATCAAGGCCAGCCCCTGAGTAAATGAAACATGGATTTCGCTGGAATCCGGTTTCGGTTCGTTACTGATGCCACGGGTACTGCCGAATTCAAGCGTGTAATTTTCGAGCGGATATTTCAGGCCTTCGTAAGTCAGGCCGGTTATTTGTGGTGTTAAAGCTATGGTGGAAAATGCCCAGGTTGTCGGCGGCAGAACAGCCAAATTGAAAGTCTGTTGAAAAGGTCCATGCGCCGCTTGCAAAATACTTATGCCGTCTGTCAGCAATACGCGATAACCCTTCGTAGCAAGGCAGGCAGCGATCAGCTGGTTGCCCAGCACGTGATCAGGCCTGGTGCCCATAGCGCCTATAAACACCAGTTCAACCTCAGTCGGCGGGGTACCTTCCGGAACCGAGGCGATAGCAGCAGCCAGCGCGATTTCCGAATCAGTCGCGTTTTTTTCAACAGGGAAAATATTTAGTGGGATTTGCCTGGCTTCCAGCCAGGCCAGGCCCTCCGGCTGAATCGAGTCGAGATCACCAACAGCCAGGTCAGGAATCATGCCCAGCCTGTGAGCATGGTCGGCACCGCCATCGGCAGCTATGATATAGCTGCTGTCGCGCATTAAATAACGCAATAGTGGGGTGTCAACGACATTCCCGGAAAGAATAATCAGATGACGCAGCATTGGCGTAAATCCTTCAGAGCAGAACAAGGTTGCTCAGTACTGAAGCAGGCACTGCCGACAATAACAATGTCAGCTCCCGCCTGGTAGACTTCTCTGATTGTGTTGGAATTCATCCCGCCGTCTACCGCAATATGCGCATCCGGGGCTTTTTTGTCCAGAATTGCGCGCAGCCGGGAAATTTTGTCGGTCATGCTCGAGATATAGCTTTGGCCGCCAAAGCCCGGGTTAACAGTCATCAGCAAAACCATATCGAGATCAGCGATAACCTCTTCCAGCACATTCAGCGGGGTGCCGGGGTTGAGCGCTACTCCAGCCTGACGTCCGGCTTTACGGATCTCCTGCACCAGCTTGTGCAAATGCGGCGTGCTTTCCGCGTGAATGGAAATAATATCGGCGCCGGCATCTATGTAATCGCTGAGCAGGGCTTGCGGGTTTGAAACCATCAGGTGAGCTTCGAGCAGCATGTCGGTATGTTGGCGGATAGAAGCAATTACCGGCGGCCCAAGGGTCAGGTTTGGGACAAAATGACCGTCCATGACATCAAGGTGAAGCATGTCGGCTTCAGTGCTGACGGCGTCAATCGCAGCTCCCAGCTGGGTAAAATCGGCTGAAAGTATTGACGGAGCCAACAACAGGCGGCCCTTGGTTTCCTTTAAACTGCTAAGCATGTGTACCTCCGCGAAATTTATTTTTTGGTTTCATAGGATTTGATTGAGTCGACCAACTCCCGAAAATAACGATACCTTTCCAAGCGGCCGGCGTCAACCTGATCGAAAGCCACAGCACAGCCGGTTTCGCCGATATGGCGGCAGCTGACGAAACGGCAATAGCCTTCAGCCGCAGCGATTTCCGGGTAGGCAGCTACTACTGCTTCCGGAGTCACCGCCAGCGTTTCGAGGTCGAGTGAACTGAAACCGGGTGTATCGGCAATATATCCGTCTGCAAAAGGAAACAGCTCCACGTGGCGGGTAGTATGGCGGCCTCTGCCCGCTTTGGCACTTATTTCTCCTGTTGGCATCAGTTCCATCCCAAACAAGTCGTTAAGCAAGGTAGATTTTCCTACACCCGATTGCCCGGCAAAAGCTACAACCCGGCCTTTCAGCAGCTGGCGCAGCTCTTCCCTGCTAACCGGCTGGTCAAAGCCTGTACGCAGTACTCTGAAACCTGCCTTAATGTATGGTTCGAGCAGGCTATCCGCTGCTGCTTCATCGTCAGGCTGATGCTGATCGGTTTTGGTTAAAACCAGAATTGGTTCAATATTATGTTCCGCGCAGACTATGAGCAGCTTATCGATCAAATAACGATCGGGTGCCGGGTCCTGCAGGGAAAACGTGATTATTAATCCGTCGAGGTTAGCGATCGGCGGTCGTTGCAGAGCATTGCGCCGTTCGTGAATAAACGTGATTTGCAGTGGCACTAGCGGGTCGCCGGTTTCAATGAAAGTGACCTTGTCGCCGGCCAGCGGCTTGATTTCTTGTAAACGGAAAATACCGAGCGCTTTAGCTGCCCGCGGTTCAGCACTGCTGCCGTCATCGACCCAGTATTGACCGCCGACACCACGGATGATGAGTCCATTAGGTTCATTGGCAGAATTTGCCGCCTTGTCAGTCATATAACGTGATCATTTTCAGCCTTACCCATTGCCCTTGTTGCCTTGACCGGGTTTAGCGGTTGTGTTGCTGGTCGTCGGCTTGGTAGTCGTTGGCTTGGTTGTGTTGCTGGTCGTCGGCTTGGTAGTCGTTGGCTTGGTGGTTCCCTCAGTTGTTGGTGTCGGGCTCGGCGCCGGCGTTGGCTGCGGGTTCTTGGCTTCGTTATATTCCTGTTGGGTTCCCACAAGCAGATTTATGCTGTCGTTCAGCGCGACCTGAATATTCGGGGTCGGTTCCTGATCAATGATGTACAGCGCAGTTTCCGGCAGGGCGCGGCTTTCTTCACTCGCATAACTGATAGTGATGTTAGTTGCCTTATGCAGTTCCAGCATCGTACGCGCAGTGGCCAGGGTCATGCGGTCAAGCACCGGCATCGAGAAGAACGGCACGGGTGTTGGTGAAGGGTTAAGGAAGTTGGCATAATCCTGCGGCGTGCCATAAGTCAGGCTCACTACTGAATTGGCGACAACCGGGGTATCCGGTGCCGGTTTCTGGCTGATAACAACGCGGTTTGCCTCCGGTACCTCAATTTTTTGCTGGGTTATTGGATCAACAGTGACACTGACAGTTGAGCCCAGCACAAGTTTAAGCTCGATCAGTTTGGTTTTTGCGGCAGAATATGGCTGGCCGACAAAATTCGGCAGCTTTACCATTTGCATCCCCTGGCTGACCATAACAGTAATATTACCGCCACGCGGCAGTTTCTCCCCCGCAGCGGGTATAGTGCGGATAACCCTGCCTTCGGTGACATCGGAAAACTCCTGTTGGATGATAACATTAAAGCCAAAGGTGGTTGAGAGCTCGGTTTGCGCCCGCTCAGCAGTCTGGCCGGCATAATCCGGTATGGCCAGCATTTCCTGCCCGCCGCTGACTATTAAGCTGAGGGTGGCTGTGTTGGGTTTAATTACAATGCCCTCGCCCGGATTCTGGTCAATGATGATTCCAGGCAATACAGTTTGATCGTCAACATACTTGACGGTGAAGTCAATTTCGTCAGCCTTGAGTTTCTTTTCAACTTCATCAATCTCTTTGCCTATATAATTCTCCAGCTCGTATGTGCGTCCGGGGTCGGCCTTTATATTGCTGGAAAGCCTGCGCCAGGCCCAGGTGCCGACCGACATCAAAAAGACAATCGACAGCACGATAATCGCCAGCACAATAATAGTGTCGCGGTTACGGTAACGGCGGCGGTCACTGATTGTGCGTTCGATCTCACGCAGCTTGTTATAGTTGGGATCAGGGCGTATCGCCTGAATAGCGGTGGTTTGGCCATCGACATCCGGCACGCCGGGGATAACACCGAAAACACCGTTTGGATCGATCATCAGCGCGTCGAGTTCGTCAACCAGCTCGCGGGCATCACGATAACGGTTGTCGGGCGATTTCTGGACACAACGCATAATGATCTGGTCCAGTCCCCGCGGAATTGAGGGATTAAACTGCGAAGGCAGCGGTGGGACATCCTGTAAATGCTTAATAGCAACGGCAACAGAGGTATCGCCGTCAAAGGGCACGCGCCCTGTTACCATTTCGTACAAGAGGATACCCAGGGAATAAATGTCGGATTTAGCGCTGACTATTGTGCCGCGGGCCTGTTCCGGTGAAAAGTAATGCACAGAACCAAAGGTTACGCCGCTGGTCAGAGTAATCGTGTTGGATGTGGTGGCTCGCGCTATACCAAAGTCGGTGACTTTGGCAACCAGGTCCTTGGTAATCAGGATATTGTGGGGCTTGATATCGCGATGAACGATTCCGTTGCGATGTGCATTCTCCAGCGCCAGGCCGATCTGGATCGCGATCGGCACCGCCGACTGCCAGGGGATTGTGCCGTTTTCGATAATCAGTTCCTTAAGTGAACTTCCCTCTACATATTCCTGGACGATATAGCGCCGTCCCTGATCCTGCCCGAAACCAAGCACCTTGACTATGTTCGGGTGATTCAGACTGGCAGCGGCGCGGGCTTCTGATTCGAAGCGCTTAATAAATTCAGCGTCTTCGGACAAATCATCCCGCATAAGCTTAATGGCTACCTGCCCGCCTTTAACTGTATCGTTGGCCAGGTAGACATGAGCCATGCCTCCCTGCCCCAGAGGTTCTATCAGTTGATAGCGACCGTCCAGCATTGTGCCGGTCAGGTTCGCTGTCATAGTCTGGTCCATCGTGTCATTTCCTCCAATGGAGCGCTGCCGGCTTGTTAGCAAATATCAGCCGCGTTCCGGTAAATTCCGGTTCATTTACATACTAAACATAAGAACCGTGATGTTATCTTCGCCGCCTTTTTCATTAGCAAGCGCTATTAGTTTATTAACAGCCTGCTCTGACGAATCTTCCTCGTTCAGAACAGTGAGTATTTCAGCTTCAGAAACGGCTCCGTGCAAGCCGTCTGTGCACAGCATTATCCGGTCTCCGCGCTTCAGCGGCAACCTGATGGTATCTGCCTTGACATTTTCCGGAGAGCCGAGAGCTCTGGTCAAGACATTGCGGCGCGGATGCGTTCTTGAATCAGCTTCAGACAAACTGCCTGCATCGATCATTTCCTGCACAAGCGTGTGGTCGATCGTAAGCCGCATTAATGCTTTGTCACGATACAAATAAGCCCGGCAGTCTCCAACATGGGCTAAAATCAGCTGGTCTTCATATATAACCGCTATGGTTAAGGTAGTCCCCATGCCATTGCAATCGTCGCGGTCAAGCGAGCCGAGGTAAACCTTGATATTTGCCTTTTCGCAAATGTCAGCAAGGATTTGCTGCATAGTGTCCGGATTAGAGTCTTTTTCCAGTACACGGCAAAGTTGCTCCTGAGAATAATCAACTGCGATCCGGCTGGCCAGTTCACCGTGCCGGTGCCCGCCCATACCATCAGCAATAATCAGGGCACAAGGAAAAGAGCGCCCCAGATCAGCTATTGCATAACTGTCTTCGTTGTTCTCCCGCTTCAGACCAACGTCTGAAGCAACAGCGTGACTTACGTTGCCGCGCATTCTTCCAGTCTTCTCCTTAATTGACCGCAGGCGGCCATTATGTCTGCTCCAAGTTCTCGGCGGATTGTCGCGCTTTGACCTTCCTTTGTCAGAATATCCAGGAAGGTGCGAATCTCCTGCTGGCCGCTTTGACGGTAACGGCCGCCTTCAAACTCATTAGCCGGAATCAGGTTTACATGGCAGAGCAGGCCGCGCAAACGGGCTGCCAGTTCTCTGGCATGTTCCGGTTGGTCATTTATACCGCTGATGAGAGCATACTCGAATATTATTCTCCGGCCGGTTTTTTCAATGTGGTGCTTACAGGCGCTTAAAAGCTCATCAAACGAGTATTTACGAGCAATCGGCATCAGCTGGCGCCGGATCGCATCGTTAGGTGCATGGAGTGAAATTGATAAGGTTACCGGCAGGCCTGTATCAGTGAATTCTAGCATCTCGGGCACTAGTCCGCAAGTTGAGAGAGAAATGTGGCGCATGCCAATATTAGCGCTTTCAGGATCATTTACCGCCAACAGAAACCTCTTGACTTCAACCAGGTTATCCATTGGCTCACCGATTCCCATTATCACTACATGGCCGATACGGCTGCCGAGATCACGGGCTATCCGCAGCACCTGAGCCAGCATCTCGCCTGAAGTGAGGTTGCGCCCGAATCCTGCGCCGGTTGAAGCGCAAAAGGAGCAACCCATGCGGCAGCCGGCTTGCGAAGATATGCAGACAGAATAACCGTGATGATACTGCATCAGGACGCTTTCTATGACATTACCGTCGGCCAGACGGAAAATATATTTACGAGTGCCATCCAGTTTGGAGATCAGCCGGTTTTCTGTCGTCAGCCCCTGGAAATCAAATTCTTCCCGCAGCAAGGCGCGCAGATTGAGCGATATGTCGGTCATTTCGTCAGGATCGGCGATGCCGCGGCTGATCCAGCGATGAAGCTGACCGGCCCGGTAGGCGGGTAAATTATGTGACTTGACCCACGCTTTCCAGTCGGCGCGGTCAAGGTCATAAGCGAATCTCTTATAGGTTGCGGGTTCAGCAGCCTGAGTCATTATTTGTCATCCTTTAACACTTGTTTTGCTAATGTTGAATTGTTTGCTGATGCACCTGTTTGTGCTTCTGTTTGTGCTGCATCTTTGCGTAATCGCGCGATATAAAAGCCATCTGTACCGTGGCGGTAAGGCAGTAGTGTAATCGAGCCGCCGCGCGCCTGCTCTGCGTTAGCCTCGTCTGCCAGTAAAGCCGCCGGCAGGAACCTGGTGAGGTCTTCCCTGCTGAATGCGCCTGCCTGGCGGGCCAGAAAACTATCAACCTGGCCATCATTTTCAGCTGGATTAAATGTACAGGTGCTGTATACCAGTACCCCGCCGGGCCGGACCAGGGTTGCCGCGTGGTCCAGAATCGCCGCTTGCAGAGGCAGCAGGCTCTGAATCCGCTCGTGCGTCATATTGCGACGGATTTCCGGTTTACGTGCCAGCAAACCCAAACCACTGCAAGGAACATCTGCCAGGACGCGGTCATACTCTCTTGCCAGTTCCTGCGGCCAGTCGCGGCCGGTTGCGTCAGCAGTATAAGCCGAGATAGAAGTGATGCCAAGCCGTTCTGCCTGACTGCGGATCAAATCTACTCTGCCGGGGTGGATATCGCAGGCTGTAATTGCGGCTTTATCGCAGGTTAGTTCGGCCATGTGGGCGGATTTGCCGCCGGGGGCAGCGCAAAGGTCGAGAATGCTTTCACCCGGCTGCGGGTCAACCGCATGGCTGGTCAGCATCGCCCCTTCATCCTGTACTGATGCAAGTCCGTCCTGATAAATCACCAACTTGTGCACCGGCTGGCCACCCAGTTCGGGTACAACAGCTTCCGGCAGATAGCTGCCCGGCGAAGCTTCAATGCCTACAGCAGCCAACAGCTCGATGATTTCCTGCGGTTTTGCCTTCAGGCAGTTGGTCCGCAGAGTGACCGGCGGTGCTGCCAGCAGTTTTTCAGCCAGCAGGGGCGCTGCGGCTGCGCCGGCAGCCAGCTTGACGTAACCATAAAGTTCTGGCGGCAGGCTGTAATAAAGCGGGGCGTTTTTAGGATTGATCAACGGCGGCTCACGCGTGATCGAGCGCAGCACAGCGTTGACCAGACCGCAAGCCTGTGGCCGCGACAGCTTTTGACAAAGTCGGACACTTTCATCTACAGCGGCGCTGGGAGGTACTGAACGGCTATATAGCAGCTGGAACACTCCTAAACGCAAAATGGTGCGTACGGTTGGTTCCAGACTGGCCAGCGACTGCTTGAGCCGCTCTGTCAAAACGTGATCAATTGTATAGAGTCGGGTGAGGGTGCCATAAACCATTGCGGTTGTAAATGACCGTTGCTGCGCGTTCAAGCCCGGCGCGCGGCCTGAAGGCGCCGAACTTTGGCTTGCAGCTTGTTTATCGCTTGCGGTTAAGCTGTCACTTGCCGAGTTTTCAGCATCATCGTCCAGCGCACCGGCAAGTACCAGGTTCGCATAGGCACCTTGTTCGAGCACGCGTTCCAGCGTATAAACAGCCGCTTTGCGGGCAGGATCCGGCGGGCGCCGACTGCCCTGCTCCGAGGGATGCTTCCCTTTTATTGGCAAACTCATGGTCAACGGCGGTCGCGGTTATTGCGCGAAAGCAGAATCAATCGCGCCATGTTGGCGAAAGCCATTAGGGCGGAGGCTACATAAGTCATAGCGGCTGCCCGCAGCACTTTTTTTGCTCCGGTTAGTTCTTCTGTGGTCAGGATCCCCTGGTCTCTGAGAACGGCGATCGCCCGGTTGCTGGCATTAAATTCCACAGGCAGGGTGACAACATAAAACAGCACCGCGAAACCAAACAGGAAAATGCCGATATTGGCCAGCGTGGTCATCCCCAGAATCAACCCGAAAATAGCCATGTAAGGACCGAAGCGAGAACCGATATTAGCTACAGGCACTAACATTGAGCGAATGCGGTTGGGAATATAGCCAACTTCATGCTGAATCGCGTGTCCGGCTTCATGGGCCGCAACGCCGATCGCTGCGATAGAAGGGCTGGAATGGGTTGCATCCGAAAGCCGCAGTACATTTGTGCGCGGGTCAAAATGATCGGTTAACTGGCCCGGTGTCCGTTCAATCCGGACAGTGAACAAGCCGTTCTGATCGAGAATCTGCCGTGCGGCGTCCTGGCCGGTTAAGCCCGAGCGGCTGGCTTCTTTACTGTATTTGGTAAAAGTGCTTTTTACCGATGCCTGGGCGATCAGACTGAGGATTAATACCGGCACTATCAGCACGAGGTATGTCCAGTCAATCCCGTAAAAGCCATAGCCCAGAGAAAGAAAACTGACTACGGTCATATTAATTACCTCCTAAAGGTGTGCCGAGCCTGTAGTTATGGGCACAATCACTGCAGCTCATTCGACGGCCGGCTTCGGTCTGGATTTCCAGCAATTCCAAAGTTCCGCTGCCGCAGGCCACTTGGATGCCCTCTGAGGTACAGGCTGTTATGGTGCCTGGCTCCCAGCCGGAATCCCCATTATCTGCGTTTTCTTCAGTCGAAACTACGCGGGTCAGGAACACTTTAAGTCGTTTTTCATCACAATATGTATAGGCGCCCGGCCAGGGATTTGAGCCGCGAACAAAATCGAAAACCTCCTGGGCAGGCTTATTCCAGTCGATTTCGCCATCTTTTCTGGTCAGCAGGCTGGTAACGGTTGCTTCGTCAGGGTTTTGCCTCTTCGGCTGAATTGAACCATCAAGCAGTCCTTCAATGGCAGGTAGGATCAGATCCGCTCCTAATTCAGCCAGCTTGTCCATCAGGGTACCGGCATCATCAGCAGTTTCGATGGGAATGGCACGCTGTAGCAGGATATCGCCGGTGTCCATGCCTTCGTCCATCATCATGATAGTAATGCCGGTTTCAGCATCGCCGGCTATAATACTGGCATGCACCGGTGAGGCACCTCGATGGCGTGGCAACAGGGAGCCGTGAATGTTGAGCGCGCCCAGACGCGGCACAGCCAGGACATCGGGCGGCAGAATCCGGCCATAAGCCGCGGTTATAAACAAATCCGGCTTGAACTCCGCAAGTTCTCTGGCAAATTCGCCTGTGCGCAGCTTGGTTGGTTGTAAAACCGGAATATTATGTTCGTGCGCCACAGCTGCGACCGGGCCGGGCTTTATCTTTTGTTTGCGTCCTACTGGTTTATCCGGCTGGGTTACAACCGCAACAGGCGTCAGCCCGGCTTCGATCAGCCGCTTTAGAGCCGGCACCGCGAAATCGGGTGTCCCCATGTAGATAATGCGCAACGCGTCGTCAATCATGAATGCTGTAATTCACCTTTTACTTTATCCTTGAACAGTATTCCGTCCAAGTGGTCATATTCATGGCAAATACAAACGGCCAGAATTTCTTCAGCTTCCAGCTCGAAGGGATTGCCGTACCTGTCCTGAGCCTTGATTTTCAAAGTTGCAGGGCGGTCTACCTCACCCCAGGTATCGGGCACCGAAAGGCAGCCTTCAGTAGCTGTCTGGCAGCCTGAGGGCTCGACTAATTCCGGGTTGATAAATTCTTTCAAACCGGTTTCATCGTTCAGATCTATAACAAAAATCCGACGCAAAATGCCAACCTGCGGAGCGGCCAGGCCAATACCGTTGTTTTCGTACATTGTATCGGCCATATCATTCAGCAGTTCATGCAGGCGGCTGTCGAAACGGTCGACAGGCCGGGATTTCTTGCGTAATGTTTCATCGCCGTCTTTTAAAATCTGACGGATTGCCATGTTAATTTTCCTTCCATGTCAGGTAAACTCAGCCGGCAGCCATTTTTGGCAACGGCTTTGTGACAGCCAGCCAGGGCTGTCGCGGGGCTAATGGGCATCAACTAATTATATCACAGATCAGTCCCGAAGGCCGCACGCTGGTTACCTTTGCCGTTTACATTAACTGGTAGGGATCGATGTCGATTGACCTTGAAAGACGCTGGAAATCGAAGCGATCGAGCACCGGTGCGAGGAATGCTGCCAGTTGTTCGGCGCTTTGGCCTTTGAGGACAATCCGCCAGCGGTAGCGGCCGCGGATCCGGTGGATCGGTGCACGGGTAGCGTCAAACAGTTCAATGTCCCCGTAGCCTTGTTCAGCCCGGCGGTGCGCTGCCAGAGCGGCATGCAACAGCTGCGTGCGTTCACGCACTGTACTTTCTGTTTGACCGGATATTGTGGCGACAGCAATTGAGCCAAACGGCGGATAGCGCAGCTGGCGGCGGAAGGCAACCTCCTCCTGGTAAAAAGTCAGGTAATCCTGGGCCGCGGCACAGCGGATTGCGAAATCGTCGATGTTATAAGCCTGAATTATCACTTTCCCCGGCTCATCGCCCCGGCCGGCGCGGCCGGCAGCCTGGGTGATTAAAGCAAATGCGCGCTCGGCAGCCCGGAAATCAGAAAGCCCGAGCATTAAGTCGGCAGCGAGAACTCCAACTAATGTGACGTTGGGGATATCATGGCCCTTGGCGATCATCTGGGTACCGATCAGTACATCTGCTTCCTTGTTAATGAAACTGGCCAGTAGCTCACCATGTGACAAACGAGCTGCTGTTGTATCCTGATCCATCCGCAGGGTACGGATTTCAGGAAACTCTTTGCGCATCAGCTCTTCCACTTGCTGGGTGCCGGCACCGAAACGGCCGATTCGCTTACTGCCGCAATTTGGACAAGTAGTGGGAATCGCGTTGATCCGGCCGCAATAATGGCAAATCAACTGCTCCTTCAGCTGCCCCGGCGGCGCACCCGCCACCTGCCGCGCATGACTGGTCATGGCCACACTGCAAACCCTGCAGCGGATCACCTTGCCGCAGTCACGGCAAAGGACAAAACCGGAGTAACCGCGCCGATTCAGTAAAATCATCGCCTGGTGCCCGTTTTTCACAGCTTCGCGCAGCTCAGCTGCCAGCTCACGGCTGAACAGGCTGCGGTTACCGGCAGCCAGTTCACTTCTCATATCAACAATTTTTGTTTTAGCCAGCTTGGCAGCAGTTGCCCTTTCACTCAATGTCAGTAAGGTAGAGCGGCCGGACTCAGTGCGCTGAAAGCTTTCAATCGAAGGGGTTGCTGTGCCGAGCAGTAAAACCGCCCCATGCTCACGTGCCCGCATCCGGGCGATGTCGCGAGCATGATAGCGGGGATGTGTTTCCGATTTATAGGTTGATTCTTGTTCCTCGTCGAGCACGATCAGGCCAATATTGGCCAGGGGAGCAAAAATCGCCGACCTGGCACCAACAACCAGCCGGATTTCATCGGCCAGAATCCGGTTCCATTGCTCGGCGCGCTCCGAAGGCAGCAAACGGCTGTGTAAAACCGCGGCCGAATTACCGAAACGGGCTCTGATACGCGCTGTCATTTGTGGGGTCAGGGCTATTTCCGGTACCAGAATAATTACACTACGGTCGTTGGCAATTGCCTGCCTTGCCACCTGTAGATAGATTTCCGTTTTACCGCTGCCAGTAATGCCGAACAGCAGGAATTCACTCAGTTCAGCAGTTGGGGTTTCAGGTGTCAGCGCCTGCAGAATTTGTGCCAGAGCTTTTTCTTGTTCTTCGTTCGGAATCAAGTCTTGCGCAAGCTCTGTTTCATCCTCCGGTAGTGGTTCTGCCTCAGGGCGCAAATTTGTATTTTCAAATTGGACCAGACCTTTTTTCGCCAGAGTATTTAGAGTGGACCTGCTTACCTGAGCTGCGGCCATTACCTCTAAAGTAGGCACCGAGCCATATTCGAGCAGTAATTCAATTACCCTGACCTGGCCAATGCGGTCGATCGCGCCGTCGTTAAGTATGGTCTGGGCTTCTTCCGGGTCGGTCAGCATTACCAGCCGCGTACGTTTACCGCGGATCGAAGTTACTGAAGCCGGCAGCATGCAGCGGATGGCATCGCCGTAAGTGCAAATATAGCGGTCACGCATGCGGGCAGCCAGACGCAGTTGATCCGGCCTCAGTACCGGGCGCGGCGTCAGCAGTTTCTGAATGGGTTTGATATAAAAATCAGAGTCGGCATCAGCCTTTAGCGCCTGGACATAGCCCTCTTGCAAGCGGCTGCCGCCGCCGAACGGAACCAGAACCCGGCTGCCAACGGCTATCTGCCCCTGTAGTTCTGTGGGGATGGCATAGGTATAACTGCGATCAAAAGCACGGGTCGATTCGCGCAAGACAACATCACAGAACATCTGTATACCTCCCGATGATTATTGATGTAAGTTTCGTCAAGGTGCTCATTCAGATATTATTCGGCATTGTCCTACTGGACGAGATACTCAAACAAGTCAATCTGGGCCGATTCGGGCAACCCATCAAGGCAACCTGTTTCCGCCAGGGTTTCCAGAGTACCGCTGCCGATGCCGGCGCGGTTGCTAAGTTCGTCACGCGATTTGAACGGTCCGGCGGCCCGGGCAGCGACAATGTTTTCAGCCAAAGTGCGACTGATACCAGGGACAGATGAAAGCGGCGGCCGGATCAGGTTTTCACCTTCGGGCAGAAAACGGTAGGCATCAGATTCCATCAGGTCCAGCGGCAAAAATGATAGGCCGCGCAGATGCATCTCCTCAATAATTTCGAGGATATAGAAAACCTTTTGCTCCCGATCAGAAATTTCACGGAACCTGGATTGCAGGCTCTCCCGTTCCCGGCGGACTGCGGCCATGCCACGAGTCATCAGCCTGCTGTCGAACTCATCCGCACGCACAGTATAGTAAGCGCTGTAATATTCCGCCGGGTAATTGACCTTGAACCAGGCTATCCGCAGCGAAGAAATAGTATAGGCAGCGGCATGGGCTTTGGGGAACATGTACTTGATTTTTTTACAGGAATCGATATACCAGGCCGGAACGGCACACTCCTGCATCAAGGCTTCCTGCTCAGGCAGCAGGCCCCTGCCCTTGCGCACTCTTTCCATAATATCGAAGGCAGCCTTGGCCGGCAGCTGGTTATGAATCAGGTAAGTCATAATACTGTCGCGGCAGCCGATAACTTCGTCGATTGTGCAGATGCCATTGCGGATCAGATCCTGGGCATTGCCTTTCCAGACGTCTGTACCATGCGAAAGCCCCATCAGCTGGACCAGATCAAAAAATCTGGTCGGTTTGGTTTCGCGGATCATATCGCGCGCCATAAAAGTGCCAAGTTCCGGCAGCCCCAGGGTTCCCGATTTAGCCGGTGATGTGCCCTCGGGAATACCAAGTGCCTCTGTTGATTGAAACAGCGACATCACAGCCGGGTCCGGGATCGGAATCGCATTAACGTCCACGCCCGTCATGTCACCCAGCACCTTCAACATAGTAGGGTCATCATGACCGAGAATGTCGAGTTTTAGAATTGTATCGTGCATCGAATTGAAGTCAAAATGAGTAGTGATTATCGCGCTGTTCTTTTTATCAGCAGGGTGCTGGATCGGCGTAAAGTCGTAAATTTCCCTCTCTTTAGGCACCACAACAATACCGCCGGGGTGCTGGCCAGTTGTGCGCTTCACACCCACAACACCGCTGGCCAACCGGCTGATCTCTGCTTGCGCCACCTTTTCTTCCCGGTTTTCAAAATACTTGCCCACAATGGCCGCAGCGTTTTTATCAGCAAAACTGCTGATCGTTCCAGCCCGGAAAGTGTGGCTGCTGCCGAACATTTCTTCAATAAAGCGGTGCGCCCGCGGCTGGTAGTCACCGGAGAAATTGAGGTCGATATCCGGTTGTTTGTCGCCATCGAATCCCAGGAAGGTTTCAAAGGGTATGTCCTGGCCTTCTCGCAAATAATCAGTACCGCATTCCGGGCAGGCACGCACAGGCAGGTCGTAGCCTGAACCATAACTGCCGGTTGGCATGAATTCACTGAAATGACAGCCGGGGCAGACATAGTGCGGCGGCAGAGGGTTAACCTCGGTGATGCCGCAAAAAGTAGCCGCCAACGAAGAGCCGACCGAACCACGAGAACCGACAATATAGCCGTCTTCGTTAGATTTTTTTACGAGATGATGGGCAATGTAGTACATAATCGCGAAGCCGTTGTCGATAATCGAACTAAGTTCTTTATCCAGTCGTTCCTGTACAACCGCCGGCAACCCGGCTTCACGACCATACAGTTCTTGCGCTTTACTGTTGACAATCGCCCGTACCTGGTCGGCGGCTTCGGGAATAACCGGTGGGAAAGAACCGTCCGGGAAAGGTTTTAGATCGGGTTCAATCTGCTCAGCAAGCCGGCGCGGCGCCTCAATAACCACAGCTTCTGCCTTGGCGTTGCCCAAATAGGAGAAAGCTGTCAGCATCTCTTCGGTTGTGCGGAAATACAGCCCGGCCTGGCGGTCAGCATCGCTGTAGCCCAGATCTGCTTGTAGAATGCGGCGATAAACCTCATCGCGCGGTTCCAGAAAATGGACATCGCAGGTGGCGCAAGTAGGCCGGCGAACACGGTCGCCCAGGGCAACAACCAGTTTATTCAGGTTTTCCAGATCAGCAGTCAGGTTCAAACCGCTATCTTCTTTCAACAGCAAGAAGTGATTGTTGGTCAGGGGCTGAATTTCCAGATAATCGTAATAGCGGGCCAATTTGATCAGTTTCGCTGAATCGAGCGCGTTCATAGCCTGGTCGAGATTGTTGCCCGCCTGGCGGTATAAATCCATGACTGCTTTGAAAATTTCGCCCTGCTCACAGGCACTGCCCAGCAACAGGCCGGCACGCAAATAAGTGAGGAGACTTTTAGGTATCCGTGGGCGACGGTGAAAATACTGCGTATGCGATTCCGAAACAAGCTTGTAGAGATGATAAAGACCGAGCGGATTTTGCACCAGCATAATTATGTGATTAACCGGGCGATTATTTCCCACAACTTGTTCAGCGGTTAACTGGCCAACCAGCAGATTAAGATCGTCCAGGGTTGGTAAAGCTACAGCTGTTGGCTCGCCTGTTGACCCGGTTGCAGCCTCGCCAGCATTGTGCGCTGTTTGCCTTGCAATTACCAGATCAAGCAAAGAAGCGAAAATTTTGCCACAAGTCATGGCGTCGTCTAAAGCCCGGTGATGACAGCCGGGTTCGACACAGCAGGCGGCTGCCACGGTCGGCAGTTTGTGATTACGTAAATCAGGGTGCAGATACCGGGCTAAGGGCAAGGTGTCGATCAGAGGCGGGTTAAAGTGCAGACGCGGGTCGTTTTCATGCCTGGTGCGGAAACCCTCGGCCCGCAGGAAGTTGAGGTCGAACAGGGCATTATGGGCAACTACCGGCAAATCGCCCAGAAAATCCTGCAGCTGCTGGAGCGCGGTCAGGTTATCCGGAGCACCCGCCAGCATTTCGCTGGTTATGCCGGTCAATTCCGTCGTTTTGGCGTTCAGCTGTACGCCTGGGTCTACAAAGCTTTGCCAGGAAGCCGCGATTCGGAAGCGACCGGCCCTGTTTTCTGCAGGCGCCAAAGTGCCTGCTTCAATCGGCGCAAAATGGACAGCAGCAATTTCAATCAGCCGTTCGCTGTGGCAATCCAAACCAGTCGTTTCTACGTCCAGCGCTATAAACCCGTTGCTAAGATCAACGCCGGCACAGTTATAGGCGACGGTGGGCCCGTCATCAACCAGGTAACCTTCCATACCGTAAATGATCTTAATCGGTTTACCGTCACCTGCCGCTTTCAGCGCTGCTTTACAGGCATCTGGGAAAGACTGCACGACACCGTGATCGGTTATGGCTACGGCTTCGTGGCCAAAGTTTGCTGCCGTACGGATGACCTGGGCAGCGTCGCAAACAGCATCGCGGGCACTCATTTTGGTGTGGCAATGCAGCTCAACTCTTTTAGTGACCGCATTATCGCTGCGCCCACGTGGCTTTTGGGCTGCAGAAATTCCAAGAACCTGCGCTTGCAGCTCACCACTGTAACGGGCATCGAGCTTGATTTCGGCATGAACATTTACCGTTTTGCCCTTAAGTTTGTCGTTTAGAACCGCCTGGTCTTCAGGTTTAGCAAAAATTATGCATTGGATTGTATTGCTGAAATCGGTCAGATTAAATTTAATCAGCAGACGATAACCGTCGCTTACCAAACGTGTTTCCAGATTCAGGATTTCACCCGTCAGGGAAACAAAACCGGATTCACTATTAACATCAGCTATTTGACTTAGGCTCAAAGCCGGATTCAGGCGACCCCAAATGTCGCCAGGCTGGCTGGGCGGGCGACGGTAGGCACGGCCGCCGTTCTTCCGGGCATTGGTGTTGGCATCATTGCCGCCTCTGTTGTAAGTGCCAGCGCCTGCATTGTTGCCGACAGGCGAATTACCGCCAAAGCCATTACTGGTGTTTTTTACATCACCATTAGGATAATTGCTGCCGTTGGCTGCGCCGTTAGCAGGTATCCCGTTTTTTGACCCGTTAGCAGCCTGTTCGGTTTGCCGCAAAACAGCAGTTTCCCGGGTGAGCGCATCCGCTTCAGCACGGGCATTCCCGGTCAGGTCAAAATCAACAGGTTCAAGCCTGAATTCGAGCTCAGAGCCGGTGGCGAATTTCCCCAGCGCGCTTAAGCGTTCGGGCAGCTTAGTATTTTCCAGATTGAAACATTCAGCGGGTATTTCAATTACAACTGTATTGCCGCTGGCTATGAAAGTGCTTTGGCCCAGCGTTATAGCGCCTAAAGAGTCTTCATGCCATAAATGACGCACCAGCCAGTCAGAGAGGCCGGCAAGATATTCCGCATTTGCTGTTGAATTTTCAGCCGCCTCGTTGACATTCGCATTGTTGACAGCCGAATCGGTGACGGACGCGCTGTCTGCAGTTGCATCGTTGACGGTCGCATCGCTGACAGCCTCGCTGGTTACAGTTGCATCGGCCTGCTTCTGGCAAAGAATAACCTCATTTACACCAAGGGCTTTTTCCAGGACTTCTTCCAGAGCGCAAAGCGTTTTACCAGGCAGACGAGTTTCGACAGAAATCAACAGGCGCAGCTGACCACCCTGGTACATCTTGATTCGCTGAACTTTTCCCTGCAGACCGCTGAAAGGCTCCGCCAGCTTGGTATCGATTACGAGTTGTTGAATAAATCCGGAAAGTTCTGGCGGCATGCAAGGCTCCTTGTTTCTGGCTGATCGTTGGCTTAATCGAATGTTATTCTAAGCAATGAAACCGGAACGGTCAAACCGTTTCACCAGAGCGCACAATGGCGTCAATTTCTGCCATTAAAGCATCAACCGCCTCGGCTTCGGATACTTTGCGGATGATTTCGCCGCCGCGAAACAAGAGGAAAACGCCGTGTCCGCCGGCAATACCGACATCTGCGCCTCTGGCTTCACCGGGGCCGTTAACGGCACAACCCATGACAGCCACCCGGAGCGGCGCGGTAACCTGTTGCAGCCGCTGCTCCACTTCTGTGGCTATCCGAACCAGGTCAACCTCGGTACGGCCGCAAGTTGGGCAGGAGATGAATTCCACCCCGTGCCGGCGCAGACCCAAAGCCTTTAAAATACTGTATGCGGTGCTTACTTCTTCAACAGGATCGGCAGTCAGGGACACCCGCAGGGTATCGCCGATCCCTTCGGCCAGCAATGTCCCAATGCCAACAGCGGAGCGGATCGCGCCCTCACGGAAGGTGCCAGCTTCGGTAACGCCCAAATGCAGCGGGTGATCTGTCCGGTCGGCCAGCTGCCGGTAGGTTTCAATTGTTAAGGCAGGATCGGATGATTTTATTGAAACAACCAGTCGATCATAGTCAAAATCTTCAATCTGCTTGATTGCTTCCAGCGCAGACTCAGTCATGGAGCGGGCATTGACTCCACCGAAGCGGTCGAGCATTGCCTGGCTGAGTGAACCGGAATTAACACCGACCCGGATCGGAATTTCATGTTCACGGGCTGCTTTAACCACAGCCGCGATCCGTTCAGGTCCGCCGATATTGCCCGGGTTGATCCGGATTTTATCAGCACCCGCCTCAATCGCGGCGATTGCCAGCCGGTAATCGAAATGAATATCGGCAACCAAAGGCAGTGGTGATTTTGCTTTAATTTGGGCAAAAGCCGCAGCTGCTGCCTGATCGGGCACAGCAAGGCGGGTAATTTCGCAGCCTGCTGCCTTTAGCTGCTCGATCTGCGCCAGAGTTGCCGCGACATCACGGGTGTCAGTGTTGTTCATTGACTGGACAGCTACGGGCGCGCCGCCGCCGATCAGGACATCACCTACGCGCACCTGACGAGTTTTCCGACGTTCAAACATTGCATGCTCCTTTATTGCTTAACGTCCGGTCAGACGCAAAATATCAAAGAAGAGTCCGGCCAGTGCCAGCATTATAATCAGTGTGATGCCAACGACGCCGACAATGCTCTGCACTTTGGGCGATAAGCGTTTGCCGCGAATGCCTTCCAGGCCGATTAGAACAAGGTGGTTGCCGTCAAGCGGCGGAATCGGCAACAGGTTCATGAAACCAAGGCTCACCGAAATCAAGGCAAACATCCAAAGCAACTCGATGACCTTCTGAGTCAAAGTCGTGTCATTGGTGACTGTATCGCTGATCATGGTGACGACGCCAACAGGGCCGGCCAGAGAATCACGCGGTGCGATATCGCCGGAAATCAGCCGGCCGATGCTTTTTACAGTCAGTTTCACAATAGACCAGGATGACTGCACCGCCTGTTCAACAGCAGGAAAGAAAGCCTTGCTGGATGTAAAATATACGCCCCGCGGTAATAAGTCGTTATATTCAGTGGCGGACATAGTGAGGTCGAGCTGCTGCCCCTGCCGGATTACCGTAATTATAAACGGTTTGCCTGCGGTTGCGGCAACAGCGGCGCTGAAGGCTTCACGATCAGAATAGGGCGCGCCGTTAGCCGCCAGCAGAATGTCTTCCGGCTGCAATACCGGGTTGCCGCCGTTAGATGAAGCATCTACTGTGTTAACAACTCCGCCTCCCTGCTGCGTTTCCGGCTTAACCTGAACACCTAAACGATAGTTCTTCAGGTATATAGGCTTAATTGCCACCTTACGCACAGCGTTGTCTGTGCCGCGTACTGTCAGTTCAAGCGGTGCTGCCGGATCGTGGAAAAATTCAACAAAACCGTAATCGAGCGGAGTGCGGATCACCTCGCCGTCCGCGGTGATAATCCGGTCCCCTGCCTTGAGATCAGTTGCAGCAGCCTGAGTGTTTTCATAGACAGCCGGCACGATCGGCAGAGTAAAGCCAAAAGCTGTAAACATAATCAGGAACGCCAGGATGCCGGAAAGCAGGTTGAGCGCGGGGCCGGTGGCGATTACTATCGCCCGGGCCCATTTTGGCCGATTGAAAAAGGCGCCCGGGTCATTACTGACATCACCGTCTTCTTCATACTCACCGGCAAAGCTTACTGAAGCGCCGATCGGCAGCAGGCGCAGTGAATAGCGGATGCCATTGCGTTCGGTGCTGAAAATCTTCGGCCCCATAAAAATTGAAAATTCCTCTATGGTAAAACCCAGCGCCCTGCCGGTAAGGAAGTGACCGAGCTCGTGCACGATCATCATCACGCTGAGAATAAGAATGCCAATAACAATACCCATAAATAATTAACTCCTTCAGGAGACTTTTTGCAATTGACGCCGGGTTTCCGCGTCAACTGCCAGCACTACTTCCAACGACAGGTCGGAGCAATAGCCATTTTTCACGTGGTTGTTCATAGCTTTTTCGACCAGCCTGTCTATGTCCAGAAATTTGATTTCACCGGCCAGGAAACGTGCGACAGCGACTTCGTTTGCCGCGTTCAGCACTGTCGGCATGGTGCCGCCCTGACGCACAGCTATGTATGCCAGCTCGAGCAGACGGAAGGTTTTAGTGTCCGGCTGCTCAAAAGTCAGCGAATTGCTTTCTGCAGTAAAGGGGTCGAAAGGACGGCCTGTTCCCTGCAACCGCTCAGGGTAAGTCAAAGCCAGCTGAATAGGCTGGCGCATGTCTGGAAAGCCCATTTGCGCCAGTACCGAGCCATCTGTCAGCCGGACCATGGAGTGAATGATACTTTGCGGATGGATGACAACTTCAATTTGATCAACCGAAACAGCAAAAAGATGCGCCGCCTCGATTACCTCAAGTCCTTTGTTCATCATCGTGGCGCTGTCAATAGTGATTTTGCCGCCCATGCGCCATGTGGGATGGCTGAGCGCTTCCCCGATCGTCGCGCGCTCGATTCTTTCCTTGGGCCATGTACGAAAGGGGCCGCCGGAAGCGGTCAGGATAATCTTCTCATAATGGTTGCC
>CAYPHB010000009.1:21746-25802 GCA_964410445.1 uncultured Oscillospiraceae bacterium
AGGGTTGCCTTACTGAGTAACTCGCGGTTCCAGCCGCGGAAAGGCCCGCCTGAAGCTGTGAGGAATATTTTTTCCAGGCTGTGCGGCGGTGCGCCCATCAGGCACTGCCAGATAGCCGAATGTTCACTGTCAACCGGGAGAATGCTCCCGCAACCTGAATTTACCAGCGGCATCACAATATCACCGGCCGCAACCAGGGTTTCCTTGTTAGCCAGGCCCACAGCCTTATTAGCCTTGAGCGCTTCCAGAACCGGTAGCAGGCCATTTACGCCCACCATGGCGGCCATCACCATTTCGCTTTCAGGCAGAGTCGCGATAACTTTGTTGCCTTCCTGTCCGTGCCAAATCTCGATTGCCGGCTTCAGATCACTCAGCCGTTCTTGCATGAGCATGGCATCAGCATGTTCGGCTACGCTGATCGCGCGCGGCAGAAAACGGCGTATTTGTTCTTCGAGTAAATCCAGATTGCGACCGGCCGCCAGGCCGACAACATTTATGCCCAGATGAGCGGCGACTTCTAATGTTTGAGTGCCGATCGAGCCAGTTGAACCCAAAACAGAGAGATATTTAATCATATTGAACCTTTCGTAAAGAGGAAAACTGCCAGCGCTGTTACCATGAGAGCTACTGGCATAGTAAACAGCACACTGTCAAAACGGTCAAGGATACCGCCATGTCCAGGCAGTATTGTACCGAAATCCTTAACACCGCACCAGCGTTTAATCGCCGAAGCCAGCCAGTCGCCCATCTGAGAGGCAACACTGAACAGCGTGCCGGCAATAATAATCAAGAGCAGGTGCTCGCCGGCCAGTCGGTTCAGCGTAGGGCTTTCACGCATAAACACAAGGAAATACAAGCCGACAAACAAAATGGTGCCCATAATTCCACCGATACTTCCCTCGATCGTTTTCTTAGGACTGAGCCGGGGGACAATTTTGTGGCGCCCGAACATGGTGCCGACAAAAAAAGCAAAAGTATCGGAAACCCAAGGGGTTACCAGCCCGAGCAGCATCCAGAAATACCCGTCTGGAACTGTGGTGAGGATGATGACGGGATTGCTGAGCGGGAACGCGATATAGGCTGTCAACAGCGCGTTTACGGCGGCATGAGGCAGCGCTTGCGGCGAACCGGCAATCAGCTGGGCAACTACGAGCACGCCCATTGAAACAAAAATAAAAAAGCAGACTAACGCCGTAATGCCAGCCAGCAAAGGCCCCGTCTCTACAGTTGCGAGTTTACTGCTTTGGGTCAGCAGCATCGGCAGCAGAACAATCAGCGCGTTAAACAGCGGCAACAGGGGGGAAACCCGGATTTTGGCCTTGGCAAAAGTGTGCTGCAGCTCACGGGTCAGGATAAAGGCCAGCAGGGCATAAAATGCATACAGCAGCACCGGCAGCCAGTAGCCGGGGATTACAATCGCGGTAATCACTAAAGCAAAAATTATCCCTGTGATAATTCGCTGTTTCATGATATTCCCAGGCCTCCAAACCGACGGTCGCGTTCCGCGTAAGCTTGCATAGCCCGCTGAAAGCTGGCTTCGTCGAAATCCGGCCAAAGTACATTATCGTAATGAAATTCTGTATAAGCTGCTTCGTAAAGCAAAAAGTTGGAGAGCCGCTTTTCGCCGCTCGGCCGGATCAACAGATCCGGGTCGGGTACATCCGGCAAATAGAGCGCACCGGCAAATCTGGCTTCATTGATATCTTCAGGTTTCAGACTGCCGGCTTTCACTTCCTGCGCCAGCTGGCGGCAGGCGTCAACAATTTCCCGGCGGCCGCCGTAATTTAGCGCCACTATCAGCTGCATTCTGTCCCGCTCCAGAGATTTGCTTTCCGCTTCGGCTACCGTGCGGCGGACATTTGCCGGCAACGCGGCGATATCGCCAATAAAACGGACACGAATCCCTTCTTCGGCAAGTTCGGGGTCATACCGCTGAAAAAACTCAACAAACAGGTTCATCAGGGCGGTCACCTCAGATTCCGGACGTGACCAGTTTTCGGTCGAAAACGCATATACTGTCAGGTATTTGATGCCCTGACGACCGCATAGGCGGCAAAGGCTCTTCAGGTTTTCAGCCCCGGCCCGATGGCCGGCCTGTCGCGGCAACCCGCGTTGCTTAGCCCAGCGGCCATTACCATCCATAATCACAGCAAGGTGAACAGGTGTAACTTTTGTTGCCGCTTTCCCGGCGCTCAAAACCGCCTCGGTTGATTTGGCCGTAGCCTGTACGGAGCTCTTCGGGGGCGTTGCCGTTTTGTTCTTTTTCCTGAAGACCTGGAACAGTTTTTTCATACCTCAGCCTCCAGACGTGAAAAAATGGCCGGACCTCGCGGCCCGGCCGAGCCAGTGCTACGGCACGCTTGCCTTGTTAACCCGGGCGGGTTCAAATTTCCATCAGATCCTTCTCTTTTTCGGCAACGGCTTTGTCGACGTCGGCTACAAAACGATCTGTAATTTTCTGAATATTCTCTTCAAATTCAGCCATTACATCTTCAGTTAGTTCTTTTTTCTTCAGATGGCCGCGGTATTTGTCCAGGGCTTCCCGGCGAATATTGCGAATAGCGATTTTACTTTCCTCGCCCAGTTTGGAAACCTGTTTAGCGAGGTCCTTGCGGCGTTCTTCTGTCAGAACCGGGAAAACCAGGCGAATCATTTTGCCGTCGTTTGAGGGGTTAATTCCCAAATCGGAAGAATGAATCGAACGTTCAATCGCTTTGAGCGAGGTTGGATCCCACGGGGTTATTGTTATCAGGCGCGGTTCCGGCACCTGAATATTGGCAACCTGCTGTATGGGTGTCTGCACTCCATAATAATCAATCGAGACCCGGTCCAGCACTCTGGGATTCGCCCTGCCTACCCGAATCGCGTTAAATTCATCCATCAGAACATTCATGGTTTTTTTCATCCGCACTTCGTACGGTTCATAGCTTTCTTTGGTAATCTCAATCATCGCCATTTGGGCACCTCCAGTATCACTGCTAATAATCAGGATATTATTAACATTATAGTTGAATCAGCCCGCCTGTTCAATTCAAGAGACAATAGTGCCGATATTTTCGCCTTTAGCCATCCGGATAATGTTTTCCGGGTCTTTCATGCTGAAAACAGCAATGGCAATGGAATTGTCACGGCAAAGAGCCGCAGCGGTCGCATCCATTACGCCCAGATTCAACTGCAGCACCTCGTCGTGGCTGACACGCTCATAGCGCACCGCGTCTGAGTGAGTGTTCGGATCCTTATCATAAACCCCGTCGACGTTAGTGGCTTTAAAGATGATATCGGCTTCAATCTCCGAAGCGCGCAGGGCAGCAGCTGTATCTGTCGAAAAGAAAGGATTTCCGGTGCCGCAGGCAAAAATGACAACGCGGCCTTTCTCTAAATGGCGCAAAGCGCGTTTGCGAATATAAGGTTCGGCGATTTGGCGCATATCAATCGCACTCATAACCCTGGTGGTCACGCCGCTTTGTTCCAGAGCATCCGACAGAGCCAGCGAATTCATCGCCGTAGCCAGCATACCCATATGGTCGGCCGAGACTCTGTCCATCCCTTCGCTCGTTCTGCCCCGCCAGAAGTTACCGCCGCCAACGACAATTGCTACTTCCAGGCCAAGTTCCATGACTCGGCGCACTGTTTCGCCAAGCTGGTGCAGAGTATCGTTGTCTATGCCAAACTTGCGCTCACCCGCCAGCGCTTCGCCGCTGATTTTAAGCAGAATTCTTTTGTATTTTGTCTCAGCCATGTTTACCTCCGAACTATCTATAAATATTGCTTTAAAAAAGGGACATGCGGTGCATGTCCCTTCAAGTGATTTTTATCAGTTGATCTGCTTCATGACTTCACAAGCAAAATCTTCGTCTCTTTTCTCCAGGCCTTCACCCATCTCATAACGAGTGAAGCGACGAATGGAGATCTTCTCGCCGATTTTACTGGTCAGCTCTTTCACGACATCCCCGATTTTTTTGCTGTCGTCTTTAACGAATGCCTGCTCCAGCAGTACTGCCTCTTCATAGAATTTCTTAATCCGGCCGTCAACGATTTTGTCGACGATTTTTTCCG
>CAYPHB010000010.1:0-20720 GCA_964410445.1 uncultured Oscillospiraceae bacterium
CTGCCCTGGCAAGAAAATTTCGATCCGGTACTGGTCGATTGAGGAAGCTAAATGCACGTTATAGGTTCTGATACTTCCGGGTTAAATATTGATTTTTCTCAAGTGCGTACGCCTGCCTATGTGGTGGACGAGGGGCTTTTGCGCAACAACCTGACGATCCTTGACCAGGTTCAGCAAACAACAGGCTGCAAAATCCTGCTGGCACTTAAAGGGTTTTCCATGCATGCCGTTTTCCCGATTGTGGGTGAATATCTGGCTGGCATTACCGCCAGCGCGTTGTTTGAGGCACGATTGGGCCGCGAAAAAATGGGCAAAGAAGTTCATATTTATTCCCCGGCATATATCGAAGAAGATTTTGAGCAGATACTCGATACAGTTGACCATATTGTGTTCAATTCCTTTAATGAATGGCAGCTTTACCGCGACCGGGTTTTGAATCACAGCCGACCCATTGAAGCCGGGATCCGGATCAATCCGGAATATTCTGAAATCAAAACAGCTTTGTACAACCCCAGCGCCCCATATTCACGACTTGGCGTTACTGCCGCCAACTTTCGCCCGGATTTGCTGGAAGGCATCAGCGGCCTGCATTTCCACACTCTCTGCGAGCAGAATGCTGATGCCCTGGGCAGAACAGTCCCTTATATCGACGAAAAATTTGGGCCTTATCTGCATAAAATGAAATGGCTGAATTTGGGGGGCGGGCATCATATTACGCGCTCCGATTATGATCTTGAGCAGCTGGTCAATATTATCCGTCACTTTCAAAAAACGTATGACCTCGGAATTTACCTGGAGCCGGGTGAAGCGATCGCGCTCAATACTGGCTTCCTGGTTACTCAGGTACTCGACATAGTGGATAACGGTATGGAAATTGCCATACTGGACACCTCTGCCGCCAACCATATGCCTGATGTGATTGAAATGCCTTACCGTCCGCTTATTCTCGGTGCCGGCGAGCCAGGTGAGAAGACTTATACCTATCGTTTGGGCGGGCCAACCTGCCTGGCCGGTGACATAGTCGGCGACTACTCCTTTGCCGAACCGCTGCGACGCGGCACCCGCCTGGTTTTTACGGACATGGCGCATTACACGATGGTCAAAAACAACATGTTCAATGGAGTAAACCTGCCGGATATCGTGCTCCACACACCATCAGGCAATCAACTTATCCGCCGTTTCGACTACGCTGATTATCGCGACAGACTTTCCTGATTTAGTCAACTTAATAGCATATAGCCCTGTACCGGAAAAATATTCGAAAAATTACGGTTATTTTCTAGAAAATAATTGAATTACATTGATCTTTCTGTTAACCTATTGGGCGTGAAATCACCTGAAAACGATTTCGGTGATGACTTAGCATCCGTAATTTAGACAGAGATGCGTTGGAGGAGAACTGTCGTGAAAAAAATCATCGTTTTGGGCGCGGGCTATTCAGGCGTCCTTACTGCCAAGAAATTGGCCAAGAAACTCAAGAACGACAAAGATGTCGAAATCTCGATCATTGATAAACACCGTTACCATACGATGTTGACAGAATTACACGAAGTCGCGGGCAACCGGGTTGAGGAAGACAGTATCCGCATCAGCCTCAGCCGAATTTTTGCCGGACGTAAAGTGAAGGTAATTACCGACACAATCGAGTCAATTGATTATGACAAGCAGGTACTAAAAGGTTCTGATGCCAGCTATGAATACGATTACCTCGTGTTGGCCTCCGGTTCTAAACCCGCCTACTATGGAATTCCCGGCGCCTGTGAAAACACTTTGCCGCTGTGGTCTTACGACGATGCAGTCAGGCTTAAACAGCACGTTTTCTCGATGTTCAGCCAGGCTAACAGCGAAAACGATCCGGCTGAACGCAAAAAGCTGCTGACATTTTACGTTGCCGGCGCCGGCTTTACAGGTGTTGAAATGGCCGGTGAACTGGCCGAATGGGTGCCGCAGCTCTGCGAACAGTTTGAAGTTAAAAGGGAAGAGGTCAAAATTGTTGAAGTTGACCTGCTGAACCGTGTTGTGCCTGTATTACCGGAAAAACTTTCGGAAAAAACCGAAAGACGCCTGCGCAAAATGGGTGTAGATATAAAGCTCAAAACCGGGATTGTTTCGGTTGGTGAAGACTATATCGAATACAAGCAGGATGAAGAGCTTTACCGTGATACCACCTGCACGGTTATCTGGACGGCCGGTACTGAATGTGCCGACGTTGCCCAGACTTCAGCCCAGCTTAAACCCGTACGGCGCGGCCGGATTGAAGTTGACGAATTCCTGCGTGCCAAAACCCATGACAATGTGTATGTCGCCGGCGACAACATGTTCTACATGGCACCCGGTTCAACCATCCCGGTGCCGCAGATGGTTGAGAACTGCGAACACTCAGCTTCCACCATTACAAACAACCTGCTCACAGACGTCAATGGCAGCGGCGAAAAAGAAAAATACGATCCTAAATTCCATGGCGTCATGGTCAGCATTGGCGGTCGTTATGGTGTAGCCAATGTTGGCGGTGCTAAGAAAAAAATCAATTTGCCCTCGTTCTTTGCTATGTTCGTCAAGCACTTTATCAACATCATTTATTTTGTTCAGGTATTGGGCTGGAACAAGGTTTTCGGCTACATGAAAAAAGAGTTCTTCACTATCCGTAATCGCCGCAGCTTTGTCGGCGGTCATTTCTCCAACCGCACACCCAGCTTCCTGCTTGTGCCGCTGCGCGTGTTCCTTGGGTTTATCTGGGTTTTGGAGGGATTCAAGAAGCTAAACGAAGGCTGGCTTAATTCACCAAAGCTGTTCCAGTTCTTCCAGGGTGCAAATCAATTCTTTGAAAACGCTTTAAGCGGCGGAGCTGATGCCAATGCCGGCGCAACCGCTGCTGAAGGCGGTGCGGCAACTGTTGATGTACTGGTCAATTGGAATATTTTTGGCATCATCAAGGTTTTCATTGTCAACGCTGCTGATGTTGCGGCAAAAATCCAATTTACTGTGATGGACTGGTTTGTTGATAGTGTGATTCTTGCCAACGGCAACACCCAGCTTTTCTTCCAGACAGTTATCGTTATTTCTGAAATCTTGATCGGCCTGGCCCTGATTGCGGGTCTGTTCACCTTCCTGGCATCCGGGTACTCGATTGTGCTGCAGGTCATGTTCCTGATGACTACAGGGCTTTACATGGGCTCCTGGTGGATGATCTTCGCGGCTGTTGCTGTTCTGATCGCCGGCGGCCATGTCTTTGGCCTCGACTACTATGTAATTCCCTGGTTGAAACGGCAGTGGAAGAAGATTCCGATTGTGCGCAAATCCTATTTGTACAATGACTGATAAAACAATAACTTCCGACCACACAAGAGTCGGGCAATTACCTACCGCTGACAAAGCCCAGGCACGCGCTTCCACCCCGGTGGACCGCGTGCCTCTGGCTGTTGCCGCTGATGCCGTAAGTGAACGAATCCGGCAAACCCTATTGCGCTCGGATCCTATTCTCAGTGAAGTCATGTCCCATCTGACTGGTTCGCAAGGCAAAAACTTCCGTGCGTCGCTTTTGCTTGCGGCGGCAGCCGATGCCAACGACACAGTTCCTGCCGACGCTATTACAGCAGCCGCTGCGCTGGAGATTCTGCACCTGGCTACTCTGGTACATGATGATGTTATCGACGGGGCAGATCTGCGCCGTGGCCAGCCCAGCGTCCAAAAACGTTTTGGTAAAAAAATCGCGGTTATTGGCGGGGATTATTTATTCACGGTCTGCTTTAATCTGATTGCCAGCATCTCAGCTCGCTATCCGGATAAGTTTGAGCTGTTTTCCCAGGCAATGTCCAGTATCTGCCTCGGTGAGCTGCGGCAGTTGAAACATAATGGTGACACCGATTTAGCTGTCACCAGCTACTTGCGCATTATTGCCGGCAAAACAGCGGCGCTTTTCGCACTGGCGATGTATTCGGGAATGGTTTTGAGTGATGCCGAAGAACGCGAATCACGGCTAGTGGCCCGCTTCGGCTACTATATCGGCATGCTGTTTCAGCTGGCAGACGACTGTCTTGATTACGCGTCAGACAGCGGCACGCTGAAGAAAACTGCTAATCACGATTTATCAGAAGGCGTTATCACCCTGCCACTGATCTACACTTTCCGTCAACTGCCGGAGCTTAAGCAAACGGTTAAGGACCTGTCGCTTAACAGCGAGGAAATCACCTTTGTGGTGCAGGAAGTAATTAATCAGGGCGGTGTGGACCGCACCAAAGCACTGGCTGACCGTTATGCGGTCAAAGCACGCAAACTGCTGGATCGGCTGCCTGACCAGGGAAAAAGTCAGCGACTCGGCAGGATTCTAAAACAAATTCAGGAGCGTCAATTTTAGTGGAACAGTCAATACTTTCACGTTATTTCAATTTGGTAGAAATCAGAACCAAGCTGGCTAGTTTGCTGCCTCTCCTGCTCGGGCTGATGTACGTCCGGCATGCTTACGGGACAATTAATGGCTGGAACACAGCCATTTTCTTTTTGGCAATGCTTTGTTTTGACATGATGACCACAGCTCTGAATAACTATATTGATACCAAAACCAACAATGTACCGCTTGCTTTCAGCAGACCTGTTGCCCGCTTGATAATGCTGGTGCTGCTGGCACTGGCAACGGCTCTCGGCTTACTGTTGGTATGGCGCACCAGCCTGGTTGTGCTGGCTGCCGGTGTCTTCTGCTTTTTTATGGGCATTGCTTATACCGCTGGTCCCGCACCGATTTCGCGCATGCCGCTAGGAGAAGCTTTTTCGGGTTTTGTGATGGGCTTTTTTATTCCTTTTCTGACAATTTACATCAATGCCCCGCTAAAACAGCTGGTATTTTATAGCTATGCCGAAGGTGTCCTGGACATTGGCCTGCGTTTACCGGACCTGCTGCGTCTGGCTTTGCTGACAGTTCCGGCGATCACAGGAATTGCCAATATTATGCTTGCCAATAATACCTGCGACCTGGAAAACGACCGTCGCGTGAATCGCTTTACCTTGCCACACTATATTGGTGTTCCCAACGCCTTGCGTTTGTTCGCAGCGCTCAATGCCCTGGCCTTCATCAGCATTGCCTTGCTGGTCTTGTTGAAAATTCTGCCCTGGCACGCGGCCTTCGCCTTGTTGGCGGCGATTCCGGTAGCCCGCAATGTCAGAAAATTTTTCGCCGTTCAATCGAAGCCGGAAACATTTCCGCTCAGCGTAATGAATCTCAACCTGATCCTGATACCTTTGATAATCCTTATTGCAGTTTAACCAACCTCGTCTTGTCTCTGACAGGTATTTGTTGTTGCTGTAACAGGGCTTCTAGCCGATAACGGACATAGGGATAGTTAAAATTTTCGGGATTCTAGGCCAAATGAATCAATTAAAGCTTCGATATCACTTCTGTTAGGTACCCGTGCGGCATAATATGTTCGCTGATTAAACTCGACCATGTGACTTGTAAACACGATAAATCTCATTGAATCGCCGGAATTCAGATTAAAATCCATATAATAGCTCCATCCGGTACCGTCAACATTAGGTTTAGGGAATAGCCGAATTGGTTCAATCAGCATATAAATTTTTTCGATTTGTGCGTTATCACTTATTATCGTTTCGATGCCACCCCTGCTATCAACAAACCGAACTGTATGAACATTCTCCGCCCCAAGTAAAAAGCTTGCAGGCCGTTTAACGAGCAGGGCAATGATAATAGCAAAAGAAAGAATAACTATCAACAGCACAATAAATCGCCGAATAACAGCGCGCTTATTAAGCATGTAGTCCTCCTCGTCTGCCTCGAGCCTCAAGCCAGAAACAGTGCTTCCCGGATCGCTTCGCCGACTGTCGGGTGAGGGAAGACAGTCTTCTGCAGCTCAGGTATGGTCATTTGCTGCTCCAGCATTAAAGCTCCGCTGTAAATGATTTCCGAAGCATAGCTGCCGATCAGGTGCAGGCCCAGCAGTTTTTCGCTGCCGTTTTCGACGATCAGTTTGCACAGCCCGTCGCCGCCTTCATTCTCCGCAACAAAGCGGCCGCTGTAGCGCATCGAGCATTTTCGCACACTGAAGTCGAGGCCTTTGGCAATTGCCGATTCCTCAGTTTCACCGACACCGGCGACTTCGGGACTGCTGTAGATGACCGCGGCGATTGTATTGTAATTGACGCTGTCCTGTTCTCCCAGCATGTGAGCCACAGCAACCTCTGCCTCGCGGTATGCCGTATGCGCCAGCATTGAGCGGCCATTGACATCACCGGCAGCATATACTCCCGGCACAGACGTGCAGCATTGGGCATCGGTTACAATTGCGGCACCTTTCATTTCAACACCGATTGTTTCCAGACCAAGGCCGGCAGTAGATGGACGTCTGCCGATTGAAACCAGAACCTTGTCGCAGAAAACATCAATATAATTATCGTTCTGGCTGAAAGTAACGGCGCCTTCCCGGAATTCAGTTACAGTGCTGCTCAACCGGAAATCAATACCCTTTTTTACGCAGGCCTTATACAACCAGTCACCTATTTCGCGGTCAATCGGCCCGCCTATATGGTCCAGCATTTCGATTACTGTCACATCAACACCGGCAGTCTGAAAATAGGCGGCGAACTCGAGACCGATAACACCGCCGCCAATAATCGCCAGAGAATCCGGCAGGGTTTCCAACTGCAGAATTTCTCTGCTGGTCAGGGCAAAGCCGCTGGCCAGAGTTTCCTTCAATCCGTAAATCGGCGGCAGAGCCGGTTCTGAGCCGGTGGCAATCAGCACACGTTCGCCGGTATAGGTTTGCTCACCATCAGTTACAGTAAAGCCGTCTGCGCCGCGACCGGTAATTTTGCCGGCGGCAGCGACAACAGTAACCTGTTGCTGAGCGAGTGTGGCGCGTACACCACCGACCAGCATCCTGACCACCTTATTTTTGCGGGCTACAACCTGCTTGTGGTTAAGGGTTACGCCCTCGGCCTGTACACCATAGCCTTTGCTATGACGGGCTGCATCGTAAAGCTTCACGCTGTGCAAAAAAGACTTGGTCGGAATGCAGCCTTCGTTCAGACATACACCGCCGATGTTTAGCTTTTCCAAAAGCAAAACCGAAAAACCACCCGCGGCAGCCCTTTCGGCAGCCAGATAACCAGCGGGACCTCCGCCGAGAACTATCAGATCATACTTCATTTCTTATTCCTCAAGCTGCTTCTGGGATTGGTCCAGCCGGTGCAGAGCAGAGCTGATTCCCAGATATTCGATTGAATGTCGTAGGTGGCTGTCTAATTCTGAGCGCAGACGCTCAGCGTCAAGTGCTTCAACCGCCTCGATAATCGCGGCATGTTCGGCAATTGAGTGATGATAGCGTTCTTCCGAAAGGAACTGGCCTTCACTCATCATCTTGTAATAAAAAACACCATTGGCTTTAAGGTTCTGATACATCTGAAACAATTTACGGTTGCCGCTTACTTGCACCATGGCTTCATGGAAAGCGCTTTCGCGGGCGAAAAAAGACTGAAAATCGTCGGCTACAGCAGCCTCATAGCCGCCATCACCGATTGACCGCTCCAACTGCCGTAAATCAGTCAGATAGTCCGAATCCGCTGCAGCTGTTTCAATCACCTTGTCGGCACAATAAGCTTCGAACATTTTGCGGATTTCAAAGGTTTCACGGATTTCCGTCAAATCAATTCCGCGCACCCGCATGCCCCGGCGAGGTTCGAAAGCGACATATCCTTCAACAACCAGACGGTTCAGCGCTTCATTGATAGGTGTGTGACTTACGCCAAGCTGTTCGGTCAGGCGGCTGACAACCAACCGCTCACCGGCCTGGTACTTACCAGCCAGGATGTCATCCTTTATGCGGGCATAAACCATATCCAGCAACGACAGGTTTTTGTATTGTTCCAAATCCATTGTCGGGCGCGCGGTCATTCTGTCATCAATCCTATATAGTCCTCAAGATTTTCACAGAGTGCCTTAAGGAACCGGGCAGCCGGAGCGCCATCCACAGCCCGGTGATCGAAGGTCAGTGAGAGGTTGATAGCAGGGTAATGGCTGTATTCGCCATTCTCGAAGCGTGTCTTGTAATCAATACTGCCGATGCCGATAATCGCTGTCTGGGGCGGAGCGATTATCGGAGTGAAAGCTTCAATGCGCAGAGCCCCCAGATTAGTAGTGGTAAAAGTACCGCCGCTTAGCATTTGCGGGGTGGCTTTGCCTTCCTGGCATGCTTTTGCCAGTTCTTTGCTGGTAGCGGCGATCTGCCGCAGGCTTAGCTTGTTGGCATTAAAAACCGTCGGCACAAGCAAGCCGTTTTTAGTATCAACCGCAACACCAAGATGCACATCATGGAAAATGGTAGTAGTTTCAGAATTGAAATGAGCGTTCAAAGTCGGGAAATCAAGAATTGTTCTTGAAACCGCGAAGTTGATCATATCATTTACCGTAATATTTACCGGTTCTTTAGCAGTTGGATTATTTTTTGCAGCATTGGCAGCCGCGGCAGCACGAGCCTTGATCCGTTCACGCACCGCCAGCAATGAAGTGGCGTCAAAACTCGCGAACACGGTGAGCTGGGCCATTTGTTGCAGAGAATCGTGCATATTGCGGGCGATTGTTTTGCGGATATTGCTGTTCTTAACTATTGTGAAAGGCTCACCACTAGCCGCCGGAATGCCTGAAACAGCTGCGGCACCAGCGATAGTAGCCAGAGCGGCCGGTTGCATTACAGCCAAAGCAGAAGGGGCGCCCGCAGCTGTCGTAAGTACGTCATCTCGCAAGATGCGTCCTTCCGGGCCAGTACCGGCAACTCTGGATAAATCTACACCTTTTTCAGCGGCTACTGCCTTTGCCTTCGGTGAAGCAAAAATCCGGCCTCCGGCTGCATGGGCCGGTAACTCGATAACGCCTGCCGGGGCGGTGACAGGTGTAACCGTCTGTGCTGCCTGAGCAGGTTGAGCAGCTTGAACAGCTTGAGCAGTTTGGGCTGCTTGTGCAGGCTGAGTTGCCTGGGCAGCGGGAGCAGTGGTCGCAACCTGAGCAGCCGGTTCAGCAGGAGTGGCTGCTGGGATGCCGGAGCTGGCAGGCGCGTCAAAGTTCTCGCCTGGTTCGCCGATTACCGCTACAAGCTGCTGGATCGGAATCTCATCGCCTTCCTCACCGTAGGTAGCCAGCACAACACCAGCCGTTTCGCTTTCAATGCTAAACACGGCTTTGCCGGTTTCAATATCAAAAATGTAGTCGCCCTTCTTAACCTTATCACCTGTTTTTACGTGCCAGGCGGCCAAGATAGCGCTTTCTTCTGTTAAGCCTTTTTGCGGCATCAGAATATATTCAGCCATACTTTATCACCTCATATTCAGCTCAGCGGATGTACAGCCCGCCGTTAACGTCGATAACTGCGCCGGTAATGTAATCGGAGTATTCGGAACTCAGGAAATATACCGCCTTCGCCACATCGAGCGGCGTACCCAGACGCAGCATCGGTACTGAATTCGGGTCATCACGGCCGCGGGTCATATCGGTTTCGATATAGCCGGGAGCAATCGCGTTGCAATTGATATTATGCGGAGCACAATACAGGGCATAGGCCTTGGCCAGCGCCAGCGCGCCGCCTTTAGAAGCGCTGTAGCTGGGAGCCACTTTAGGGCTGCCCATTTCGCCGGCACGCGACGACATAAACACAATTTTACCGCTGCCCTGGCCGATCATTCTTTTCAGGCAGGCTTGAGTGCAAAGCTGCATTCCGCGCAAGTTGATATCGATCACATTGTCCCAGCGTTCAACTGTCAAATCGAGCATTGGTGTATTGTCAACTATGCCGGCGTTATTGACCAGAATATCGATTTTGCCATAACGGTCAAATACAGTTTGGACCAAAGCTTCGACTGATTGCGGCTCTTTGACATTGACTTCAACCGCGAAGGCTTCCAGGCCGACAGCACGCAACTCCTCGCTGGAGCTTTCAGCTTGTTCAGCCAACAGGTCCGCGATCACGACAGTAGCGCCGTGCTCAGCCAGGATCCTCGCCGAAGCGAGTCCGATGCCGCGAGCGCCGCCGGTGATAACCGCTACCTTGCCATCTAAATCAGAATATTTCTGCATGTTGTTCCCCCAAATTCAGCGCTTGCTACTCAGAATACGAATCAGGTTAATTACCGACTCAAATACCAAGTTTTTCAATCCGCAGTTTTTCGTCATTAGTTGCGCGGGTTGTCGCTACATGGCCCGGCAGTTTAACAATGCGGGCATCGATGGCGTCAAGAATCCAGTTTTCCTGCGGGAAGAAGAATTTTTCCAGCTCCGGACTGGGGGAGACCCAGTTGTGAGCGCCCAGAGTTACCGGCGGCGCATCAAGGTGGTCGAAGGCCAGTTCGGTAATGTTGCTGGCGATAGTTTTAATGTAGTTGCCGCGCTCGGCACCGTCACTCAGAATAACGACCCTGTTGGTTTTGCGGACAGATTCCAAAACCGTCTCGTAATCGAAGGGTACAAGCGTACGGGCATCGATCACTTCGGCTTCAAGGTTGTACTTTTCGCTCAGTGTTTTAGCAGCTGCCAGCGCTGGAATCAGTGTAGGGCCAAGCGTCAGGAAGGTGATATCCTTGCCGGGGCGTTTAACGTCAGCAACACCCAGCGGGATTTCATAGTATTCTGCGGGCACCCCGCCCTGATGGAACTGTTCGCCCATGTCGTATAGTTTCTGACTCTCAAAATAAATTACAGGATCGCTTGAGCACAGGGCTGAATTCAGAAGTCCCTTGGCGTCGTAGGGTGAAGCGGGGTAAACAATTTTCAAACCCGGTACGTGAGCGCAAAGTGAAGTCCAGTCCTGCGAATGCTGCGCGCCATAGAAGGCTCCGATCGAGATCCGGACTGTGCACGGCATCTTAAGCAAACCGGCGCTCATGCCCTGCCATTTTGCCAGCTGATTGAAAAGCTCGTCGGCACAACGGCCAAGGAAATCGCCCCACATTATTTCCGGCACCGCGCGGCCGCCGCACATGGCATAGCCGACTCCGGCAGAAATAATCGATGACTCGGCGATCGGTGCGTTGAACAGGCGATGACGCGGTACGGATTCATACAATCCCTGCAAGACGCCGAAAGAGTTGCCGTGCTCACGCACATCTTCACCAAACAGAATCATGGTTGGATCTTCATAGAATTTATCAAGCAAGGCTTCGTAGATGGCATCCCGATAGGAAACTACTTTAATAGCCGGCAGTGGATTGCCGTTTTCATCAAGGCCAGTTCGCGATTTCTTGCCGATCCGCTTCAAACGCGAGTTTTCGGACTTTTCTCCGATTACTTCCGGCGTGCCCTCACCCAGAGTACGGTTATGTTCATTAGAGAACATATAGCGGGCGATAGCGTCCGGTTCTTTATCCAGATCCATCCGCGGCGAACGTTTAAGATCAATGGCTTCGATCAGAATACGGGTTATGCGCTCTTTAAAAGATTCCTCTTTGGCCTGCGCTTCAGCATCGCTTTGCAAGCCTTCTGCAGCCAGATCAGCCTGCAGGGTCGCGATCGAATCCTCGGCATACCAGCAATCCATTTCCTCCTTGGTGCGGTAGGCGTTCTGGTCGGTTACAGAGTGACCGGTATGGCGGTAGGTTAAGGTATCGATCAAAACCGGGCCTTGCTTGTTGAGGATCAGTTCCTTCTTACGGCGGAAAGCATCGATTACTGCGAAGACGTTGTAGCCGTCAATGCGCTCGGCATGCATCTGTTCCGGATTTATCGCCGCACCAACCCTCACCAGTGCCTCATAGCCCATGGTTTCACCGTAAGTCTGGCCGCTCATGGCGTAGAAGTTGTTCATGTAATTGAAGATAATCGGCAGGCCGCCTTTATACTCATCGGCCCAGAGCTCACGATACTGGCCCATGGCAGCGAAGTTGAATGACTCCCAGGCGGCGCCTGTGCTGAGAGAACCGTCGCCACTGTTAACTACAATAATGCCGGGCTTTTTTTGCAGCTTTTTGTAAAGTGCCGCGCCGTTGGCGATGATACCGGCCGCGCCGACAATCGCGTTATTAGGATAAATACCAAAGGGAGTGAAGAAGACGTGCATCGAGTTGCCCAGGCCACCGGTGAAACCGATTTCGCGCCCGAACAGTTCAGTCATAAACCCATAGAGGAAGTAGTCCATTGCCAGTTCGCGGATATTGTCCTTATGAGGCGAAAAAGCTTCGACATTTCGCAGCAAAGCGCCACCGCGGAAATCTGCCATAATTTGATAAAGGGTATCTTCATCAAGGCGGCGGATGGCGGAAAATGCCCGGGCCAGAACCTCACCATGACTGCGGTGAGTACCAAAGGTAAAGTCGTTGATGTCAAGGGCATAAGCCTGGCCAACCGCAGAGGCTTCCTGGCCGATTGAAAGATGGGCCGGACCGGTGTAGGAGTATTCTATGCCGTTATAAATCTTTACTGTACGGATACCCGCAAGCATTGTTTCAAACTCCCGGATCAGACGCATGTCATCAAAGAGCGACACCAGATCAGCTGCCGGAAATTCGGATTTGACTTCTGGCAGACGCTTTTGATATGTATTCAGGGGAATATCTTTCAACGGCAGGGTGCCGTTGCAGCGGACATGTTCAGGTCGGATAATTTGAGACTTAGGCATGGCTCTTTTCCTCCTCAGTTTTGCATGGCAAATAGGATCTCAAGTTCAGGTTAGCATAACCCCTGATTGAAAGACAGGTTCCAATGACTTTATTTACTTATAACTTTTTACTCAAATATAGAATATAAAATAAATTGATGCAAACTTTGGTGAGTATGCAGAGGCAATTGGTCCGACCTTTATACAACTGAACCAATATTGTTGTTATAATTATCTTTACAGAATTGCATTTATTCAGAGGAGAAACAGTGAATGCTTGAACCAGTAAAAAGATCACGTTTGTACGAAGAAATCGTCAAGCAGTTAACCGACTTGATCAACAGCGGTGATCTTAAACCCGGTGACCGGTTGCCAACAGAACGCGCTCTGGCAGCTGAACTCAAGGTCAGCCGCACAGCTATCCGCGAGGCTCTGCGGGCACTTGAGCTGATGGGATTTATTGAATCCCGGGTGGGGGAAGGCACTTTCGTGCGCGGAATTACAATGCAAAACGTTATTGAGCCCTTTTCCACCTTACTTTCACAAGATGTCCAGCTTGTCGGCGATCTCATAGAAGTGCGGATGATCCTCGAACCGGAGGTTGCCCGTCTTGCTGCCCGCAGGGTTACACCGGAAAAGGCCGAGATTATTGAAACGGCTCTCGAAACAATGGCTGCGGAAATCGCCGAAGATCAACTGGGCATTGTCGGGGACAACGCTTTCCATGACGCTTTGGCTGCAGCTACCGAAAACAACGCGCTGTCGCGGATCCTCAACCTTTGTTCTGACTTGATGCAAAGCAGCCGTGAAGCAGCGTTGTCCAGCATGAAAGACCGCCGCGTTGGGTTAGCGCACCACCGCGAGATTTACAATGCGGTGATTGAGCGCGATGAAGAATTGGCTGCCTCGCTGATGAGGCATCACCTGGATGAAGCTTATAAGAATGTAAAAGGCGAATAAGAGAATCTGCCGCTGCAGCAGCGGGCGGTACAGCCGGAGGTAAACCATGATCGAAAGAAAAAGACTGATCGAAAGAGAAAGACTCATCCAAATTTACGCAACAATGAACGATATCCGGAGGTTTGAAGAAAAGGCGCTTAGCCTGTTTGAAGAAAACAAGCTCCGCGGCTCGGTTCATCTCTACATCGGCGAAGAAGCGATAGCCGCCACCGTCTGTTCGCTCCTGAGTGACAAAGACTATATTTCCAGCACCCATCGCGGCCATGGGCATGCCATTGCCAAAGGTGCCCGGCTGGACAAGGCCATGGCTGAGCTGATGGGCAAAGCAACCGGCTACTGTAAAGGACGCGGCGGTTCAATGCACATCGCTGATTTCACCAAGGGTAATCTGGGGGCTAACGCCATAGTCGGCGGCGGAATTCCGATCGCTGCCGGCGCTGCTCTGGCTACAAAAATGCGTGGCGGCGATGAAGTGACAGTGGCTTTCTTTGGTGACGGTGCTTCCAACGAAGGCACCTTCCACGAAGCCATCAATCTGGCTGCTGTTTGGGATCTGCCGATAATTTTTGTCTGCGAAAACAACCTTTACGGCATATCCTGCCATATCAGTGAAAGCACATCTGTGGTCGATATCGGCACTGAGCGGGCAGGCGCTTACGGCATTCCCGGCTATTCAATTGACGGTAACGATGTTTTCGCGATTGACGAAACCATGCAAAAGGCGATTGCCCACGCCAAAGCCGGCAAAGGCCCCTCACTGGTTGAATGCAAAACATATCGGCATCTTGGCCACTGGACGGGCGACCCGCAGGTTTACCGCACTCGTCAGGAAGTGGAGGAATGGAAACAGAAGGACCCGATCAAGCGCTTGCGCGAATATTTACTGGAAAACAAGGTTCTGACTGAGGCAGAAATTGCTGAATTGGAACAAAAGAGTATTGACGCGGTTGAAGCTGCAACTAAGTTTGCACTTGAGAGCCCCGAACCGGATCCCGCTCACGTAATGGACGACGTCTTTTTCGTCGGTTAAGCAGTCAGGAGGAAATTAATTATGAGTATCAAAACATATTCCCAGGCCATCCGTGATTGCATTGCTGAAGAAATGCGGCGCGATGAAACCGTATTTATCATGGGTGAGGATATCGCCAAGCAGGGCGGCATTTTCGGCTGCACACGCGGGCTGCTCGATGAATTCGGTTCCGAGCGGGTGCGGATAACTCCGATTTCTGAAGCTGGTTTCGTCGGTGCCGGTGTTGGCGCTGCCTGTGCCGGCATGCGTCCGATCGTCGAACTGATGTACATGGACTTCACTTATGTGGCCATGGACCAGCTGCTCAACCAGGCTGCTAAAACCCGTTATGTGTTTGGCGGCCAGGCCAAAGTTCCCCTGGTCATCCGTGGACAGCAGGGCGTGGGTCGTGGCAACGCTGCCACGCATTCACAGTGCACCGAAGGCATCTTTATGCATATTCCGGGCATGAAAGTGGCAATGCCTTCCAACCCGGCCGATGCTGCCGGTTTGCTGCGCACCGCTATCCGCGACGACAACCCGATCATGTTCTATGAACACAAAGCGCTCTATAACATGAAGGGTGAAGTGCCGGACAGCCCTGATTTCGCTGTCCCGTTTGGACAGGCCAATGTTTTGCGCGCAGGAAATGACGTTACCATCATCGGCACCCATATGTATGTTCAACAGTCTATGAATGTAGCTGCTGAGCTGGAAAAAGAAGGTATCAGCTGCGAGGTAATCGACCCGCGTACTCTTGTACCGCTCGATCTCGGCACCATGGTTGCATCTGTCAAAAAGACAGGACGCTGTGTGGTAGTACATGAAGCACACCGCAATGCCGGCCCCGGTGCTGAAATCGCTGCTTCCGTTACTGAACAGGCATTTAAGTATTTAGATGCTCCTGTCGCCCGCCTGGGCGCTAAAGCCTGCCCGCTGCCGTTTAACCTCGGCCTGGAAAACGCTGTTGTTCCTCAGGAAGCAGACATTCTGCAGGCAGTCCGTTCCGTTTTGTACCGCTAACCCGCCGCTTAGTAAGGAGGCAGAAAACCAATGGCAACTAAAGTTATTATGCCCAAGCAGGGCTTGCAGATGACCGAAGGAACTATCACTCGCTGGTTGGTTCCCGAAGGCGGACAAGCCGAACAGGATCAACCACTGTTTGAAATGGAAACAGACAAACTGACTATCGAAATTATGGCTCCAGCCAGCGGCACTCTGCTCAAGGTGCTATACGCAGAAGGCGAAACCATTCCTATTACTGAAACCATCGCGATTATTGGTGAACCCGGCGAAGATATCGCGCCCCTTCTGGCTGATTCCAAAGCCGCTACAGGTGCCGGCGAAACTGAGGCTAAAGCTGCAACTGAACCGGCAACTGCCGATCGCACTGCTCTGTCTGCCGCGGCCGTGACTGGTGCCACTGCTGAAGCAACCGCGTCGGCAGCAGGAGAAAAGGTGTATGTAACACCGCGTGCCCGCACCAAGGCCGTTGAAGCCGGAATCGATCCGAACCGGATCGCTGGCAGCGGACCGGAAGGACTGGTTATTGAACGCGATGTTCTGGCTGCTGCGTCCCTGGCGCCGAAGGCTACACCTGTTGCCCGCCGCATCGCCGAGCTGAACGAAGTAGATCTGGCAGCTGTTGCAGGTGGTGGGCCGGGCGGCAAAATCATGAAAGCTGATGTCCAGGCAGTGCTGGCCCGCCCCGAAGCCCGGCAGACAGCTGCGGCTGCGTTTGTGGCAACTGGTGGCGCACATGGCGGACGCGCTGAGCGTGGGGAAAGGCTGATGCCGATGTCCGGCATGCGCAAGGTTATTGCCGAGCGGATGTTTACCAGCCTGCAGACAATGGCCCAGGCTAACCACCGCATGAAAGTGGACATGAGCGAAATTATCCGTTTCCGGGAGAAGCTCAAGGCTGCGGACATTAAAGTATCGTTTACAGACATCATCGTCCGCTGTGTCACCATGGCTCTCAAGGATTTCCCGATTGTCAACGCCTCACTGACAGAACAAGGTATCCTGTACAAGGATTATGTCAACATGGGTATAGCGGTGGCGGTTGAAAACGGCTTACTGGTACCTGTCATCAAGGATGCTGACCTGATGAATCTGGCAGAAATCGCTGCGGCTTCAGCAGAGCTGATTGCAAAAGCCCAAAATGGGACGCTGGCGCCGGACGATTACACAGGCGGCACCTTTACGATTACCAATTTGGGTATGTTTGACATCGACGAATTCACCGCTATTGTCAACCCGCCTGAGAGCGCCATTCTGGCAATTGGCAAAATCGACCGGGTTCCCGTTGCTGTTGGCGAAGAAGTTGTCATCCGCCCTATCATGATACTCAGCCTGAGCTACGATCACCGTACGATCGATGGCGCGCCGGCAGCCCAGTTCCTGCAGCGGGTGAAGCAAATTTTGCAGAATCCCTACCTGCTGATTTAAATTCAACTCCGGCCTGATGCAGCGCATTCGTCGGGCATGGTTATATTTACAAATTCAAAGATTGTTTTGCGCAATGGAAGGAAAGTGAACATGGAGCAGCTATTTGACCTGGCAGTTCTCGGCGGCGGCCCCGGCGGCTATGTCGCCGCAATCCGCGCCGGCCAACTGGGGCTGAAAACTGTATTGATTGAAGCGGACCTGATGGGCGGCACTTGTCTCAATCGCGGTTGTATCCCTACGAAATCGTTGTTGCATGCCGCAGAAGTTTATCAAAACGCAGTGCATAGCGAAGATTTCGGCATTAATACTGGAGAAGTAAGCTTTGATTACGCCCGCATTGCTGCCCGCAAGGATAAAGTGGTTGATCAGCTGCGCCGCGGTGTCAATCAGCTGGTCAAGTCTAACGGCGGCACAATTCTCCACGGCTACGGTACAATTATTGATGCCAGAACAATTTCAGTCAGCGGCAAAGATGCCGGTACTGTCAAGGCAAATAAGATTATCATCGCTACCGGGTCTAAACCTTTTATTCCGCCAATTCCAGGCGTCGACAGCTCCCGCGTGCTCGACAGCACTAAGCTGCTGGCCCTGACAGAGTGCCCTGCCAGTTTGACAATTATTGGCGGCGGTGTAATTGGGATGGAGTTTGCTTCGCTTTTCCAGCAGCTGAATGTGCCGGTGACTGTTCTGGAAATGATGCCTGAGATCCTGCCGGAAGTTGATGTTGAAGTGGCCCGGATTTTGCGCAAATCGCTTCAGCGTCAGGGCGCGACAATTTTTACCAGCGCGAAAGTCACAGCTATCGAATCCGGTGAACATAACGCGACTTGCAGTTTTGAACTGGCAGGCGAAACCAAAACAGTCACCAGTGAACTGGTTTTGATCGCCATTGGCCGCCGGCCGCAATCGGCGGATATCGGTTTGACAAACATTGGCATTGAAACTGTAAAGGGAGCCATCCCCGTCAACGAGCAAATGGAGACCAAAGTGCCTGGTGTATACGCTGTCGGCGATGTCACCGGCAAAATTATGCTGGCTCATGTCGCCTCGGAGCAGGGAACTGTGGCAGCTGAAAACGCCGCCGGCGGCAAGGCCAGGATGAAATACAACATTGTGCCGAATTGTATCTATACCTACCCGGAAATTGCCTGCATTGGCATTTCGGAAGAGAAGGCGAAAAGCCAAGGCATTGCGACCAAAGTCGGCCGTTTCCCTGTGGCTGCCAATGGCAAGGCTATGCTGGCTAACGACACAGAAGGTATCTGCAAACTGGTCAGCGATGCCGCCACCGGCGAGCTGTTGGGCGCCCAGATAATCGGCCCCAAGGCAACCGAGCTGATTTCCGGGCTGGGAGTTTCAATGACTCTGGAAACCACAATTGCTGAAATCGGCGCGACTATTCACCCGCATCCTACAGTAAGTGAAATGATCGCGGAAGCTGCGCTGGATACAACCAATCGTGCTCTGCACTACTTTCGGCGGCAGCCAAAGCAGGAGTAAACTTGCTACATCAGCCTGGTATGCCTAAAATAATACAGATAAATAACTACAAAAGTGAGGGAAAAAGTATGGGAAATCTTGATGGAAAAATCGCAATCGTAACTGGTGCCGCCCAGGGTATTGGCAAGGCTTCAGCAGTTGCTTTCGCGCGTGAAGGTGCTCGCGGCATTGTTATAGCCGATATGAATCTGCCCAAATCAGAAGCAGTCAGCAAAGAAATCGCGTCAGCTTATGGCTGTGAGTGTATCGCTGTAAAATGCAATATTATTGATGAAGCTGACATCAAAAACCTGATCGATACAACACTGGAAAAATTTGGCACCATCGATATTCTGGTCAACAGCGCCGGCATCTGCCCGCTCGCGACGATTGAGGATGTTGGCTCTGACGAATGGGATGTTGTAATTGATATCGACCTCAAGGGTGCCTACCTGGTAACCCGCGCCGCATTCCTGGTTATGAAGGAAAAAGGCAGCGGTAAAATTGTTAACTTGTCCTCAATGGCCGGCCGTCAGGGCGGTATCACCTCTGGAGTGCACTATTCCACAGCCAAGGGCGGGATCATCACCATGACCAAGCAATTCGCCAAAGCCGGCGCTGCCTATAACATCAACGTCAACGGCGTTGCTCCCGGCCTGATCGCGACAGACATGACCTCCACCTTTGGCTACAAAAACGAACAGGTTCCGTTAGGCCGCCTGGGCACAGCCGAGGATGTTGCCAATGCCATTGAGTTCCTGGTCTCAGAGCGTTCCAGTTACATTACCGGCTGCACCATTGATGTCAACGGCGGTATGCTGATGACCTAATCAACCAAGGATATTTGCGGAGGACAGGATAATGCCAACTTCATCAACGCCACCGGAATACAGCCGTTTTACTGTTAATCAGGATGACACAGTCCTGTTAATTATCGACATTCAAGAACGCCTGGCGCCAGTTATTTACGAGCAGGAGCAGGTGATCGCGAATACTGTGGTTTTGGCGAAGACAGCAGCGGAGATGAACCTGCCTGTTATAGTGACTGAACAGTATCCACGCGGCCTTGGCCCCACGATACCGGAGATTGCAACTGTGCTGGCGGAGAACCTGCCGGAGTCACAGAAATTTGCCAAAATGGAATTTTCGGCTTGCACCCCGGAAGTCAGCGCTGCTTTGGCTGCCACCGGCCGGCGCAAGGTAATAATTACCGGCATGGAAACTCACGTTTGTGTCTTCCAAACCACCCGCCAGCTGCTGGCTTCAGGTTATGAAGTGTTCATAGCCCGCGATGCTGTAAGCTCGCGCACCGCAGTTAACCGTGAAAACGGCTTGCAGCTGATGGCCGTCATGGGAGCTGTTATCAGCAACACCGAAACTTTGGTGTTTGATTTGTTGGAAGTATCGGGCACACCGCTGTTCAAGAAGATTTCGAAATTGATCAAATGAAACCGGAAAACGCTTGCAGTCGCTTACTCCATCAATTAAGCTGGACATAACTGAATAAGCTGAACATGCCTCCAAGTGATGTTATTTGATTTATTTATCATTTGAAAGGAGACTGTGACATGGCGAAATTAAGTGGGATCGAAGGAATTGGTGAGGCTTTAGAGCAGAAGCTAAAAGACAGCGGCATCAGCTCGATCGAAGCATTGCTGGAAGCAGGAGCAACACCTGCAGGCCGCAAAGCCCTGGCAGAGAAATCAGGTATCTCCGATAAGCTCGTGCTCAAGTTTGTCAATCATGCTGATTTGATGCGAATTAAAGGTATTGGCGGCGAATACTCCGAATTATTGGAAGCTGCTGGTGTTGACACCGTGCCTGAACTGGCCAACCGCAACCCGGCAAATCTTGTTGCCAAGATGAACGAAGTGAACGAAGCAAAAAAACTGGTCCGCAGAGTTCCTGTTGAAAGCCAGGTGACCGACTGGGTCAAGCAGGCCAAGGAACTGCCGCGCAAGCTAACCTATTAATGAGTCATTTAATATTGTATTTATCAGGTTATTCAGCTTTAGCCAACTTTGCTGTAAGTAGATAAATCTAATCACTGTAAATTAATAAACCCGGTTAATGCCGTTTGTAAACTATCTTTTTACAAACGGCATTTTTTATGGAATAATGGCACTATTGTATGGCTCTTGTTGGCAGCCGATACAAGTTTTCTATCCCCCTGATTCATTAATTTTTACTGCTTTGTAAAGTAATTTACAAATGCTCAGTTGGAGCTCTGAAATGCG
>CAYPHB010000010.1:20820-25615 GCA_964410445.1 uncultured Oscillospiraceae bacterium
AATCCGGATAAATTTGTATTTAAAACAGGTACACTTGCCGCCGGTGCTTATCTTTTGATTTATGCCGACGGAAATCTCAGCGAGATCGGCAGTGAGCCCCTCGTTGCCGCTGCTGCCGCGCAGGGCAGGGAAGTCGCACCCTTTGGGATAGGCAGAACTGGCGAAGAGCTGTTGCTGACTGGGCCGGATGGCAATGTCGCCGACCAGTGGAACGTGCCTGAAATCCCCACCGATATTTCTTACGGCCGCAATGGCGCCAACCCTAACCCCAACAGCCCGAAAGTATTTTTTGCCAACCCGACACCGGGAACACCAAACGGTACCGACGGCAAAGAAAAAGCAGAAGAAGCCATTGAACCGGCTATTACGACTTTGCTGATTAACGAATATTGCAGCTCAAACTCAACATTTTATGACGAACGCGGTGATTATCCTGACTGGGTTGAGCTATACAATGCCGGTAGCGAAACTGTTGATTTAACAGGCTACATGTTTTCTGACAACCTTTCCCGGATCGATAAATGGACATTCCCCGAAACAAAAATTGAACCGCAAGCCTATTTGTTATTAATGCTTGTGGGTACCGACCCGCTGCGGCCTGCTACTGCTCCCGTCCCCCAAACAGGCGGCGCAGGCGAGAGGGTTGAGCGGCTGTATGTTGATTTCAAGCTGGGGCCGGAGGACGAACAGCTTTTACTTAGCGATACACGCGGCCGTCCTGTAGCTGTAGCGAGCGTTGAAGATTTGCCGTCTAACGTTTCCAAAGGGCGTTTGCCGGATAATCCGGAAACCTGGGCTTACTTCCCTCGTCCGACCCCGGGCGGAGCCAATACTACGGCCAGCTTTCCCAACCTGGAAGCCGCCTACTCTCTAGAGGCCAAAACTGTCCTGATCAATGAAGTTTTTGCGCAGGATATTCTAAATCCGACAACACCGGCAAAGGACTGGATTGAACTCTACAATAATTCAGATAAACCGCTGGATCTCAGCGGCTACGGCCTCAGCGACAGTCCGAAACAGCCTTTCCTGCAAGTGCTTAAAGATCAAGTTATCAACCCCAAATCAACGCTCGTGATTGAGCCGGATAAATTCGGCATCTCCCCTAATGGCGAAACAATTGTCCTGACCAATCCCGACGGTTTTGTGGAGGATGCGTTCACCACGGGGTATCTGAGACCGGGAAACAGCAGCGGCCGCCAGTTGACGACGGGAAATGCCGCCGGCGGACTAGACCGGTTTTTTTATGTAACCCCCACCCGCGGCAAACTCAACAATACAACCGCATATGTAACCTATTCAGAAATTCCTCGAGTTATTGCCAATAAAGTTACTAACTCCGCTTTGGTAGACAACTTGTATATTGATCAGGCTGTCAAGGTGTCATTGACTGTTACAACACCTGATACCGTCATCTATTACACTTTAGACGGAAGTGAACCGACAACTGCTTCCGGCCGTTATGAGGGCCCGATTACAGTCGATAAATCGCTGGTAGTCAAGGCTATTGCGCAGCAAAAAGACCATTTGCCCAGCGATACAGCCGTGCGCACCTTGCTTAAAGAAAAACCCCATACGCTGCCAGTGGTAAGTGTCAGCGGCAACCCTTCAGCTATTCTGGGCTCAGGCGGGATTCTGCTAAACTCTGAAAATCACAGCGAAGTGCCGGCGGATTTTTCTTTTTACGAAGCCGATGGTGTACTTGGCATCAGCGCCAAAGCCGGTCTGGAACTGCAGGGACAGTACAGTAGGAAGGAAGCCCAAAAATCACTTGAAGTTAAATTCCGCGGCAGTTATGAACGCAGCGCCGTGACGTATCCTTTTTTTCCTGACTATGACGTGAATACTTTCCGGCGGCTTGTGCTGCGGACCTCCGGCCAGGACTGGCAATACACCAAGGTGCGGGATGCCTTTATGACTCGGATTGTTCAGGAACATGTCGAAGTTGACATGATGGCTGTGCGCAACTGCGTGCTTTATGTAAATGGTAAATACCATGGTCTCTATGAAGTGCGTGAAAAAATCGACAAGTTCTACATTGAATCACACTATGGCGTTGACCCTGATGAACTGGATTTAATTAAGGGAACCGGCATTGTTATGGCCGGCGACACCAAGGATTATCGGGATCTGCTGGCATATGTCCGCGCAAATGATATGCGCAATCAAGCTGCCTACCAGAAAGTATTGAACTGGATTGACGCCGAAAGCCTGATGGATTTTGTTATTGTCGAAGCCTTCTTCAGCAATGCCGACTCAGGCAATAAAAAGTTCTGGCGCCAACGGTCTGAAGACGGTAAATGGCGTTGGAGTGTTTTTGACCTGGATTGGGCTCTGTTTCCGACCAGCTTCAAAAATAACCGTCTTAAAGGAGATTTGCTAGATCCAGCCGGGCATGGCACTGGTAACTTCTTCCACACAGTAATTCAAGTCAAACTGATGCAAAATCCGGATTTTGAGGAAAGGTTTATTAATCGGTACGCCAATTTCCTCAACACAATTTTTACAACCGAAAATTTGCTCAAGGTCCTGGACGAAAACATTGCGATTGTAGAACCGGAAATGGAGCGTCAGATAGCCAGGTGGGGCAAGCCTGTCAGTATGCAGGGCTGGCGAAATAATGTCGCGACACTGCGCCGGGTAACTTCTGAAATCCGCAAAGTTCAAATTAATTTTCTGCAGAATGACTTCAACATCAGCCCAGCCCGCATGAAACAACTATTCCCGCAGGATTTTCCATGATCTGGCGGCACGATATCCAGGCAGTGCCTTGCAATGAAGTCTGGCGGCACGAAGATAAGTTCCTGATCGACGAGGTGAACTTTTTTCAGCTTTATTGGAAGCTGCGCCCCTTTATGGAAGTAGATGCCAATGCAGTTGTTCCGAATGACAGCATGCTGCCGCCGGAAAACCAGTTTCCCGGCTACCAGGTGCGCAGCCTCTACTTTGACACGCCTGAACGCCATGCATTATTTGAAAAGCTGGCTGGCTTCGACCGGCGTGCCAAATACCGGATCCGAATATATAATGGCACAGATACTGTCATAACTCTGGAAAAGAAGATTAAGCGTAATTCATATTGCCGCAAGGAAAAAACCAGCCTTACCCGGCCGCAGATGGAAGCTCTGATCGCCGGCGATTACGACTGGCTGCCGCAAATCGGGCCGCTCGGCGAAGAATTGTATATTGAAATGCGCACTCGCCTCATGCAACCACTGGTATTGGTGGATTATCACCGCATCCCACTGATCTGGCCGATTGATGAAATCCGCATTACCTTTGACCGCTATCTTTCCAGTGGCTTATTCCGGACAGATATTTTCGAGGATACTGCTTCAGTGCATCCGGTTCTGGCACCTGGCCAGGTAATCCTCGAAGTTAAGTACAACCATTTTCTGCCTGATTTTCTGCGCTGCCTGTTATCCGGCCCGCGCAATGCGAGCCTGGCAGTCAGTAAATACGCGATGTGCAGCCGCGACATAACAATGTCCGCCTGGGGAGATCCACAGGACGTTTGGGAACAGGACTGGACCTACCCCGTCAAAGAGAATAAATAACACAACCAAGTGAAAGGAAAAACGGAAAATGAACGAGCTTTTTAAGCGCTTTGGCGATGTCAACGTTAACCAGCCCCTGACTCTGGAGCGAGTATTCCTGACATTCGCTGTTACCCTGGTTCTGGCTCTGGTGATGATTCTGGTCTATCGCATAACTTATCAGGGGGTATTGTTCAACAAGACCTTCACCACTGCGCTGCTGATGGTTTCAATGGTCACAGCGCTGGTGATCATGCCGATCAGCTCCAACATTGTGCTTTCACTCGGTATGGTTGGTGCCTTGTCAATTGTCCGTTTCCGCACCGCACTTAAGGATCCGCTGGATATAGTTTACATGTTCTGGGGAATCGCGATCGGCCTTACCGCCGGTGCCGCTTTTTATCTCCTCGCCATAATAGGAACAGTTGTCCTGGCATTGGTCATGATCGGCACGGCACTGTTCCCCCAATTCAGCAGCCGCAAAGCCTATCTGCTGGTTATCCGCTACAATCGGGAATTCAGGGGTGAACTGCAAAAGCTGATCCCGCCGTATCGTGTCAAGAGCAAAACCGTCACCCCGCAAAGCGTCGAACTCATTGTCGAGTTGTCGATCAAGAACCAGGAAAGTCGTTTTCTTGAACGCCTGCAGCAGATGGAAGGCATTATTTCTGCCTCGCTGGTCCGATACAGCGGTGACTTTTAAAAGCTTGTGAACAGGCTTTAAACACGCTATAAAAGCGTGCAGCGTCGCTTGCATAAGGCTGAATAATCAGATATCATAGTTTTGTTTGCACGAAAATATAAGTTTACGATACAAGTTCTTAGGAGGAACATTTTATGGCTATCAAAGTTGGTATTAACGGATTCGGTCGCATTGGCCGTATGGTATTCCAGGCGCTATGTGACCAGGGGCTATTGGGCACTGAACTTGATGTAGTTGCGGTTGCGGATATTTCAACTGATGCGGACTACTTCGCCTACCAAATCAAATACGATTCAGTTCAAGGCAAATTCAAACACGCTGTCAGCGCGGAAAAAAGCAGCCCTGAGCTGGAAGAGTGCGATACTCTGGTAGTTAACGGCCATAAAATCCGCTGCGTCATGGCGGAGCGCAACCCTGCTGATCTGCCCTGGGGCGAACTCGGCGTAGAATATGTTATTGAATCCACCGGTTTGTTTACAGATGTAACCAAGGCGAAGGGCCACATTGATGCCGGAGCCAAAAAGGTTATCATTTCCGCTCCCGGCAAAGGCGATCTCCG
>CAYPHB010000011.1:0-528 GCA_964410445.1 uncultured Oscillospiraceae bacterium
AAGCAATTGCGTCAAGTCGGAGCTGCATACCGGAGCCATTTTTGATGTGGTTTCAGGTCAGGTTAACCACCCAGCGGCCACGCTTCAAATAGCGCACCGCGATGACCAGTTTTAGCAATTCGCAGCTTTGAATAATCAGGTAGAACAGCGGCAGCGGCGGCTTAACCACCAGCGCCAGAAAAACAGCCAGCGGCAGCGAAAAGAACCAGACAAAACCTGAATCGATGGCCATCGCCGATTTGGTATCGCCGCCAGCCCGGAAAATCAGGAAGCAGGATACATTCACTGTGATCGCGACATAGAAGATTGCCTGAGTTCTTAAGAGCTGGGTAGCCATTAGCCTGATGGTCTCGCTGGTATTAAATAAATAAGGAATAGCAGGCGCAAGCAGGAACATTCCCAATGTCATTAACAAAGAGAAACCGCAGGCAAAGACGATCAGCCGTCCTGCGTTGGCCTTTGCTTCGTCAAACAACCCTGCGCCCAAGCGCTTGCCGATCATAACTGAGATAGATACACCCAGCCCGC
>CAYPHB010000011.1:538-18768 GCA_964410445.1 uncultured Oscillospiraceae bacterium
GCAATACCGGAGGCCATCTCGACAATTGCCAGAGCCGCGATTAACGGCTCATGCACGTAACTGTAAGCCCAGAACAAACTTGTGGTTCCTGTGGACCAGAGAATTTCGTTACCCAGTAGTGGCAAGGCACGGCTCCAGATCTGCCGCAACAGCTTTTTGTCCATTACCCTGAATTCACGCGTACTGAAGGTAAAGTATTCCCGCCCGCTGAAGATGACAGCGGCAAACAGCAGCATTTCCACAATGCGGGCGATCAGGGTTGCCAGCGCGGCACCGGCAACTCCCATTCTGGGCAGGCCGAATTTGCCAAAAATCAGCGAATAATTAAGGCCGACATTAAGAAAAACAGCACCGATGCTGATCATTAATGGTGCTTTGGTATAGCCGATACTTCGCAACGCCGTCATACAGGCGAGACTAACAGCGAACGGCAGATAGCTGAAAACCGCGTAACGCAGGTATTCCAGACCATAAGCAATTGTGTGTTCAGATGTCAGGAATATGCCCAGTAACTGGCGCGGAAATGTCAGCAGTATGGCAGTGGAGATTCCAGCTACCGTGAGGGCACCCAGCATGTTGAGCAAAAATAAGCCCTGAACCTTATCGTGGTCCTCAGCTCCGTAATATTGGGAAATAAAGATGCAGACACCGCCGGTAATGCCAAACATTACACTTTGGGTGATCATATAGAATTTATTCGCCACAGTGACACTGGCCAGAACATCGCTGCTGATCTGGCCAACCATGATATTGTCAGCAATGCCCATTAAAGTCGTAATCAGCTGCTGCAGAATTATCGGCAAAGAAATCGCGATTACTTCGCGATAAAAATTCCGGTCACCGATGTATCGCTTCTGAAGCGCGGCCCCATCTATTCTCATTAATTGAATAACTCCAAATTAATTGCCGCTGCCATGGCCAGGCCACCGGCATCGTTGGGATGCAGATGGTCGCCGCTGTCGTACTCTGCCCTGAGTTGCTCAGGGTGCTGAGGGTCGGCAAGGGCCCGGTCAAAGTCAAATATAGCGTCAAACTGGCTGGTAAGGCGAATCCAGCTGTTAACATCACGACGCTTGGCTTCGGCAGCCAAAGGGATGTCATCAGCCCCTGTAAACGGCAGAATTGTGCAGCCAATCACGCGAACACCCGCCGCCCGCGCCCGCACTGCCATGCCGGACAAGCCGGCGATCATGTCCTCGGCAGTGACAATTTCGCCCGGCAACGCCAGGGTACCGGGGTAAGTTAAATCGTTGATGCCCATGAAGATCGCGACAGTGTTTACCGCGGCATAATCGAGTGCATCTTTATTAAAACGGTGGATGCCGGACGGCCCAAACAAGCCCGCCATCGGCCCTGAGGCGGCATCATGAATAATCCGGTTGCCGGAAATGCCGGCATTAACCATGGACCAGTTGTTATTCTCAGCGGCAACCAGACGCTTGCGGAAATTCCCGATCCAGGTGCCCATTTGTGTCAATGAGTCGCCAAACGCAACAAAAGCATGCTTACCAGAATCAGCCAGTACATCAACCCTGCGCAGCAAGAGCATCGGCGGCGGCAGCGTGGCGGAACCTATATTCAGCGGACGCTGTTTAATGAAGGCCATACCCGGGTCGCCCCTATGGTCACCTGGTTCAGACAAAGACACCTGCACAGCAGTGGAAAGGGTGCCTGTGGTTATTAAAGCTGCGCCGGCTACAAATAAATCAACAATCAGCACGGCATCGGCTGGTACAGCGATCTCCACGGGGTCCGAGGTAATCTCGCTCCCACTGGCCAGTTCAACTGTTAACGCACCCGCAAAGGTTAGATCACGGCTGCTGCCGGTTTCAGGCCTGTTGTATTCGTCAGCCAGCATCACGGAAGCGGCGTCAATCTGCAGCGCTTCTGTGCTGAAAAAATTGGACAGAGTAAGACGAACCGCCGAACCGCCGAAAGCCAGAGGAATCAGCTGCCTGATTGTTCGGTTGCGAATCGGTTTGAACAAAACAGATATATCTGTCATGCTGGCGCCGAAAGTCGTAGCCCACCGGGCCTTTTCAGAGCTGTCGTTTTTATTCGGGGACTTCTTCAGTTCCTGTTCAGAATTTAAGGGCATATAGTTCCTCCTCGGTAAAGCAACGAGATTATAGCACAGCGTCAGCGGGCAGTTCCAGCAGATACGCGTGCCAATCATTGCGGTTCCGGGCCTCGAGCAACCTCATGCCGCTGGCTGCGGCGGCCTGGAGAACTTCACCTGCTTTGGGTTCAATTATTCCGGAAATTATCAGCCGGCCCCCCAGCTTCAGTGCCGCTCGCATTTCTGGCAGCAAGTCAATAATCACCGTAGCGATAATATTGGCGATGATCAGGTCGAAGGGACTATTTTGGGCATCCTTAAGCTCACCTTGATGGCAAAGCACCTCAACTCGATTAATCCGGCAGTTTTCCCGGGCAACTCCAACTGCCAGGTTGTCAATGTCTATTGCCTCAACTGAAGCAGCGCCCAGACGCGCGGTCAGTATCGCCAGAATACCGCTGCCGCAGCCCAAGTCTAGCACATTGCAGCCAACGGGCGAATCAGCATCAAGAAATTCAGCGCACATGGCGGTGGTTTCATGGGTCCCGGTGCCAAAGGCACTGCCTGGGTCAAGGCTGATCAAAATCTCACCCGGAGCTGCTTTGTAGTCAATCCAGGAAGGGTTTACAATCAGGCGGTCAGTCAGGCGCAGAGTGTCATAGTAATGTTTCCAGTTATTTGCCCAATCCTCCTCCGCTACCTTATGCCAACCGATTAAGCCGGGGCCAATGGGTAAAAATTGGCCGATGCCGGCCAGCTCGCTACGGATGCGGGCAGCCAATTCATCGGCAATAATATAGGCACGAGGCTGATCGTCATATAATTCGGGAGTCGAAAAGTCCGGTCTGGCGTTTACCCTTACGCCCTCCGGAAACTGGGCGAAATAGGCGCGGATCCGCACATTTTCGTCCAGACTGTCGACAAAACCATCATCAGCATAGGAGAGGGTGTCCGGGTCAGCCAGAATCGCGCGGATTTCCTCCCTGTCCTGTACCTCCACACCGTCAGCGCCGAGCACGGACAGACGGTCGGTAATCACCTCAGCGGCTTCATGTGTTGTCTGAACCTCAAAAACCAGCCATTGCATCGGTAGACTCCTTTATCCGTAGATCCTTTAGCCGTAGATCCTTTAGCCGTAGACTCTTTATGTGAACTAGTCTTTTATTTGAACAAGTCTTTAATCTTACTGAAAAAGCTGCCGCGTTTCTGATAGTTTTTATCAGTACAGGTTTGATCAAACTGTTGCAGGATCTTCTTCTGCTCCTCGTCAAGCTGACGCGGCACTTCCAGAATCACCCTGAAGATATGGTCTCCGCGGGTATTATTCCGGTTCAGGTAAGGAATGCCTTTGCCCCGGATAGTAAAAGTATCGCCGGGCTGGGTGCCTTCCTTGATCTGATATTTGTATGGGCCGTCAATTGTCGGCACCTCAATTTCAGCGCCGAGTGCGGCCTGTGTGAAGGTAATGGGGATTTCCGTGTGGGTGTTGTAGCCTTCACGCTCAAACACATGATGCGGCTTGACGTGTACTTCAACATACAGGTCGCCATGCGGCCCGCCCAGAGTGCCGGCTTCACCTTCGCCACGGATAGTCAGCATTTCGTTTTCATTGATACCGGCCGGCACTTTAACATTCAGCGTTTTGCTTTTCTGGCGCACTCCCCGGCCATTACAGCTCGGGCAGGGGTTTTTGATTACTGTACCGCTGCCATGGCAGGTCTGGCAGGGGCGTGAAGTCATGACAGTGCCAAACATGGTTTGCTGGCGCTGGTTTACCTGGCCGGTGCCATTACATGTGCCGCAACGTTCAGGCGCGGAACCATCGCTTGTGCCGGCACCATGGCAGGTGTCACAGGTATCTTCTTTGGTTATATTAATTTGACGTTCAACGCCAAAAGCGGCTTCCATGAACTCCAGATTCATCCGGTATTTCAAATTGGCGCCGCGCTGAGGGCCGGTCCGCTGACGGGTGTTGCCGCTAAAGCCGCCAAAGCCGCCGCCAAACAGGTTACCAAACAAGTCTTCCAGATCTATACCAAAACCACCGCCATTGAAGCCGCCAAAACCCTGGCCGTCAACACCGGCATGGCCGAACTGGTCATAATTGCGGCGTTTTTCCGCGTCTGACAGAACAGCGTACGCTTCGTTGGCTTCTTTGAATTTTGCCTCGGCCTCTTTGTTGCCGGGGTTAAGATCGGGGTGGTATTTCTTGGCGAGAGTGCGATAAGCCTTTTTCAGTTCATCTTCGCCAGAGGTGCGTGCTACCCCGAGCACTTCATAATAATCACGTTTTTCGGGCACCAGAGTGGTCCTCCTTCAAGTCGACAGTATTTCCCAGTATACAGGGAAACCAGCCAACGGGCAAAGTCCCGCGCAGCTCTGAAGCTGAGCGGGACTGTTGCAGATATGTCATTAAAAAACTACTTAGCTGTCGCCGCCGGCATCCTTGAAGTCGCCGTCAGGATTGGCTCCGCCCATATCCGGACCAGGTCCGCCCTGGAAATCAGGACCTGGCTGGCCTTCGCCGCCGCCAGCTTGCTGGTAAAGCTTTTCGCTGGCCTTATAAAACGCCTGCTGCAAAGCTTCAGTATCAGTCTTCATTGCCTCAACACTATTTGCAGCAATACTGTCTTTCAGCTTTTGTACAGCTGTTTCAATTTCGGCTTTTTCAGCCGGGTCAAGTTTGTCCCCAAGGTCCTTGATTGTTTTTTCAGCCTGGTAAACAGCGGAATCTGCGTCATTACGTGTATCAACTTCTTCTTTGCGGGCTTTATCCTCAGCAGCAAACTGCTCTGCTTCCCTGACAGCGCGATCAATTTCATCATCGGTCAGGTTTGTCGAAGCGGTGATCGTAATATGCTGCTCGCGGTTTGTGCCCAGATCCTTGGCGGAAACATGGACAATGCCGTTGGCGTCGATGTCGAAGGTGACTTCGATCTGCGGTACACCGCGCGGTGCCGGGGCAATGCCTTCCAGATTAAACTTGCCGAGTGTCTTGTTGTACTGAACAAGCTCGCGCTCGCCCTGCAAAACATGCACTTCAACCTGGGTCTGACCGTCAGCTGCTGTGGAGAAGATCTGACTTTTTTTGGTCGGGATCGTGGTATTGCGCTCAATAATTTTAGTGAACACTCCACCCATGGTTTCAATGCCGAGTGACAGCGGTGTAACGTCGAGCAACAGCAGTCCGGTAACATCACCGGTCAATACAGCGGCCTGAATAGCGGCGCCCATGGCTACGCATTCGTCAGGATTAATTCCTTTGAAAGGTTCTTTATTGAAGAATTTCTTAACCGCTTCCTGAATTGCAGGTGTCCGGGTGGAACCGCCAACCAGGAGAATTTTTTCAATGTCGGAAGGTTTGAGACCGGCATCCGCCAAAGCGCTGCGGGTGGGTTCCATGGTTTTTTCAACCAGATCAGCAGTCATTTCGTCGAATTTTGCCCGGGTCAGAGCTATATCCAGATGCTTCGGTCCGTTGGCATCTGCGGTGATGTAGGGCAGGTTAATGGATGTGGTGCTAACACCCGAAAGCTCAATTTTAGCTTTTTCCGCAGCTTCACGTAAACGCTGCATTGCCATTTTGTCGCCCTTAAGATCGATGGTCTGATCCTTCTTGAACTCGTCTACCAGCCAGTCAACAATGCGCTGGTCGAAGTCGTCGCCGCCGAGACGGTTGTTGCCTTTGGTAGCCAGAACTTCGAAGACGCCATCGCCGATTTCAAGGATAGAAACGTCGAAGGTGCCGCCACCGAGGTCAAAAACCAGAATTTTCTGATCCGTTTCTTTATCAAGGCCATAGGCCAGTGAAGCGGCTGTCGGCTCATTGATAATTCTCAGCACATCGAGACCCGCGATTTTGCCGGCATCTTTTGTGGCCTGCCGCTGGGCATCACTGAAATAAGCCGGTACGGTGATAACAGCCTGGGTAATTGTATCGCCCAGATACGCTTCAGCATCAGCTTTCAGCTTTTGCAGGATCATCGCGGAAATTTCCTGCGGTGAATAGGTTTTATCGTCAATTCTTACTTTGTAGTTGGTGCCCATTTCGCGTTTGATCGACATCACGGTGCGGTCAGGGTTTGTGACAGCCTGACGCTTTGCCACTTGGCCGACAAGACGCTCGCCGGTCTTGGAAAACGCCAGCACTGACGGAGTAGTGCGGTTGCCTTCCGCGTTGGGTATAACTATGGGTTCGCCGCCTTCCATGACGGCTACGCAGGAGTTTGTGGTTCCGAGGTCGATACCGATAACTTTTGCCATATAATGTTCCTCCAGAGGTTATGATTTGGTTGTCTGAAGCGCTGCTTCTGCAACCACTGTTGCCGATTTATAATATTTGATCTTTATTTTTTTGCCGGCGGCTGCCGGCTTTTGTTTTTAGTTCGCGACTTTCACCACGCAGTGGCGGATAACCCGGTCACCGCAGGCGTAGCCTTTTTGCAGAATTTCCACAACTGTGGAAGGTCCCACGCTGTCATCCTCGACATGCATTACCGCGTCGGCCATTTGCGGGTCAAACGGCTGCCCCAGACAGGCAATTTCATGAACATTCAAACGTTCCATGGCGTCGTTGGCCTGTCGCAGCACCATAGTGATGCCTTCTGCTATACTGGTCGCACCTTCACCCTCAACCTCCAGAGCCGATTTCTCCGCCCGGGCCAGGTTGTCGATTACCGGCAGCCATTCTTTGACAACAGTGGCAACCGAATCTAAATAAAGCGCTTCCCGCTCCTTTTGCGAGCGTTTGCGGTAATTGTCATATTCAGCCATCAGGCGTAAATAGCGATCTGAAAGGGTTTTCAGATCAGTTTCCGTTTTGGCAAGACGTTCAGTCAAAGTGCTGATGTCTTCCGGTAATTGCTCCCCGGCAGCAGTTTCTGTGCTCGTGGCAGCTTCTTCAACCGTGTTGACAGCTTCAGTCTTGCTGCTGTTTGCCATTTCTGAATCATTCCCGTTGCCGGTTAATTCCGCTGGCGGGGTTTCCTCCGATTTACGTTTTTTATACATATTTAGTGTTGGTCCTCACTTTCAGCCCTGACACTGGCGATTTTGCGGATCTCAGCATCCAAGGCAGTTTTTATATAACTAATATTGGAAAAAACCTTGCCGTATTCCATCCGCCGCGGGCCAATTACGCCCATATTGCCAACGACTGTGTCGCCGATGCGGTACGATGTAGTAACAAGGCTGCAGTCACTAAAGCCTTCCAACGCGATTTCCTGGCCGATCCTAACCATATAGGCCGGCTGCTTTTTCGCAGCTTGGCTGCTAGCGCTGTGCTCTTTGTCATCTAAAATTTCAGCACGTTCAAATTGTTCGTCCAGAGCTTCAAATTCAGCATCGGCAGCAATTTTCTCCTGTCGTCTTTCTTCACTCAGTTCATTCATATAGCCAGCAATAATGCCATCACGGCTAAGCGTGTTGTAATAGTCCTTGGCTTTGTCGATATTCTGAAATTCCGGGTAGGAAAGCATCTTGTGCGCGCCTTCCATGTAAACTTCCAGATTATCTGCCTGTTTAATAGCCACATAAGCTTCGTAAAGCACTTGGTTAAGCAGGCTATCGGGCAGCTCAGTCTTGCGCCCTGCTGAAGTAACAGTCACCAGAGTGATATCGTCAAGCTTCATCCCGGTCAGGCTGTCTTCAATTGCATTGGCAATCTGCATCAGCTGACTGCTGTCGATCATCGAAGGTATCCGCACCAGGCGATCCTTGACAACGCCGGCTTCCAGTACAACTACAACCAGCGCTCTGCCAGGCTCAATCATCATCATTTTTAGCTGCTTGAGCTGACTGCGCCGCAGCTGCGGTGTCAGTACCAGAGACGTATAGCCTGTTTGATCGGATAAAACGGTAGAGGCGCGGCGAATCAAGTCGGAGACTTCATCAATGCATTCGCTCAGATAAGAGCGAATCTGTTCCTCTTCTGCAGGCGTAAGCTCAGATGCGCGCAAAAGGTTATCGACATACGCCCGGTAGCCTTTGTCAGACGGAACCCTGCCTGCTGAGGTATGTTTTTGTTCCAGATATCCCTGCTCTTCAAGCTCAGCCATTTCGTTGCGGACTGTGGCTGAACTGACAGGGAAAGCATGACGTGAAACCAGGTTTTTTGAGCCAACTGGTTCTGCTGTTTCAATATAGTCATCGATTACGGCGCGAAGTATCGCCTGCTGGCGGTTGTTTAGTTTCACGAAATATCCTTTCAAGAGGTTTTTACAAAGCTTTAGCACTCTAACGCTGAGAGTGCTAAAGACACTTTATCACCAGATTTGAGGCATGTCAATATTCGCGCTTTTCAAGCAGGATAATCAGACGAATTCTATAAAAACTCAGACAAATTCAATAAAAACCTGGTTGGCTAAATCAAGTCCCGTTTTGGTTAAGCGCAAACTGTTGTCGTATTTTTCTACCAGCCCCCGCCTGGTTAAACGCTCGATTTCCGGAGCAAAACGCTGCCACATATCGCTACCAAAACGTGCGCGATAATCGCAAGCACTGACGCCTTCCAGTAAGCGTAATCCCAGCAGCATAAATTCCTGTTCCTGCTCCGGGCGGGAAATTTCTTCAACAGAAACAGCTGCGGCAAAAGGACCTTCAGCAGCCGCGATGCTTTTCAGGTAAGAATCCAGGTTACTTTCGTTGCCGCGCCTTACTGCCTTCACGTAGCTGTGAGCGGCCGCACCAAAGCCGTAATATGGTTCCGCCCGCCAATAAACAGTGTTATGGCGGCAGCGTTCACCCGGGCAGGCAGAATTGCTTATTTCGTAGTGTTCCATGCCAGCCGCGGAACTTGCGGCAATTAATGAATCATATTGGGCGCGCTCAGTTTCCTCGTCCGGCAGCAGTTCCGGCCGTTCCTGATATTTTGCATAAAAAACTGTGCCCGGCTCTAACGAAAGGCTGTAGTAAGAAAGGTGATTAACTGGTAAATCCAGAATTTGTTTAACTGTGGACTCAACATCTGCAGTAGTTTGGCCGGGCAAGCCAAACATCAAATCAGCGCTGATCCGGGCGAAACCGGCGGCTTCAGCCTGGCGCAAGGAATCTACAGCTGTTTCAGCATCATGCAGCCGACCCAGTACTGCCAGTAAACCTGGATTGAGTGTCTGGACACCAAGGCTGATCCGATTGCAGCCGGCTTGGCGAAACTCACGCATGCGTGCGCCATTAAGTGTGCCGGGATTGGCCTCAAAGGTAATTTCCGCCTGGGGTGAAAGTCCGAACGAGTCAGCCAACGCTGCCAGAATCTTGTTCAGATCAGCGGGAAGCATCAGGCTGGGTGTGCCGCCCCCGAAAAAAACAGAATCCAGCGGCTGGTGATCGCCGGCTTCTGAAAACAAGGTTGTCAGGCTGATTTCCCGCAAAAGGGCTTCGGCATAGGCCGGCAACAGCTCAAGTTTGCCGGCGCAGGAAGCAAAATCGCAGTAAGCGCATTTGCGCTGACAAAAAGGTACATGTATGTATGCTGCCCGCACTGGGGAACAGATTGGTTCGCTGATTTCGCTCATATTTCCTTGTCCATAGCAGCTACACGTTCTCTGTGTTCTTCAGCCTTGTGTTCCTGCTGACCAAGTATACGGTTGAATGCACGTTGGAAGCGCTTGAAACTGGGCGACTTGTTGCGATCGGGATCAAGCAGGGGTGCAATCCGGCGGGCCCACTCATGTTTGTATTGGCCAACGGCAGGGTAGCCCAGGCGGATCAGCTTTTTCGCCTGCCTGCCATATAAAGCATGGGCAAGTACCTCCCAGGTGCCGCAAACACTGTCCTGCGCATAATTTGCCAGTACCGACTTGTCTGCATCAGGGTACGCTTCCAAAACAGCCTTTTGGTCGCCCATTAGCCAGGCTTCCATCTCCTCAACCGAGACTCCGATAACATAAGGAATGGCACCGGCAAAACGATCCATAACACTTTGGACCGTACTAAATACTTTTTCCGGTTGTTCAGTATCAGAGTCCACAATAATAATTATCAGTAATTCTTCCGGGTAATACGACTGCTTGTAGGCGCGTGACTTAGCGGGTAGTAAATCGAGCAACCCCGAAGCAAACCGCGCTGGAGGCTGGTATGGATCTCTAGGCACCTTGCCCAGACCGCGGTGCGGGCGAATAGCATAGGTGTGTTCAGCGGACCGGCCTTCAAGCATACGCGGCAGCAGGTTTTGCATTACCACAGCACCGGAGCGGTCTTCAATCAGCAATTCAAGGTGCATGAAATCTCCTTCAGGCATTTATTCAGAATCGTCTTTAGCATGAACTTCGTCCCAGGCACGGTCTAGATGGCCGCTGTACCACATCGCTCCCAGTCCTATGCCCTCTTGGTGCATAGCGCATACCACCGGATCACGAGCGAGGGATCGGGTCCTGGTAAAACCCACTGTCCGGCTGGTTTCCCCACCTGAACCTGTTGTTGCGACCGGTCGTTCAAAAATCCAGACTTCCTCCGGATTCATCGATTCAAGAATATATGGGCTGTGGGTTGTGAAAAGCACCTGACAGTCAGGATGACGGATTGTGTAGTCGCGCAGGGCAAAAGCCAGAGAATCAACCATATCGTGATAAAGCCCGGCATCCGGTTCTTCCAGACAAAGCAGCGGGCGGGGATCGGGATCCTCCAGTAACAGAAGCAAGGCAAAAAGCTTGCGTGTTCCAGCGCTGACGCCGTTGTTCAGAGCCTTGTCAATTCGCTTCTCAGCCGGCATCCGCTCGGCAATGCGTTGAATCGCTTCCTCATAATAAACGGGATCCTGATTTTTCAGGAATTCAAGCACATTTTTGATATTATCGCCGGTAAAGCTGATGTGACGGTGACCGCCCTCGCCTTCTTTACCCGATTTCAGCGGCTCAAGTTCCTTCAGCTGAATCTGGTCAAAATACCAGCGGGTGATCTGGGCATAAATTCTGTTCAGCCAGGGGTACTGGAGCAGCTTGCCGAAAGCAGCCAGTGCGGGTGCCTTGGTGTCTGCAACAGCTGTTTCTTTCAGTTCCTCATTCTCACGAACCAGACCTTTGCCATTTTCCAACTCAAGCAATATTTCACTGTTTGATCCCTGAGAGTTAAACCAGGCGCGTTTCACAGTTTCTTTAGCAACATAAGGGCGTCCATGCTGGTCAGAAGACAGAGTAATAAAATAACCCAGGAATTCATCGGGATTTGAACCGTTAAAGACCAGTTCAAAACAAATATCCGCGTCTATGCCACTGGTTTTCAGGTGGGAAAAATTAACCCGGCCATTTTTAGTGCTGGCATAAGCAACATTGAAACGCAAGCAGTCACCCAGGAAAGCTAAAGCTGTGAATAAAGCGCTCTTGCCTGTACTGTTGCGGCCAATAAAAATATTGAGTTGCCCCAATGGCAACCTTTCTTCAGGTACCGAACTCATAACCGGATCATAAATGTCTGCGGCTGCGGCTGCATTCATTTCAGTCAGTTCAGCAAACGTAACACCGAGTGTTGTGTTTTGCAGAATCTCGAAATTACAAATATGAATTCCCAACAGCATAAGAAGCTCCCCGTACCCGGTACGCGTTTTTCGGCTGATTCAGTTAAGCAAATTATAACATAGTGCTTTCTGAGGGTATAATATAGCTTAATTGGTAAAAGTAAGAAGAAAAGACGAGGCAGGTAAAAAATGGACAGTGAAAATAACCACTTAGAAAACTTCCCGCATCCAGCTGAACTGGTTTTTATCGCCGGTGATATTGATGCCGGCCTGGTAATTACAGGTCAGGGTGAAGCAGTTTATTCTTTTCAATATAAAGAGCAGACCATAACGGCTGAGACAAAAACCAGGGATGTGGGTGATAATGTCGTCGCACAGACCATAACGCTAGCTATGGAAGAGCCGGTGCGATTTCGGATTGAATGGTTTGTGCCGGAAAATGCTCAAAATGCGGCCATGACGCTTAATGGCAATCTTTTAATCAGTCCAATGGCTGTCTGGCCAGAAGATGGACCGTTGCTGCCTAAGCCGGAGTGCGGCAATGACAATCCAGTATCAACTCTGCACGCTGGCCAGTTCCAAAGCCTGAACTTCAGATGGGAAAATCACGATAAACTGACTCTTTATCTGGTCGTACAGCGATAATCCGACTCTTCATCTGGTCGAACAGCAATAATCCGAGATTTATCGGATTGTTCCTAGTCAGGCTCTCATCCAACTAGCGGGTTGAGGTAGTAGTCGCGCGGGTTGTGGAACGCGGGGTAATTGCCGGGGTGACACTTGGCTCTGCAGTGGTTTCTCTGGCTGTTGCAGAGCTTTTCTCTATCGATTTAATAATGATAAACGCGGTGTTGTTTATCCGGCGCGTCAGCAGATCTTCGAGCGGCTCTTCTTCTTTTTTTGTAGTTGAAGCGCCCGGTGTGACACTCACTCGCGGTGTAACACTTGCGCCAGGTATGGAATCCGCGCCCGGAGTTAAACTGGCGCTCGGTGTTGTGCGCGCCCCCGGAGTCGCACTCACCCCTGGGCCAGGTGAAACCACCAGCGGTGTAGGCGTCAGTTCGGCTTGCGTCATTTCAAACAAGCGTTCCAGATAGTCGGTTGAATCAAATGGTGTACCGCTGATCCTGCCGTTAGTTGCTGTAAACGCGGGGTTATTGCTTTCCCGCATCTCTTCCATCGTTGTCACGTCATAATCGAAAGATTCAAAGAAAACAATCGGAATATCCGCTTCGTCAAAGGGCAGATGATCCGAAGGATGAGTGGTCCATTCACGGTAGGGAGCGAGTACGTTCAATCTGTTCTGATCCGTTTCGATAACAGACTGGTTGGTGTACAGTGCAACACGGTTATTACTGAAAAGCTCATATTCGTAGTAGACATCGGTTGCCTCGTAGAGTTTACGGCGTTTTTCATAGTCTTTTTGGAACCCTGGTTTGATTGAATTCTGGCCGGCATTAGCATAAAGTTTATCACCGGCATAGATATTCTCCAGGTTGTACATTACTTCAGTGCGTTCAATGTCAGCAGGTTTCATCTTTTCAACATAGAAGCGGGCTCCGGCCTGATTAGCGTGGCCGGCACCAAAAGCAACCAGGACCACATCATGTGTATTATCCATGGTTTTCAGTTCACGGGCCATAACCATCAAAGAGCCGATCGAGGAAGCATTGTCACTGATCCCGGTATAATTCTCCCAACCCGGCATCAAGTCGGAACTGTCAGCGGTGGTGCCAGTGGTTTGACTGGTTTTGCTTGTGGCCTGTGCCTCAACAGGTTTTACATCAGCAGGCCGGGGGAGTGAATCGTAATGCGCGCCGATAATCACCTGCCGGCTTAATGTTTTTCCTTCATTATCCGGATCAGGAACTCCGGAGCCGGGAATCAGCACGGCAATATTACGCGAGTTCAATAGCGAACCTTCCGGGTCAGGAAAACTGAACGAGGAAACAACCGGCTCATAACCGAGGTCGGTAAAAGCCTCGATAATAAGGTCACCCGTCCTGTTCTCCCCTGGTGAGCCAGCGGCTCTGTCGGGGTTGGCAGCCGCCAGAGTGCGGGCAAAATCAGCACCAAAGCTGCCATAGGCAGCCGGTTTGGTTGTTTCTTCATTACTGCCGGAGCAGCCGGCCAAAATAGTCAGCAACATTGACAGTACTAGCAGAAGGACTAAAGCGCGCCTGGCGCGACTGGATAGTGGAATCATGGGTTGCTCCTTGCGCCGATCAGGATTATTACTAAGCCGGCGGTTCCAGTTCAGCAATTAAGCTGCTTACCAGAGCCTCGGCTTCTTCTGGTTTGAAGGTTTGCAGGTAAGGTTTCCCGGCTGACTCAATTCTAACGATTGAATAGCTGTGCGATCCTTGAGCCTGCAACGATTTAACAATTCTACGGATGATTGTTTCCGGTGTCACACCCTCGAGTGTGGTCGGTAAATTATGCTTCTGTAAAAGTTCACGCATTTGCTCTGTCGGGCAGGCGGCCAACATACCAAGTGCCAGCGCCTCACCGTGCTGGTACTTAAGAAAACGGAAATGGCCTTCAATCGCGTCACTCACCAAACGGCCAAAATCCAGGCTATCAGTGTTTTCCCGCTCAGTTTTTATTCTGGCCTGGACTGCGCGCTGGATAATTACCTCGGCATCAACGTCTTCAGCCGTCAGTAACCTGATCAATTCAGGGTCGGAGATCATGCCGTAGCGGATAACCTGAGCATAGCCGTTCGCCAGCTGCTTTGGAGTCAGACTGTTGAGATAGTCGGGATCTATTAAAATACGTTGTGGCCGGCCTGTGGTCTGGATAACATTGCGGGAGCTGCGAAAATTTAAATAGCATTTATTACTCACAGAGGAATCGATCATGGAAGCCAGCGAAGTTGGCATAATCACCAGCTGAATGCCGCCAAGATATGTGGCCGCCGCAAAGGTGGCCATGTCAATGATGCTGCCACCGCCAAAAGCTAAAATCACATCGTCCCGACAGCAGTTGATGTCTGAAAGCTGCTCGTAGATCGAGCCAACGCCTTCCAGGCTTTTCGCGGCTTCGGAGCCGTCAATTACGAGTGTATGAACCGGACGACCGGTAGATGCCAGCGATTCGGACAGAGTGGGCGCATGCAAGGCAGCAACCTCTCTGTCTGTGATCACGACTACCCGGGCTGCAGTAGTGCAGCAATCTAGATACCTGTCCGGCGTTTGCGACAGACCGCGCTCGATCATCAGCACGCCGTCACCTGTCGGTCCAATACCTGTTAAAACCATTAATTTTTGCTCCTAATTTCTTTGCTAAACTCTCTTATGTTACCATTTAAGACACAGTTTAACCACAACAGGAGCCAGCTGATTCGGCACAAGATCTTATGGGAATTTTAGCTCAAATATAATACATATTGTCAGCGATCTGTTCTTCGCGATAATACCTTACTACATCAGCCAGCGTCAGATTCTCCAAGCTGGCCTTAATTGAACGGCCAACAGGTTCATAAACCTCACGGTAAAGAAATGCCCGCAGCGGGTTATTACTCTCTTCGTCCAGAGGATCGACGATATCCAGATCTCCTTCAAGTATGCTTATGACTTCAGCTACGTTGGTTTTGTCCGCCGGCTGGGCCAGCATATAGCCGCCCTGGGCTCCTTTGACGCTTTTTAGCACACCTGCCCGGCGTAAAGTCGCGAATTCCTGTTCCAGATACTTAGGCGAAATATTCTGCCTTTCAGCAATGCTGCTTAAAGGAACGTGACCCTGCCCATAACGACAAGCCAGGTCAACTAAAGCTCTTACGCCGTATCTGGTTTTAGTTGAAAGTTTCATGTTATCTCCTGAGAATCGCTTAAATTGAAAAGTCCAGATACTTACCCGGTTTCTGATCCTCCCAAAGACTTACCAGTTCAGCCAAAGAAATATTTTCGAGCACTGAACTGATTGCTTTATCCATTCGCTGCCATAGTGGACTAGTCAGGCAATAGTCAAAAGCCGCGCACGCCTCACTGCCTTTTTCAGAACAGTGAACAGGCGCCAGCGACCCCTCACCTGCCCGGAGGATCTCACCAACGGTGATGTCCGCCTGTGCCCGACTGAGTGCATAGCCGCCCTGCGTGCCGCGAGTGCTTTTAACCAGGCCCGCCCGGCGCAGATTCGCGAAAATCTGCTCCAGATAGGGCGTGGATATACCAGTCTTCTGGCCAAGTGCCTGAATGCTGATCAGCGATTCCGGACTCTCAGCGGCCATAGTTAAAATAGCCTCCAGCGCGTATTGACCTTTGGTTGACAAACGCATTGCCTGCTCCTTTAAACGTGAGCCAAAGCGTTATCGAGGTCGGCAATCAGATCCTCGATATCTTCGAGGCCGATTGACAGCCTCACCAGTTCTGGTCCTACACCGCAGTCCCGCAGTTCTTCGTCGCTTAGCTGAGAATGCGTAGTACCGGCAGGATGAATCACAAGCGACTTGGCATCTGCAACATTGGCCAGCAAAGAAAAGAGTTCGAGATTGTCGATAAACCTGCCGGCTTCATCGCGCCCGCCTTTGACGCCAAAGGAGAAAATGGCACCATATCCACGCGGCAGCAGACGTTTAGCCAGGTCATAGTATTTGTTGCCCGGTAAGCCGGGGTAGTTAACATAAGCTACTTTAGGATGCGCAGCCAGGAATTCGGCCACGGCCTGAGCGTTTGAGCAATGCCGCTCCATCCGCAATGACAGTGTTTCCAGCCCTTGGATCATCAGCCAGGAATTGAATGGGCTGATAGAAGCACCGGTATCTCGCAATAAGCTTACTCTGGCTCTGGTGATAAAGGCAGCCGGACCGAGGTCGGCAGCATAACGTAAGCCGTTATAACTGGGATCAGGCTGAGAAAGCTGGGGAAAGCGGTCATCTTTGCCATAGTCGAACTTGCCGGCGTCGATAATAATACCGCCGATTGAAGTGCCGTGGCCGCCGATGTATTTGGTGGCGGAATGAACGATAATGTCGGCGCCGTGTTCGATCGGTCTGATAAGGTAAGGGGTGCCAAAGGTGTTGTCGACGATCAGGGGTACACCGTGCTTATGCGCTAAAGCCGCTATCGCAGGGATATCCGCAACATTAGCAGCCGGATTGCCAATGGTTTCAACGAAAAACGCACGCGTTTCGGGCCGTACGGCTGCAGCGAAACTGGCTGGATCGTCCGGATCGACAAAAGTTGTTTCAATACCATATAGCGGTAAAGTGTGAGCAAACAGGTTGTGCGTGCCACCATACAGGGTGTTGGCGGAAACAACATGCCCACCGGTGCCCATCAGGTTCATAATCGCGTAGGTTATGGCCGCTGAACCAGAAGCAGTCGCCAGAGCGCCGACACCGCCTTCAAGGGCATTCATTCGCTCCTCAAAAACGGCTGTTGTCGGATTCATTATCCTGGTATAAATATTGCCCGGCTTGGCCAAAGCAAATAAATCAGCTCCGTGTTGAGCATCTTCGAAAACATACGATGTTGTCTGATAAATGGGAACGGCTCTGGAACCTGTTGCTGGATCCACTTGTTGCCCGGCATGGATGCTTTGGGTGTTAAACCCTAATTTTCGTTCTGACATTGTACCCTCCCGCTTGCATTTCAGCAGCGTTCTGTTGTTCGTTTTAAATTCTACTAAACCAATAGGAATATATGTATATCGACATAATAAAACTAAGGCTTGACCTTTGTCAATCCTAAAACTTCTTTCAATTAAGTCTTTGCGGACTAAAAGCGGTGTTGATTATTTTTACCGATTCCTGCTGCGTTCCTTTTCCGAGGTCATGCCGGCCCGGTGCTTGTTGCGGTATTGGGTAGGGGTATCACCTGTAGCAAGCTTGAATGCAGCAGAAAACCTGCTTGCCGAAAAGAATCCGCACATGTTGGCAATTTCAGAAGCAGGCAGGGCGTCTTCTTTTAACAGTTGTGAAGCCCGTTCAATCCGCAGGTCAGTCAGATAATCATAAGGGCTTTGCAGGAATGCTGATTTGAAAGTGCGAATAAAATGATAGCGGTTCATACCAGCGATCTGGGCAAGATCGTCAATGGTGATTTTTTGGTCAAGATGTGTCTGCATATAATCGATTACCTGGCGGAAGCGCAGGTAGCGCTCACTTTGCATCATCTGTTTACTTTCAACCGCAGGGTTGCGGCGGCTGTTGCAGGTGCGGATTAACAAGATGCCCAGTACTTCGGATAGCGAAAGAAGCATGCGGTCACGACCCGCTTTATATTCATCAAATTCATGAATAATCCGGGCGCTTAAGGTTTGAATCCCGGGGCTGACCGGATACGCTTCGGGGATAAAGGCGGGGCGGGCTAAACTGCCGGTAGCTTGCTCTGACAGCTCCATCGACTGGATAAGTTCTGTCAGATAGGCGGAATCATAGCGAAAGACGATAAACGAAACAGCTTTGTCGCCGCCAAAGAAGCTGTGCTGCTGGCCGGGGTTAATCGGTACAATCTGTCCCGGTTGGCAATCAATACACTTATTCTCAATACTAATACGCTGAACTGTGTTGATCGGAAAGAAGAATTCGTAATGGTCGTGACAATGTTTGGTTTCGCCTGCAACATTCACCGAATCTGTTGTCAGCAACACATCCAGCGGTCCATGAGTCAGAACTGTCACTTTGTCAGGCGACGACTCTTGCGCAAACGTTATCGTTTTGTTATTGACGCGTGGCATTTTTACCTCCGAATGAGTGACAAACGGCAGAATGGTCAGGGTGCA
>CAYPHB010000011.1:18778-21519 GCA_964410445.1 uncultured Oscillospiraceae bacterium
GCAAAGACCGCCGGAACTTGTCAATGTGTCAATTATAGATATTTATTGCGCATAAGGTCAACAATGATAGTTGCGAAACGCTCAGATTTTAGGTATTAGATCGCGGATAAACCCTGTGTATGATAAAATAAAGCGATCAGAAGGGGGGCGCAGCATATGAATACCAAAGGCGCGGGTAAGTACAGCCGCGCGGCAGCTTTGATAATTGCGCTCGTTCTGATGTTTACTCTGTTTCAAGCCATTTTAATTCCGACAAAAGTGATGGCAGATGCATCCTTGCCGGTTAGCGAACCAACTTCATCCAGCGCTAAGGATGCAGTAGTTTACCCTGAAGCTTTAGTGATTGAACATTCATCGGAAAGCGCTATTGTGATCGAAACCGGCCGCGGCCGTGTACTTTACGAGAAGAATACAGATTTAAAACTGGATATCCCGGCGGCCTACAAAATTATGGCCGCTTTACTTGCTGTTGAAAAGCAGCCTCTCGATACCAAAGTGACTATCAGTAATACAGTTGCTGACGCCGCATATTTTGAATCAACTCTCGACAACATCCGCCTGCGAACGGGCGACAAGCATTCGCTCGAGTACCTCTTCCTGCGTTTATTGTTCTATGATTCTGACGCAGCCGCCTTGGCGTTGGCTGAATCTGTCACCAATGACGAAGCTGATTTCGTACGGCAGATGAATACACGCGCCAATACTTTTGGGCTAAAGAACACGCTCTTTGGCTCCGTAACCGGCCAGGCTGCAATAGCAGGCTCAGGCAGTCAGGTTAATTCTTCTCCAGGTAATGTTGAGCAAAACGAACCCGGTGCAAGTATAACGACTGCTTATACAACCATTGCTGATCTGGCAGCGCTGACGCAGCGGGCCTTGCAGAATGAGCGCTTCAGCAGTATGTTCCGTAAACAAAGTGAATTCATAGTTGTCGACGGCCAAAACCTTGTACCAATGTCCAATCAGCTTTCGAGCCTTTGGCCTTATTCCGAAGGACGGGCCAGCGGCGTTTTTAACTCAGGCGATGAAAAATCAACAACAATTGCTACCGGGAACGTTAACGGGTTTGGCATTATCAGCATTACTGCCAACGGCGACCCCAATCTGGCAGTGGCTGACACACTTGCCCTTTTTGACGCTGTCGAGCGTACCTACGACTACTCACCGCTCGTACAAGCAGGCCAGGAATTTACCGGTTCCCAGGAAACTACACTGGATGGCGAAACCTTCGGGCTGATTTATCAAAAGGACGTTCAATATGTGCACCCGATCGGTGACCACTACATAAAGCCACCGGCAGTTTATAAATCCTATGGTCCTTATAGCCGGCCGATTCAAAATACCATGGTTGTGGGTCAGGTTGTTTTCGAACTTGTGGACGGAACTTTGATTACCGTTGATGTTGTTCCTGACCGGCAAATCCTGTCAAATATTAACATTGTGGATCAGGTGCTTAACCTCTTGCAGGAAAACCGTAATCTTTATTACTTACTGGTTGGCTCTCTGGCACTGCTTTTTCTAATGCTGGTCAGTAAACTGATTGCGCAAATAATTAATCTGCGTGACCAGCGCAAGAATTAGCGCAAGAAAAATTCCAAATAAAAAAACGCTCAGGCAAATCGCAAGAAAAACTGATTAGCGCCGCCGCTGCCGGTAGATTGTGATCAGTAAAGTAAGAGCATAGTCATACACAAGGATGACAGCCATGCTGAACAACAGCGCGGCAGGCATAAACCAATAACCATAAAGAGCTACATAGCTTTGCAGGTATGGGATGGCAAAAAACAACACTCCCAAGAGTACAATTGCAATTGAAATAGTCAGTTTGAAAATGGCTGCGGGAATCCGCGGCCATCTTTTTTCCGAAAAAGCTTTTAGCAAAGGGAAGAATCCGAAATAAGCCAGGAATGGCCAGGCTAAGGCAATCCCCGGCCAAATAGACGCTAGAATTGATACTGCCAGATAAATCAAAGTGCCAAAACGGATGCCATATTCGATTACGGCAATGGCTATGCAAAGACTAGCCATTGTAAAGAGGGCAAAATCAGCAGTTGGTGAGACCGCTGAAAATGAAATAAATAACATCGCCAAAGCCGACAACAAACCACCCAGTGCTGCTTGCCGGGCACGGTCATGCTCTTTGCCGCCGCGCGGTCCTTTATTGTTGCTTTGCTGATTCATCGCCGTTTAACATCGCCGTTTAGCAACAGCTGCATAAATCCCCGCCCATGCATTCGCAGCAGGTATCGCCGCAACATAAGCAGGTCAGTGTATCACACATACTCGGGCCGGAAGAACCGCCGGAATAATAAGGTCCGCGGTTTTGCTGGTTTTGGCCCCAGGGGTTGTAGTTTTGCCCGCTCTGGCCCTGTTGATTGCCATAACCGGAATAAGGATTTCCCTGACCGTAAGGGTTATTACTTCCCTGTCCGCTTGTTGAACCGGAGTTGCCATACTGTTTGTTGCCATTAGTCAGCTGATCGTAAGCATCATTGACTTCCTGCATTTTTTCCTTGGCAAGGTTCTCTAAAGGATGCCCTTTATAATTATCGGGGTGGTATTGTTTGACCATTTGACGATATGCTTTTTTGATTTCATCCTGGGAAGCGCCTTTTCGCACGCCGAGCACTTCATAGGGGCTTTTTGCCATTTGGATTTCCTTTCAAATTAAAGCCGGCCTGGTTTTTCGCCGGCAAGAATTGTTTCGCGCATTGCGGGCATGCCTAGTGTAACCACATTGG